>JAICKR010000115.1 GCA_025927835.1 Jatrophihabitans sp. | reverse complement strand
TCCTCGAACCCCGTCAGACCGACCCGACGCAGCCAGTCACGCGCGAGCGCGGTCGCTTCCTTGCGCGGCATCCCGGCGAGAGACGGGCCGATCATGACGTTGCCGAGCACGCTCTTCCACGGGAACAGCGCGTCGGACTGGAACATGAAGCTCACGCCCTTGGTGATGCCGCGTACCTCACGGCCGCCCACCTTCACCGAGCCGGCGCTCGCCTGCTCCAGCCCGGACACCTGGCCCAACGTGGTCGACTTGCCGCACCCCGTCGGGCCGACGATGGCGCAGAACTGCCCCGGCTCGACGGTGAACGTGACGTCACGGACCGCAGTGAACGGCTCACCCTTGGGTGTGAGAAAGCGCTTCGTGAGTCCGGTGATCTCGATACGTGCGGCGCCGGCTGTCTCTGGCACGGCCATGTGATGTCGTCCTCTCGATGCTGTCGTGAAGTTGGCAGCGACGGTAAGGACGGGACCGAGTTCACGTCGCGGTTGCGGCGGAATCCCGCGTTCCCCGCATAGATCGGGGTTTTGCGCGTTCTGCGCACGGCCACTTGCTTGTTCGCGCCGAGTGCACGACGGACAATGGGCGTCACTATGAGCACCATGCGCACCCGGATGCGCAAGCTCTCCAGCCAGATATTCGTCGCCCAGCTGGTGATCCTGACGGTCACGATGGCGGTCGGCTTCGGGTTGTTCGCGAACGCCGAGCGCAACCACCTCGACTCCCACTACGAGTCGCGTGCCGCGTCGATCGCGGAGACGGTGGCCGGCGTTCCGGCCATCCGCTCCTGCATGGCGGTCGAACGGCCCGGATGTGCGGGCACGATTCAGCGTTTCGCGTCCGAGACGCAGCGCCAGACCGGGGCGTCCTACGTCGTGCTGATCGACATGAACCGGGTGCGCCATTCGCATCCCGATCCCGCATTGGTCGGCAAGCGCGTCGAGGAGCAGATCGTCACGCGCGACGGGAAGGTGCACGTACGCACCGACAACGGAAGCACCGGACCGTCGGCGAACGCCCTCGCGCCGCTGTACGGCCCCACCGGCACCATGGCCGGCGAAGTGTCCGTCGGCATCCCCGAGAGCTCGGTGTCTAGCGCGCTGTGGCGCGAGCTGCCCTCGTTCGCCGTGTGGTTCGCCATCGCGCTCGGCGTCGGCGCCCTTGCTTCGTGGGGGCTGGCGCGGCGGCTGAAGCATCGCACGTTCGGGTTGGAGCTGGACGAGATCGCGCGGCTGCTGCAGGAACGGGAAGCGACGCTGCACGGCATTCGCGAGGGCGTCCTCGCCTTCGACAAGGACGACCGGGTCAACGTCGTGAATGACGAGGCACAACGCTTGCTACGGCTGCCGGTGGGCGCGGTGGGCCGCCGCCTCGATGAGGTGCTGCCCGACGGGCGGCTTCGCGACGTCCTCGCCGGTCGCGGCACGAAGCAGGACGACATCGTGTTCACCGACGACTTCTGTCTCGTGATCAACCGCATGCCGGTCACCTTCGGCGGCCGGCCGAACGGTGCAGTGGTGACGCTGCGCGACCGCACCGAGATGTCCGCGCTGCTGCGCGAACTGGACGGCGAGCGAAGCCTCACCGAATCGCTGCGGGCGCAGCAGCACGAGTTCTCGAACCGGATGCATGCCGTGGCCGGCCTGCTCGAGCTGGGCCGTACGGACGAGGCGCTCTGCTACGTGACCGAGGTGCGCGGCACGGCAGCCGAGTTCGACAACACCCTGCGCACGCACATCGCGACGCCGCAGATCGTCGGACTGCTGCTCGGCAAGGCGGCGGAAGCAAGCGAGCGCGGCATCGAGTTCGTGATCTCTCCGGAGACGTGGCTCGGCGACACACCGGAGAAGGTGCAGGCGCTCACCACGATCGTCGGCAATCTCATCGACAACGCCTTCGACGCGGTGGCGACAGCCGCCGCACCCCGCCGCGTCGTCGTCGAGATCGTCGAGGAGTCGGCGCACGTCACGGTGACCGTGACCGACAACGGCCCGGGTATTGCGCCCGGCACCGAGCACCTGATCTTCCAGGACGGATTCACCACGAAGCCCGCGATGGACGGACGCCGCGGCGGGCTCGGTCTGGCCTTGATACATCGGCTCATCGTCCGGTTGCACGGGTCGATCGAGGTCTCGACCGGTCCGGGTGCGCGGTTCACCGTGCAGCTACCCAAACGCCCGGCGGCCACGGCGGTCGACGCGGGCAGCCCGCCGTGACCGCCGACGTGCTCGACGTGTTGGTCGTCGACGACGACTACCGGGTCGCAGCAATCCACGCCGCGTTCGTGGAACGCGTTCCGGGCTACCGCGTCGTCGGCCAGGCGCACTCGGCGCAGGAGGCGTTGACGCAGGCACGCGACACGAAGCCCCAGGTCGTACTGATGGACATCTATCTACCGGACGGCAGCGGTCTCGAAGTCGTCCGCTCGCTGCTCGACGAACCCGATCCTCCTGCCGTCATCGTCATCTCGGCCGCACGGGAGATCGCGTCGGTGAGGCAGGCGATGCAACTCGGCGCGCTGCACTATCTGGTGAAGCCGTTCGGGTTCAACGTTCTTGCCGAACGGCTGGTCGCGTACCAGCGACTTCGGCGCCGCCTCACCGGACTGCCGGACGAGGCCGAGCAGGCAGACGTGGACGAGCTGTTCGGCATGTTGCGTGCTCCCGCGTCGGCACTGAGCCGGCCGGACAAAGGACACTCGGCGCCGACCCTCGAGCTGGTGCGCAACGCGGTGGCCGCGAGCACGGATGATGTCTCGGCCGCAGAGGTCGCCGAGACCGTCGGCATCAGCCGAGCGACCGCGCAGCGCTACCTGACGTACCTCGAGCGGCACGGGGTGGTGAAGCTGGCCCTGCGCTACGGCGCGACGGGCCGTCCGGAACACCGCTACCGCGGCGCGCGCTGAGACCTAAACTGAGCCCGTGCCGAGCTGCCCAGCGTGTGGCAAGGACACGTCCGGCGAGTTCGCATTCTGCCCGTTCTGCGGCGCGCCGCAGGCGGGCGCGGGTCCGTCCCCGTCGCGCGAGGAGCGCAAGGTCGTCTCCGTCCTCTTCTGCGATCTCGTCGGATTCACCTCGGCGTCCGAACTCGCCGATCCGGAGGACGTGCGGGCCCGGCTGCGCCCCTACCAGGAGCGAGCGCGCGCCGAGCTGGAGCGGTTCGGCGCCACGGTCGAGAAGTTCATCGGCGACGCCATCATGGCGGTGTTCGGTGCGCCGGTCGTGCACGAGGACGACGCGGAACGCGCGGTTCGGGCCAGCCTGCAACTTATCGATGCGGTCGCGGATCTCAACGCTGCCGACCCGACGCTGTCACTGCAGGTCCGCATCGGCGTGAACACCGGCGAGGCGGTCGTCGACCTCGGCGCGCGTCCCGAGCTCGGCCAGGGCATTGCCACCGGCGACGTCGTCAACACCGCGTCCCGACTGCAAGGCGTCGCACCGATCAACGGCGTGGCGGTGTCGGAGGCGACGTATCGCCAGACCGAACGGGTCTTCGACTACGAGGCGCTCGGCACCGCACAGGTGAAGGGCAAGAGCGAGCCACTCGTCGTGTGGCAGCCGCTACGCCCACGCGCCCGCCTCGGCACCGACATCACGCGCGGCCACAGCACCCCGCTCGTGGGACGTGACTGGGAGAAGTCGCTGCTCACCGGCACGTTCGAGCGCACCGCGCAGCAGCGCTCGACCGCGCTGGTCGTCCTCGTCGGCGAGCCGGGCATGGGCAAGAGCCGGCTCGGCGCCGAACTGCTGCACTACATCGAGGACCGGCCGGGTTTGGTGCGGTGGCGGCAGGGACACTGCCTGCCCTACGGCGACAAGATCGCGTTCTGGGCACTCGGTGAGATCGTCAAGGCGGAGTGCGGGATTCTCGAGAGCGACACGGCCGACGAGGCGGCGGCGAAGCTGGATCGGGCGCTGCCGGCCGACGCGGCCGATCGACTCTGGCTCAAGGCTCGGCTCGCGCCGCTCGCCGGCCTGCCCGGCGATGCCGCGGCGCAGGACGAGTCGTTCGCTGCGTGGCGTCGGTTCCTCGAGTCGCTGGCCGCACAGCGCGAGACCGTCCTGCTGTTCGAGGACCTGCACTGGGCCGACGACGCGTTCCTGGCCTTCCTCGAGGAGCTGTGCGACCGCACTCGCGACGTGCCACTGCTCGTGCTGTGCACCGCACGTCCGGAGCTCTACGAACAGCACCCCACGTTCGGGGTGAACGTCCGCAATGCCCAGCGCCTCGACCTCGGGCCGCTCAGCAAGGACGAGACCTCGCAGCTGATCACGTCCCTGCTCGGCCGTTCCACGCTGTCCGAGGACACGCACGAGACGTTGCTCGAGCAGTCCGGCGGCAACCCGCTCTACGCCGGCGAGTTCGTCCGGCTGCTCGACGACCAGGGCCGGCTGCGTCAGCATGTCGCGGAGCTGCCCGACTCCGTGCAGGCACTCATCGCGGCCCGGCTCGACACCCTCGCCCAGGACCGCAAGAGCCTGCTGCAGGACGCGGCGGTGATCGGCAAGGTGTTCTGGGCCGGCGCGCTCGCCGAGCTCGGCGGCCGCGCACTGCAGGACGTGACGGACGCCCTGCACGAGCTCGCCCGCAAGGAGCTCGTGCACGAGGCACGCACGAGTTCGATGCAGGACGAACACGAGTACGCGTTCTCGCATCTGCTGGTGCGCGACGTGTGTTACGCGCAGATCCCGCGCACGGCCCGGGCCACGCGGCACCGCGCGGCCGCAGCGTGGCTGGAGGGTCGCGCCGGCGAGCGGATCGAGGACCTGGCCGACGTGCTGGCGCACCACTACCTCACCGCGCTCGACCTCACCCTCGCCGCAGGTCACCACAGCGAGGCGGCCCTGCGCGACGACGCGATCCGCTGCCTGTCGCTGGCCGCCGAGCGGGCCACGGCGCTGGACGCGGCACGGGCCGAAGTGAGCGTGCGCCGTGCCCTCGACATCGCTCCCGACGACCATCCGCAACGAGCCCGGCTGCTCGAACTCTGGGGGCAGGCGCTGGTCCCGCTCGGCCGTCAGCTCGAGGCGCGCGACGCGGTCGAGGACGCGCTCGCCCGCTACGAGGCGACCGGAGACGCCTTGGGCGCAGGCCGGGCGCTGATGGCCCTGTCGATCATCCGCTGGATCCTCGGCGAGCACGCCGGAGACGCCGGCCTGCGCGCCGTCGAACTGCTCGAGGCGCACCCCGGCCCGGAACTGGTGGACGCGCACATCGAGGTTGCCGGCGAGGTCTTCGTCAACGGCGACTATGCGCAGGCGATCGAGGCCGCGCAGCGTGCGCTGCAGGTGGCCGAGGATCTCGGGGTACCGGAACCGGCCCGCGCCCTCGGCTTCCTGGGCGGAGCTCGCGGTTTTCGGGGTGATCGCAGCGGCATCGACGACATGCGCCGCGCACTGACCCTCGCGATGGAGCAGAATCCGAGCCGCGACGCCGGCGTCATCTACGCCAATCTCGCCGTCGGGATCTCGATGTTCGACGGGCCGAGGGCCGTCCTCGAGGTGTGCGAGGAGGCGATGGCGTTCTGCGCAGCCCGGGGCGTACCGGCCATGCATCTCTACATGCGCGCGGTCGCCCTACGCGCGCGAACACAGTCCGGGCTCGTCGACGGGCTCCTGGACGAAGCCGATGTCGTCCTCGCGGAAGCGACGGCGACCGGGGACGTGCCCGTGAAGTTGATGGCCCGCTCGGTCAACCGTGAGGTACGGGCGCATCGCGGTGCCGGCGCACAGGTCGACATCGACGTCGACGAGCTGGCCTCGGAGGTCAGGCATGCACCGACGCCCTACCAGTCCTTGGCCTCGACGAGCGGGTCGCTGCAACTGTTGGTCGCCCTCGACCGGCCGGCCGAGGCTCGGCAACTCCTGACCGAGCTCGCGCACGTCTCGGTGACGGCCGAACCGCTGTACCCGGCGAGCTTGGCGGACTTCGTGCGCTGCGGGCTCGCGATCGGCGACGTCGAGTTGGTGCGGCCACTGGTGGTCGGGGTCGAAGCGCGGACGCCGTTCGTCGAGCACGCGGTTGCGGCCGCTCGCGCGCTGCTTGCCGAAGCGGACGGGTACACCGCCGAGGCGGCGGTGCTCTTCGCCGACTCGGCCGAGCGCTGGGCGCAGTTCGGCAACGTGCCCGAGCACGCATTCGCGTTGCTCGGCCAGGGTCGCTGCCTGCGTGCCCTCGGCGATCCCGGCGCCGCCGACGTCCTCACCGAGGCCGAACGGCTGTTCGCGTCCCTGCGCTACGAGCCGGCACTCGCCGAGGCCCGCGCGTTGCTACGCGGCTGACGAACGGCCGCTAGGCGGGGTTGGCCAGGTTGTCGATGGTGTCCTTGTGCAGCGACTTGTTGCACTTCATGGACGTGGCCTTGATCATCTTCTCGACCTCGGCCTGCGCGGTCTCCAGGATCTTGAAATCCGAGTCCAAGCCGCCGGCGCCCGGTCGGGAGACCGTCTGCGCGAAGCCCTTGAGGGCCTTCTCGTACCCCTGCAGCGCCTTGCCCAATCCCGTCGGCGGCAGGGTCTTCGCCCTGTTCTTGTCCCACCACGCAAGGGTGAGTTCCGGTCCGGCCATGACAACCCTCCACATGTCCCCCGGGGGTGTTCCCCTCAGCCGGAACCTATTCCTCTGCGGCCAAGCTGCAAGTCGATCGCCAACCGGTCCAGCGGTATCCCAGCCGGGGATGAGTGCCGCGTGTCAGCGCAGCGGCAGCGACTGTGGGTCGTGCAATGCGGCATCGAGCAGGGCGCGCGCCGTCCACGCCATGAGTCGCTCCGCGTGGCGCTTGCCGACGGTGCCGACATCCGTCAGCCAGACGCGCGCCTCGATGCCGATCGCGCTGCGAATGGCAAGCGCCAGCGCATGTACGCCCGCGACGCCGAGCTGCGGTGTGACCGGCTCGAGCGCCTCCTCGATCCAGCCGATCGCCCGTCCCTGCCGCAACGGCAGCTTCTCCGCCGAAGCACCGTCGAGCGCGGCGCGAAGCATCGCCCGCTGCTGCGGCTCGGTCTCGGCGATCAGTCGAACGAAGGAGCGCACCACCGTGTCCAACCGTTCGTGCACGTCGCTGGGCGCATGTGTCGGCAGCAGGCTGTTGCGCCCGACCTCGGGATGCGCCGCGACCAGCAGCTCGTCCCGACTCCGGAAGTACCGGTATGCAGTGGGGCGGGACACGTTCGCGTGTGCGGCCGCCGCCTCGACGCTCGGGAGCACACCGTCGGCAAGCAGCTCTCGCGCAGCGCTCAACAGCGCTGCGTGGGTCCGCTGCTTCTGCGCCGATCGGCCGGTTGTGAGGTCCGCGGTTGACATCACCGTAATGATACCGCAATCTAGTCATGAGACGTTCGTCTTACGAAGGAGACGCCATGAACACGCCTGCAGCTTCACCCCTGGTCAGGGCGGCCGAAGGCGCCGAGGAACGGTGGTTCTTCGGCGGGGGGATCCACCGTTGGCTCGTGCGCGCCGAGGAGACCAACGGTGCGTTCTTCCTGCACGAAGAGGTGCTGACCGCAGGCAAGGCCACGCCGCTGCACAGCCATCCCGCGGACGAGACGATGTTCGTCCTCGAGGGCAGCATCCGGGTGCACATCGCCGGCGACGAACGGGAGGTCACCGCCGGCGGGGTGGCCGTCGCTCCACGCGAGGTGCCGCACGCCTTCCTCGTCACCGGCGAGCCGACGCGACTTCTCTGCCTGCACACGCCCGGCGCGTGCCAAGGCTTCTACCTCGGCGCGAGCGGGCCGGCGGACACCACAGACCAGGTGATCGACTTCGATCGGGTCATGGCCTCGGGCCGCGCCAACGGCGGATTCACCTTCCTCGGCCCGCCGCCGTTCGCCGATCGAGCCGTCAGCTCTGCGTGAGCCCCGTCCGTCCTTTTATGTCGCGCTGGAGGCGTTGACCCGCAGCCGCGCACGCTGGCTGTTCGGTGCCGAGTACGCCAACATGACCCCGCACTCGGGCTCGGCCGCGAACCTGGCGGCGTGCATGGCGGTCCTGCGACCCGGCGACACCCTGCTCGGTCTGCACGTCGGGTCCGGCGGTCACATCAGTCACGGTGCGGCGCCAGCACCTACCCGCGGGCCATCGACACCGCGCCCTATCGGCAGATCTGCGACGAGGTCGGCGCCGTGCTGATCTTCGACGCGGCGTCCGGCAGCACACGCCGCACTTCCGGATCCGCCAACCGTCCACATCACCATGAACAACCACGGGATCACGAAGACCTCCGACGCGTTCGACTTCCGGCCCGGCCTGATCCGAGTCTCGGTCAGCGGGCGGGCCAACACCCTCACCTTGCCGAGCGCCGGCACCTACGTCATCGCCGCGTACACCGGAAAGCATCTGGACAGCGCCATCCGCTTCCAACTCACCGGCCAGCCGCAGGACCGAACCCCGGCCGATGCCGACTCGAGCATCGTCGCCACGCCGGACGGTGGGTGGGGCGGCGACACTGAGCTGCCGACCAGCGGCACGCTCCGGCTCACCAACGACTACGCCGTACCGAACGAGCTGGTTCTGCTTCCCGTCGTCGACGGCACCACCGCCGAACAGGCACACGACTGGTTCGCCGCCAACCCGGGCGTCTTCCCGCCGCCCTGGCTGCTGCCCGGTCCAGAGCTCGGCATGATGCCGCTGGACCCCGGGGCCAGCGAGACCCGCACCTACACCGACTACCCGCCCGGCACCTACCTGGCGATCGACGGACTGACCCCGGCGTACCCGCCCGCCATGCTGGGGATCGTCCACCTCAGCGGCTGACGGCCGCTGCTCCCACTCGATGAGGCGGGCCGGGTCACGGCGCCAGGTGACACCGCTACCCGGGCGCTGATCCAGGAACCGTTGCGAGCGACACCGCGTCGTCGTCGAGATCGATGGTCATCCCTTCCCACGCCGAGCAGACCCGCTCGTCCACGCCCCAGAGCTTGCGCGCCTCGGTGACGAGCGCCTCGAGATCCTCGTCGGTGTGGTACGGGTCGTGGTGGAACAGCACCAACCGCTCCACCTCGGCCTTGCGTGCGAACGCGACGACGTGGCCGATCGCGGAATGCCCCCAGCCGCGGTGCCGCTCGTACTCCTCGTCGCCGTACTGCGCGTCATGCAGGAGCACGTCGGCGCCACGCGCGAGGTGGTAGCCACTGATCCAATCCGCAGGTTGATCGGCGAGATCGACGCCGAGGCCGGGCTCGTGATCAGGCATGTAGACGACGGAGCGGCCGTTCTCCTCGATCCGATAGCCGACCGTCGGGCCGTTGTGCGTGACGAGCGAGGCCCGGAACGTGAGGTCGCCGATGACCACCGGCTCCTCGGGCGAGTCGTGGAACGTCACCGTCGACGGGATGTCCGCGAGCCGGACAGGGAAGAGCGGCGGCGACATGTAGGTCCCGATCCGATCGGTCAGCGGCTGGACGGGCGAGGGCGGTCCCCAGATGTGCACCGTGACCTCCGGCCGGAACAGCGGCCGGAAGAAGCCGAGCCCCTGCAGGTGGTCCAGGTGGAGGTGCGTGAGCAGGATGTGTATCCGTTCCACGCCCTCGTCGGCCATCTGGACGCCGAGGGGACGGATGCCGGTGCCTGCATCCAGCACGATCACGTCACCGCTCCCGCTGCGGACCTCGACGCAGCTCGTGTTGCCGCCGTAGCGCACGGTATGCGCGCCCGGGGCGGCCAGCGAGCCGCGCGAACCCCACACCCGCAGCTTCACTACGTCGCCTGCCAGAACACGGCGAGTGCCCCGTGCATCTCGTTCGTCTTGCCGAACAGCGGGTACGCCGTGCACTCGAACGTGCCCCGTCGCCCGTCCAGCGTGGTCGCCACCAGTCTTCGATGGGATGGCTCGCGCTTGATGAACGCCACCCCGGCGGGCGAGTCCCGGCGCCGCAGCGGCGTGCCGTCGACGTCGGCCAGCTGCAACATCGCACCGAACTCATCGGCCGTCACAGCTCCGAGCTCTGCATAGGTGCGACCGAGCATCAGCTCCGCGGCGTCGTTGTAGTAGACGAGCATCCCCGTCGCGTCGAGCAGGAACATCGGCGTCGCCAGGTTGGCCGAGAGCTCACGCGCGAGGATCAGCGGCAGGCTGCGGGGTGCGGCCCCGTCTCCAGCGTTCGTCACGGTGCGACGCTAGCTCGAACGACCTGCTTTCGCCTGGGCTACTCCCACTCGATGGTGCCGGGCGGCTTGGACGTGACGTCCAGGACGACCCGGTTCACCTCGCGCACCTCGTTGGTGATGCGGGTGGAGATGCGTTCCAGCACGTCGTAGGGGACGCGGGTCCAGTCGGCGGTCATCGCGTCCTCGCTCGACACCGGGCGCAGCACGACCGGGTGGCCGTAGGTGCGGCCGTCGCCCTGCACGCCGACGGACCGGACGTCGGCGAGCAGCACGACCGGACACTGCCAGATGTCGCGGTCGAGGCCGGCGTCCGAGAGTTCGGCGCGCGCGATCGCGTCGGCGCGGCGCAGGATGTCGAGCCGCTCGGCGCTCACCTCGCCGACGATGCGGATGCCCAGACCCGGTCCCGGGAACGGCTGACGCCAGACGATCTCGGCGGGCAGGCCCAGCTGCTCGCCGACCTTGCGCACCTCGTCCTTGAACAGCGTGCGCAACGGTTCGACGAGCGCGAACTGCAGGTCGTCGGGGAGGCCGCCGACGTTGTGGTGCGACTTGATGTTCGCGGTGCCGGTGCCGCCACCTGACTCGACGACGTCCGGGTACAGCGTTCCCTGCACGAGGAAGTCGACGGACTCCCCGTGGGCCTCGGACTCCGCGACGATCTCGCGCGCCGCGGTCTCGAAGACCCGGATGAACTCGCGGCCGATGATCTTGCGCGTCTCCTCCGGGTCGCTGACCCCGGCGAGCGCGGAAAGGAACTGCGCGGTCGCGTCCACGACCTTGAGCCGCACGCCGGTGGCGGCGACGAAGTCGC
>JAICKR010000135.1 GCA_025927835.1 Jatrophihabitans sp. | reverse complement strand
CAGGACCGTCCGATCACCTTCATCGACACCCCGGGTCACGAGGCGTTCACCGCCATGCGCGCCCGCGGTGCCGCCACTACGGACATCGTGGTGCTGGTGGTCGCGGCCGACGACGGCGTCATGCCGCAGACGATCGAGGCGCTCAACCACGCCCAGGCGGCGGAGGTGCCGATCGTCGTGGCGGTGAACAAGATCGACAAGGAGGACGCCAACCCGGCCAAGGTGCGCCAGCAGCTCACCGAGTACGGGCTGGTCGCCGAGGAGTACGGCGGCGACACGCTGTTCGTCGACGTGTCCGCGCGCAACAACGTCAACATCGACGGGCTGCTCGAGGGCATCCTGCTCACCGCGGATGCGGCGCTCGACCTGCGAGCCAACCCCGACCAGGACGCGCAGGGCATCGTCATCGAGGCGCGCCTCGACCGTGGTCGCGGTCCGGTGGCCACGCTGCTCGTGCAGCGCGGCACGCTGAACGTCGGCGACTCGGTGGTGGCCAGCGACGCGTACGGCCGCGTCCGGGCGATGCTGGACGAGAACGGCGATCCGGTCGGCGTGGCCGGTCCTTCGCGTCCGGTGCAGGTGCTGGGTCTCACGTCGGTCCCCAATGCAGGCGACTCGTTCCTCGTCGTCGAGGAGGACCGCGTCGCCCGCCAGATCGCCGACCGCCGCCAGGCACGAGAGCGCAACGCACAGCTCGCCGCGGGGCGCCGCCGCATCTCGCTCGACGACCTCGACGAGGCGCTGAAGGCCGGCAAGGTCGACCAGCTCAACCTCATCATCAAGGGCGACGTCGCCGGTTCGGTCGAGGCGCTCGAGGACTCGCTGGTCAACATCGACCTCGGCGAGGCGAAGGACGAGGTGTCGTTGCGGGTCATCGGCCGCGGTGTCGGTGCGATCACCGAGAACGACATCAACCTGGCGGTGGCCTCCGACGCGGTCGTCATCGGCTTCAACGTGCGGCCCGAGGGCAAGGCGCGCGAGGCGGCCGAGCGCGAGGGCGTCGACGTCCGGTACTACACGGTCATCTACCAGGCCATCGAGGAGATCGAGGCTGCGCTCAAGGGCATGCTGAAGCCCGAGTACGAAGAGGTGCAGCTCGGTACCGCCGAGGTCCGGGAAGTGTTCCGGGTGCCGCGCATCGGCAACGTCGCGGGCGCGCTCGTGCGCAGCGGCCTGATCAGGCGCAACAGCAAGGCCCGGTTGGTCCGCGACGGCATCGTGGTCGCGGAGAACCTGACCGTCGACTCGCTGAAGCGGTTCAAGGACGACGCGACCGAGGTGCGCGACGGCTTCGAGTGCGGTATCGGTCTCGGCTCGTTCAACGACATCAAGGTCGAGGACGTGATCGAGACGTACGAACTCCGCGAGAAGCCGCGCGTCTGATAGAGGGGGGAGTGTCGGCGATGGTTGTCGGATTGATCATCGCCGACCTGCTGCTCGGCGACGTCCACTCGCTGGAGCGGAAGCGGGACGTCGCGCGGCCGATCGTGGCCGAACTGCGGCGGCGTCAACGAGCTGGAGGATGATGCACGATGGTCGACGCGGGACGCGCACGGCGGCTGTCCGGACGCATCAAGCAGATCGTGGCGACCGTCATCGAGACGCAGATCAAGGATCCGCGTCTCGGCATGGTGACGATCACCGACGTCCGGGTCACCGGCGACCTGCACGACGCGACGGTCTTCTACACCGTGTACGGCGACGAGGCCGAGCGAGCCGCGTCGGCGGCCGCGCTCGAGTCGGCCAAGGGCGTGCTGCGCAGCGAGGTCGGGCGACAGACCGGCGTGCGATTCACGCCGACGCTGACCTTCACGCTCGACGCGCTGCCCGACAACGCCCGGCACATCGATGACCTGCTCGCCGTCGCCGCGGCCGCCGACGCCGAGGTCGAGGCCGCCCGCCGTGGCGCGCACCCGGCGGGCGAGGCCGATCCGTACCGCAAGCCGCGCACCGTGGACGACGAGGCCGAATGACCGATCGGCCGCGGCCGCGCCCGGCGCCACCACCTCCGCCGCGCCGCACGCGCAGCGAGCGGCGCCGGCAGCGCGACATCGAGCGGCGCGCCACGCTGCGCCGACGCATACCCCACGCGTTCGCTTGGGTGTCGGTGGCGATCGGCGTCGTGCTGTTCGTCGTGGTGTTCAACCCGAACGACACGACGACAGCACCGCCGAAGGCCGCCGCGCAGACGACCAAGCCGCGCCCGGCCGTCACCGCGAACGGCGCCGGCTTCGCCGATCCCGAGCTCGTCTCGGCCTTCCTCGGCGGCGCCGCGTCCGACATAGCGGCGGTGACGAGCTACGACTACCGCAACCTCGACGACGCGCTGAACGCCGGGCTCGCCGTCACCACCGGCGCCTACCGCGCCGCGTACCAGGACGCACTCACCGGCGACCTCGCCCACACCGCGGTCGAGCAGCACGTCGTGCACACCTTCGACCTGCTCAGCCTCGGCATCGGCGCGGTCAACGCGAGCGGAACGCAGGCGAAGGTGCTTGTCTTCGGCCGACAGAACGTGACCGACGACGCCGGCGGGACCCAGCCGCTCGTCTCGCCGGTGACGCTGTGCGCCACGATCCGCAAGCACGGCGATCAGTTCCTGATCAGTGACCTCGTCGAGGGGGCGAGCGCCGGCATCCCGCCCGGCGGCCCGGACCTGCGCGTCGCGGCCGAGGCCGGTCGCTCCGAGGTCGTGAACCTGCTCAGCTACCGGCGCGCCAACTTCGACCTCGACCTGCAACGCGCGTTGGCCGGCGCGACGGCCCCGCTCAGCGACGACATCGAGGGCAACGCGGCGAGCACACATGCGGCGATGATCCAGGGCAAGTACGACCTGAGCGCGACGGTCACGGCGATCGCGGTGAAGAACGCCGGCGCCGGGTCGGTCACGCTGCTCGTCGCCGCCGACGCGCTGCGCGTCCCGGACGGCGCGGGTGAGCCCGTGTTGACCCACCCGCGCTACGAGGTCACCGTCACCCGCACGCTCCAGGGCTGGGCGGCGAGCCGCGTCACAGAGGTTGACGGCTCCTGAGCGTGGTCCCCGGTTTGCCCGCCACGGTCCGGCATGATGGGCCAATGCGTGGGCTCCGGCGGGCGGTTGTGGCGACCGGTGCGGCCGTCGTGCTCGCCGGCTGCTCCGTGCTGTCCGGCACCTCGAGCGAGACCAAGACCCGCACGTCGGCCCCCACGCCGTCCGCATCGGCCACCGTCGATCCCGCGTCACAGGCGGCGTTCGCCCGCCCGAGTCTCGTCAAGACGCTGCTCGCCGCCGCCGAGAAGGACTTCGAGACGATCTACACCTACGACTACCGCGACATCTCGAAGTACAAGCAGGCCGGGCTCGCCGTCACCGTGAGCCCCTACTCCGACGCCTACAGCGCGATCTTCGACGGCAAGGCCGCCGACAAGCTGGTGGCGAACCAGTACGTGCAGGTCGGCACCGCCACCACCTCCGGCCTCGCGTCCCTGACCGGCACGTCGCGGGCGAAGGTGATCATCCAGGGCAGCCTGCAGGTCATCTCGGCGAGCAACCCCGACGGCGCCGACAAGTCGGTGACCGTCGTCCTCAAGATGAGGAAGCCGAACCACACGTGGGTGGTGTCGGACGTGGTCGACGGCGCCACCGCCCAGGGCTCGATACCGGCCAACGCCGCGCTCCGTAAGGCGATGAGCGCTGCCCGCACCTGCGTCACGCTGCTCTACGGGCTGCATCGCCACGGGTTCGCGGCCGAGTTCAGCAAGCTGGTGTCCACGACCACCGATGACCTGCACGACTCGTTGACGGCGCACCAGGACGCGCTGCGCCAGACACTCGTCGACGGAAAGTACGACCTGTCGTCGCGCATCGCCGGCTTCGCCGTCGTGCAGGGCGGCACCGAACCCAAGTTCATCGTGGCCGTCGACGAGTTCCGCAACGCCCGCCAGCACACCAAGCTCGGTCCGTACCGGCACGTCTACTCCGTCTCCGCCGCGTACCGGGACGGTCACTGGCTGCTCACCTCGGCCACGCCGCTGAGTTGAGCTCCGACACCGGCGCGCACACCACGCGCAGCCTGCTCGCGCTGGCCGGCTCCGCGTTCATCGTGCTGGCGGCCGAGCCGTCCTACCTGCTCGTCGACACCGCCGTCGTGGGCCACCTCGGCCCGCGCCCGCTCGCCGGCCTGGGCGTCGCCGCCGCGCTGATGGCGCTGCTCACCATCGTCGGCACGTTCGTCGAATACGGCACGACGGCCCGTGCCGCCCGTTGGTTCGGCGCCGGCCGCAGGGACGCCGCGATCAACGAGGGCGTGCAGGCGTCCTGGCTGGCCGTCGGGATCGGGGTCGGCATCGTCGTGCTCGGCGAGGCGCTCGCCGGGCCGCTCACCGAGCTGCTCGCCGGCGCGTCGGCCACCCAGCACGCTGCCGAGTCGTGGTTCCGCATCGGCGTGCTCGGCATGCCGGGGGTGCTGCTCGTCCTCGCCGGCAACGGCTGGATGCGCGGCGTGCAGCGCACCCGCGAGCCGGTGTGGATCGTGCTCGCCGCGAACGCGCTGTCCGCCGCCGCGTCGCCGGTGCTCGTCTACCCGCTCGGGTTGGGGCTGGAAGGGTCGGCCATCGCGAACGTCGGGGCACAGGCGGTCGGCGGCGCGCTGTTCCTGCGTGCGCTGCACCGCTCGGCTGCCAGCCTGCGTCCGGACCGCACGGTCATGCGCGCGCAGGTGCTGGTCGGACGCGACCTCATCCTGCGTGCCACCGCGTTCCAGGTCGCATTCCTGACCGCGGCCGGGGTCGCATCCCGCATGGGCACCTCGCAGATCGCGGCCCACCAGATCGGGCTGCAGCTGTGGGAGTTCACCGCGCTGTTGCTCGACTCGTTCGCCATCGCTGCCCAGTCGCTGGTCGGCGCCGCACTCGGCGCGTCGAATGCCGCGGCGGCGCGCAGCATGGCGTGGCAGGTGTCGCGGTGGGGGCTCTACGCCGGTGTCGGGTTCGCCGCGCTGTTCGCAGCGGGCTGGGTGCTCATCCCGAAGCTGTTCACGTCCAGCGCCGCGGTGCAGCACCAGGCGCACCTGCTGTGGCCCTGGTTCGTGGGCATGTTGCCGGCGGCGGGTGTCGTGTTCGCCCTGGACGGCGTGCTGATCGGGGCCGGCGACAACGCGTTCATGCGCACGATCACGATCGTCGCGGCGGTCGGTGGGTACGTGCCGCTCACCCTGGCGGCGCTGCACTGGCACTGGGGCATCGGCGGGGTGTGGGCCGGGCTCACCGCGTTCATCCTGGTGCGGCTCGTGGGCATGGTGGCCCGCACCCGCGGCTCGCGCTGGCAGGTACTGGGGGTGGGTGAATGAGTGACGGATTGGTCGTCGTCGACAAGCCTGCGGGCCGGACGTCGCACGACGTGGTGGCCAGGCTGCGGCGGCTGGCCGGCACCCGCCGGGTGGGTCACGCCGGGACGCTCGACCCGATGGCCACCGGGGTGCTCGTGCTCGGGGTGGGCGCGGCCACCCGGTTGCTGCACCATCTCGTGCTCACCGACAAGGCCTACACCGCAACCGTGCGGCTCGGTCAGGGCACGGTCACCGACGATGCGGAGGGCGACGTCACCGCGGCGGTGTCCGCAGCAGGCGTCTCCGAGCCCCAGCTGCGCGCGGCCATGGCGGCGCTCACCGGCGACATCGAGCAGGTGCCGAGCGCGGTGTCGGCGATCAAGGTGGACGGGCAGCGTGCCTACAAGCGGGTCCGCGCCGGCGAGGACGTCGCGCTGCCCGCGCGCCCGGTCACCGTGCACCGCTTCGAGGCGACCGCGCTGCACCGGCCGGCGACGGAACTGCTCGACGTCGAGGTCGTCGTCGGGTGCTCGTCCGGCACCTACGTGCGTGCGCTGGCGCGTGACCTGGGCGTGGCGCTGGGCGTCGGCGGGCACCTGACGGCGCTGCGCCGTACGCGTGTCGGCCCGTTCGGACTCGAGCTCGCGCACACGCTCGACGAGCTCGCCGAACTGCCCGACCCGGTCACCCTGCCGCTCGCCACCGCGGTGCGCGCGGCGTTCCCGGTCCGCGAGATCGCACCGGACGAGGTCCGCGAACTGTCTTTCGGCCGCTCCCTGCCGCCCGCGGGGATCGACGGCGTCCACGGCGCATTCGGCCCGGACGGTGCGGCGATCGCGTTGCTCCAGGAACGCGACGGGCGGGCGCGTCCGGTGCTCGTGTTCGCCGCGGCGGGGTAAGACTGGCGCATGTCCGACGAGCTGGACGCCGCGCGAGCACTGCTGCCGGGTGTCCAGCTCGAGGACGTGGCCCGGCTCCGCGGCAGCGAACGCTCTGCGGTGCACCGGGTGCGTGCGACCGCTGCCGATGGCGGGCAGCGCTCGCTGATCGTCAAGCAGTACTTCGCCGCCGGCGAGGGCTGGGTGCGCGAGTCGGCGGCGCTGACCGTGCTGGCCGGCGCGGGGCGGCGGCCGCGGCTGGTGGCCGAGGCCGGCGAGCCGCCCGTCGTGGTCACCGAGGACGTCGGCGAGGGGAGTTCGCTCGCCGACGCGCTGCTCGGCGACGGGCCGCGGATGGCCGAACGGGCCCTGCGGCGCTGGGCCGAGGCGGTTGCCGACCTGCACGTGGCCACGCGCGAGGCCCGTGACCGGTTCCGCGCCGAGCTGACCGCGCGGCAGGGCGACCTGCCGGTGCGCGAGTCATCGGTAGGTGTCGACCTCGACGACGCGGTGCGGGTGCTCGAGCGCGAATGCCCGGCGCTCGGCGTGCGCGTCCCGGGCGGTGCCGTCGACGACCTGCGCGGCCTGGCCAAGCGCCTGGGCGGGTCAGGCCTCGCTGCGCTCACGCCGGCGGACGCCTGCCCGGACAACAACATCGTGACCGAGGACGGGCTGGTGCTCGTCGACTACGAGGGTGCGCAGTGGCGCCACGTCGCGTGGGATGTCGCCTACCTGCAGGTGCCGTGGCCGAGCTGCTGGTGCTCGTGGCGACTGCCCGCCGACGTCGCCGCCCGCGCCGTCGAGTCCTACCGACTGGCCGCCGCCCGGGCGCTGCCGGAGGTCGGCGAGCCGGGCTTCGCCCGCGACGTCGAGGCGGCGGTGGTGGGCTGGGCACTGCTGTCGACGACGTGGTTCCTCAACAACGCGCTCGGCTCCGACCCGCCGCTCAATCCGGATCGGCCGACGCCGAGCCGGCGCGCGATGATCCAGCACCGGCTCGACCGCGCCGCAGCCTCACCCGAGCTGCCCGCGCTCGCCGAGCTGGCCGGCCGGCTGGTCGCGGCGTTGCGCAACCGCTGGGGTGACGTGCCACTCGATGTCGCGCCCGCGTTCCGCACCGATCAGTAACCTTCGGGTGTGCACCGAGTGAGCATCGCAGGCGCCCCAGCGCCGAGGAGCGGAGCGAGGCCGCGATGAGCGCTCGCGCGAAGAGCCATGTATAGGTGGCACGGCCTGGAGTCCGTCCCCACCGGGTGGGGGCATTGCGTCGTCACCATCGGCGTGTTCGACGGCATTCACCGCGGCCACCAGTCGATCATCGGCGACGCCGTCCGGCTGGCCGCCGAGCGCGGCGTACCCAGCGTCCTCATCACGTTCGTGCCGCACCCGTCGGAGGTCGTGCGACCCGGGTCGCACCCGCCGGTGCTCACCAGCATCGTGCGCCGCGCCGAGCTGGTCGAGGATCTCGGGGTCGACGTCTTCTGCCCGTTGCCCTTCACCCTCGAGTTCTCCCAGCTGGCGCCGGACGAGTTCGTGCACCGCGTGCTCGTCGAGCGGCTGCACGCCTCTGCGGTCGTGGTCGGCGAGAACTTCCGGTTCGGGCACAAGGCCGCGGGTGATGTCGCGCTGCTCGGCCGGCTGGGCCGCTCCTTCGGCTTCACCGCGCACGGCATCCCGCTGCTCACCGACGACAGCACGGTGCTCAGCGCGACCTACGTCCGGTCCTGCGTCACCGCCGGGGACATGAGCACCGCGGCCGAGATCCTGGGCCGGCCGCACCGCATCGACGGCGTGGTCGAGCGCGGCGACCGCCGCGGGCGCGAGCTCGGCTTCCCGACCGCAAACCTGCGCACCGACGCGTGGACGGCCGTCCCGGCCGACGGCGTGTACGCCGGGCGGGTGTTGCGCCTGGACGAGTGGGGCCGCACCGTGCCCGGCGGCGAGTTGGGCATCGCGGCCATCTCGGTCGGCACCAACCCGACGTTCGAGGTGCGGCAGCGGCGGGTGGAGGCGTACATACTCGATTTCGAGGGCGATCTGTACGGCGACGGGCTCGGCGTCGAGTTCGTCAGCCGGCTGCGCGGGATGGAGCGCTTCGACAGCATCGACGCTCTCGTGGCCCAGATGAAACAGGACGTCGAGCGGGCCCGGACGTTGCTCGGTCCGGGCTAGGTCCCGGCGCTGCTAGGATGGTGGGCGAGGCGTTGTACGCCCCAGCGCAGCATTGCGTCCACACATCCGCCGTGAGCTAGACCGGCGGAGCGCGGCTGCACCCGAACAGAAGGAGCCGTTCGTGGCCTTGGCCCAAGACGTGAAGCACCAGATCATCGCCGAGTACGGCTCCGCCGACGGCGACACCGGCTCGGCAGAGGTGCAGGTCGCGCTGCTGTCCAAGCGCATCAGCGACCTCACCGAGCATCTCAAGGAGCACAAGCACGACCACCACAGCCGCCGTGGGCTGCTGCTGCTGGTCGGCCGTCGCCGCCGACTCCTGAACTACCTCGCGAAGACCGACATCAACCGCTACCGGTCGATCGTCGAGCGCCTCGGCCTGCGCCGATAGCCGTCAAGGGGAGTGGCCCGCCGGGCCGCTCCCCTTCTTCGTGAACAACCGAATACCCATAGCCGGACGCACACAGCGCGTCCTTGCGACTCGAGGACGCCGGTCCTCGGTAGTGGCGGCCGACAACGGATGTTGTCGCCCGCTTCGATCGAAGACCGGCGACGCCCCACGCGGATGGACGCCTCGCGTGATCGCTCCGCGAGAGAAGAGAGAATCACCCGTGACAGACGGACCTGAGAT
>JAICKR010000248.1 GCA_025927835.1 Jatrophihabitans sp. | reverse complement strand
GGCGTTCCAGAACGACGACGTGCAGGTCGTGACGATCAGCGTCGACTCCACGTACTCGCACAAGATCTTCGCCGAGCGCGAGGGCTACGAGTTCCCGCTGCTGTCGGACTTCTGGCCGCACGGCGCGGTGGCGCAGGCGTACGGCGCGTTCAACGAGACGACCGGGTTCGCCAACCGCGGCACGTTCCTCGTCGACCTGCAGGGCATCGTCCGCTTCACCGAGATGAACAGCCCCGGTGAGGGGCGCGACGCGGCCGCCTGGCAGGCCGCCATCAAGGCGCTCTGACCCGAGGCCGCGCACCGGCGCGAGCGTAAGGTTGTGCGGTGTTTCGCGCGCTCGTCTGGACGCTGCGGCAGCGGCGCTACGCGGCGCTCGCCGCCACCGGACTCTTCGTCGCGCTGATCTGTGCCGGCATGGGCACGTTCGAGATCCATCGCTACCAGGACAAGCGGCACGACAACCACGTGCTGCGCGCCAACGCGCATGCTCCGGCGACCGCGCTGACGACCGCGCTCGTGCCGCTCACCGGTGCCGGCCGCGCGCCGAGCGCGAACGCGATCCGCTATCGGCACGTCACCGTCGGCGGCACCTACGTGGCCGCCGGTCAGCAGTACGTCGCCAACCAGACGCAGGGCGGCCGGCAGGGCTTCTACGTGCTGACGCCGTTGCGCACCGGCGCGGCGACGCTGCTCGTGGTGCGCGGGTTCGTCGCGGCGACCAACGATGAGACCCGGCCGGCGGTCGTCGCGCCGCCCCCACGCGGTGAGGTGCAGCTCTCCGGCTGGCTGGAGACCGCGCGGACCACGAGCGACCGGCTCGGGCAGCTCGGCCATAGAGAGATCATGTCGATCAACGCGGGGCAGCAGGCGGCGCGGTCGCGCACACCCGTCTACCAGGCCTACCTCACACTGGCTGCCCGCCAGCCGGGCACGGCAGGCCTGCACGCAGTGCCCGCGCCCGGCCTGGGCAACCCCACCGGCGGTGCGGCCGAATGGCAGCTGCTGTCCTACGTCGTGCAGTGGTACGCGTTCGGCGTCCTGGCGCTGTTGCTGCCGTTCTTCGTGAGCCGCTCCGAGGTGCGCGACGCGCGACGCCGCTTCCTCGGCATCGACGTGGGGGCCGCGCAGTTCGACGCGCGGGACGTCCCCCCGCCTGCGCTCGCCGGCGCGGCTGCCGGTGCCGAACTCGTCGCCCGCGACCGCGCCGAGCTGGCCCACCGGGCCCATGTGGCACTGCGCGTCGACAAGGCGGAGCGGCTCGCCGACCGGTACGGCCGCTCGCTGGGCATCGATCCCGAGCAGGCGCTCGCCGCCCAGCACGCCGAGGCCGCGCCGGACATCGTGCACCGGGCGGTGCGCGACAGCACGGCCGCACCGCACCGCAGCGCCGACGACTACCACGCGAGCTACAACGACTACCTCTGGCAGCTCGCTCTCGCCGACGGCGGTATGCCCGACGTCTTCGACAAGGGCGAGCCGCAACTGATCGAGGTTGTCACCGACACCGACGACGACGCACAACCCGGCGGGGACGCGCCGGTATCGTAGGTTCGCGGCGAGGGGCGTTTAGCTCAGCGGGAGAGCACTCGGTTTACACCCGAGCGGTCACTGGTTCGATCCCAGTAGCGCCCACCGTTAGGGCCCCTCTATTTAGTGGGCTGTTGTGATTCTTTCCCTTGTCGGCCAGTTGACAATGTCAGCGTTAGTCCGCACCGAGTCCGCAGGAACTTCGCGCACGGCGCGTACCACGGCGTCCAATCGATCCGCAACTGCGTCCAGATCGTCGTCGAAAAGGTCGGCGTAGGTGTCGAGCGTCATCGCGGCAGAGGCGTGGCCCAGCATGGCCTGAACCGCCTTCACATTGGCCCCGGCGCTGACCGCGAGCGAGGCGGCGGTGTGTCGCAGTTCGTGCGGAGTCAGACCGTGCTCGCCGATGGACCCGGCCGCGGCATCGAACCACGCTCGCCGGGCATTGCGGTTGCGCAGCGGCGCGCCGGCGTCCTACAACCACAGCGGTAGCAGCATCTCCGCCGACACCGCCATGTTCGATATGTGCGGCCGCCGTGGGACGTGTCGCGTCTCGTTCGAATCCCCTGTAGCAGGTCGATCTTGATCTGTCCGCGAACAG
>JAICKR010000057.1 GCA_025927835.1 Jatrophihabitans sp. | reverse complement strand
TCCTGCGATCCGGGCACGCTCGCCAGGGACGTCGCGGGTGCGGTGGCGCAGGGCTGGCAGCTGAGCGAGTTGCGTGGTTTCGACGCATTCCCGATGACCCACCACATCGAGTGCGTCGCGACCCTCCAGCGCCCGAAAGATCCCGCTGCGCCGTAACATCGACCCGTGGCTCGGGTCCTCGATGGCGTGAACGGTCCGGCAGATCTGCGCGCGCTGAGCGCCGACGATCTCGCGACGCTGGCGGCTGAGATCCGTGACGTGCTCGTGCAGACGTGCATGGGGATGCGCACCGGCCACCTCGGCCCGAACCTCGGCATCGTCGAGTTGACCATCGCGCTGCACCGCGTCTTCGACTCACCGACCGAGCCGATCCTGTTCGACGTGGGTCATCAGGCCTATGTCCACAAGATGCTCACCGGCCGCGCGGGGCAGATGCCCACCCTGCGCCAGGGCGGCGGGCTGTCCGGCTATCCGAGCCGGGCCGAGAGCGAGCACGACTGGATCGAGAACTCGCACGCGTCGACGGCGCTGTCCTACGCCGACGGTCTCGCCAAGGCATACGAGGTACGCGGCGATCGGCGTCCGGTCGTCGCGGTCGTCGGCGACGGCGCGCTCACCGGCGGCATGTGCTGGGAGGCGCTGAACAACATCGCCGCCGCCGACCGGCCGGTCGTGATCGTCGTCAACGACAACGGCCGCTCGTACTCGCCGACGATAGGGGGCTTCGCCGAGCACCTCGCCGGGCTGCGGCTCAAGCCCGGCTACGAGCGGATGCTCGGCCAGGTCAAGGGAGCGCTGGGCCGCACCCCGGTCGTCGGCCAGCCGATCTACGACGCGCTGCACGGCGTGAAGCGCGGGCTGAAGGACATGTTGCAGCCGCAGGGCATGTTCGAGGACCTCGGGCTCAAATACTTCGGCCCGATCGACGGGCACGACATCGGCGCGGTCGAGCATGCACTGCGCCTCGCGCGCGGCTTCGGCGGCCCGGTCGTCGTCCACTGCGTCACGCGCAAGGGGTACGGCTACGCACTTGCCGAGAACGACGAGGTCGACCAGCTGCACCAGTGGCGCCCGATCGACCCGGCCACCGGGCTGGCGCAGCCCTCCGCCGGACGCAGCTGGACGAAGGTCTTCGGCGAAGAGATCGTCGCGATCGGCGAGGAGCGCGACGACGTCGTCACGATCACCGCGGCCATGTGCGACCCGACCGGTCTCGGCACGTTCCGGCGCCGGTTCCCGGAACGCTGTTACGACGTCGGCATCGCCGAGCAGCACGCGGTCACGTCCGCGGCCGGGCTCGCGATGGGCGGCGTGCACCCGGTCGTGTGCATCTACGCCACGTTCCTCAACCGCGCGTTCGACCAGGTGCTCATGGACGTCGCGCTGCACGGCCTCGGCGTCACCTTCGTGCTCGACCGGGCCGGCGTCACCGGCCAGGACGGGCCGAGCCACAACGGCATGTGGGATCTCGCGCTCATGGGCATCGTGCCGGGGCTGCGCATCGCGGCGCCGCGCGACGAGGCGACCCTGCGCGAGCTACTGCGCGAGGCGGTCGCGGTGAACGACGGCCCGACCGTCGTGCGCTACCCGAAGACACCACTCGGCGCCGATCTGCCCGCGTTGCGCCGCGCCGGCAACGTCGACGTGCTCGCTGAGCCCGACGCCGATTCGCCGGTCGACGTACTCGTCGTCGCGGTGGGTGCGATCGCCGAGGACGTGCTCGAAGCGTGCGCCGCGGTGCGTCGTGCCGGCTACACCGCACGGGTCGTGGCGCCCCGCTGGGTCTCGCCGGTCAGCCCCGAACTCGTCGACTTCGCCGAGCACGCCGAGCTCGTCGTCACCGTCGAGGACGGGGTCGCCACCGGCGGTGTGGGGTCGCGGCTGGCGCAGACACTGCGCGACGCCGGGCTCGACGTTCCCACACGGGAGATCGGCATACCGGTACGGTTCCTCGAGCACGGCAATGTGGCGGGTGTACGCGCGTCCGCCGGACTGTCCATCCAGGACATCGGGCGGCGCATCGTCGAGTGGTCGGCGACGATCGCACCAGGCGGCGAGCACAGCGGGGCAGCTGACGGATTGACGGAGGCAGAGGATGCGGATCCTCGTCGTTGAGGACGAAGTCCAGCTTGCGGAGGCCGTCGCACGCGGGCTGCGCCGCGAGGGCATGGCGGTCGACGTCGCGACCGACGGGGACGAGGGCTACCGCAAGGCTGCGCTGACGCGTTACGACGTCGTCGTGCTCGACCGTGACCTGCCCGGCATGTCGGGTGACGAGATCTGTCGCAGGCTCACCGACGAGGGCGTGCTGACTCGCGTGATGATGCTGACGGCCAGTGGCACCGTCGAGGACAAGGTGCAGGGCCTCGCGCTCGGGGCCGACGACTATCTCGCCAAGCCGTTCGCGTTCGCCGAGTTGGTCGCGCGGGTGCGCGCGCTCGGCCGGCGCACCACGCCTGCCGCACCGCCGGTGCTCAGCGCCGGCGACATCGAGCTCGACTCGGCCAAGCGCACGGTCAGTCGCGGCGGCGAGCTCATCGACCTGACCCGCAAGGAGTTCGGCGTCCTCGAGACGCTGCTCATGGCGCAGGGCGCGGTGGTCAGCAGCGAGGAACTGCTCGACCGGGTGTGGGACGAGAACGCCGATCCGTTCACCACGACCGTGCGGGTCACGATGATGACACTGCGCCGCAAGCTCGGCGAGCCGCCGATCATCGACACCGTCGTCGGATCCGGCTATCGCATCGATCCCGCGGCGCTCGGCGTGGCGGGTGAGGGAGCCGGGAACATCCCGTGAGGTTCTTCCGCCCGACGCTGCGCGCGCGCATGGCGTTGCTCTACGGCGGACTTGTCCTCCTGGTGGGGGTGTCCCTCCTTTTCACCTGCGTCATCCTGATCAACCGCGCGATCGGGAAGGTGCCCCTCTACGACCTTCAGAACGGCGCCCACGTCGTCGACGCCAACGGCAACACGATCGCGTTCGACCAGGCCGGAGCGACGAAGAAGGCACGGGACAGCGCCGTCCACTACCTGTACACGACCGGGACGATCTACTTCGCGATCATCGTCGTGATCGCGGCGACCGGCGGCTACCTGCTCGCCAAGCAGGCGCTGCGCCCCATCGCGCGTCTGACCCAGACCGCGAAGGCGTTGTCGACGGAGAACCTCGACCAGCGGATCAACCTGGGTGGCCCGGACGACGAGTTGCGCGAGCTCGCCGACACCTTCGACGAGATGCTCGGCCGGCTCGACCAGGCCTTCGACAGCCAACGGTTGTTCGTGGCCAACGCGAGCCACGAGCTGCGCACCCCGCTGTCGGTCATCCGCACCGAACTCGAGGTCACGCTCAGCGACCCGAACGCCGATCCAGGAGAGTTGCGCCGAATGGCCAGCGTCGTGTCGGCTGCCGCCGAGCGCGCCCAGCGGCTGGTGAACTCGCTGCTCACGCTCGCGCGGCTGCAGGCGGTCGGCGGCGGCGAGCTCGAGGTGTCCGAGCCCGTCGACCTCGCCGGCCTCGTGCCCAGTGCATTGCACGCGGTTGCCGCCGAGGCCGAGGAGAAGGGCGTCCGGATCGAGACCGAGGTCGAGGACGCGGTGACGGTCGGCGACCCGCGCCTGCTCGAGCGCCTCATCGGCAACCTCGTCGAGAACGCGATCCGGCACAACGTCACCAACGGCTGGCTGCGCATCACGACGGGTCAGACCAACGACAAGGTATGGCTGCACGTCGCCAACGGCGGCACGGTGATCGCGGGCGGCGATGTCGACACGCTCTTCGAACCGTTCCGGCGCGGGGCGGGCAAGGTGCGCACCGCGACCCGAGGCGCCGGGCTCGGCCTGGCGATCGTGCGCCTGATCGTCGACGCGCACCACGGCCGGCTGCAGGCAGCCGCGCCGCCGTTCGGCGGGCTGGCGGTACGCGTGGAACTGCCCCGGGAGCGGCGTCGTCCGAGTCCGCACCCGGGGCAGTCGCGAGCAGTTACGGCAGGTAGTACATCGGGTTCGGGATCTTGACCGTCATGTCGGCGAAGCCGCCGTTGAGATCACTGAACTGATCGCCGAAGTTCGCCACGATGTGGTAGCCGAGCGACTCGATGTACGCGCGGGTGCGTGACTTGTACTCGGTCGTCGAGCAGGTGAACTTGTGCGTGTTCGGATCGGTGCAGCCGTCCAGCCAGGACGCGCTCGGGTCCTTCGTGTAGACGTTCGCGTCATCGAAGGTGTAGCCGGCGCCGTGCAGGTCGGACTGGGTGCCACCGAGCTGCGCGACCGGGCGTCCGGTCAGGAAGAACACGGTGTAGCCGTTTGCGGCCGCCCAGTTCTCCAGCGCGACCATGTGCGGCACGGCCCGGAGCTGGTAGTCGGGGTTGTCGACGAAGGCCGCGTTCGTGGTCGGGTTGTAGACGAAGTTGCTGTAGATCTCGTAGTCGTAGGTGTTCAGCGTCGTGTCGTCCACGTCGAACAGGACAGCCTTGCCCGCAACGTTGATGGCCTTCGGCTTGCCGAGGTCCTTCTGGGCGTCGGCGGCGATGCCGCCCACCTCGTTGGCGTACGCGCTGTTGTCACCGAAGGTGAAGATCTCGTTGTCCTTGCCGTCGATCGTGTTCGACACGGGGTCGACCTTGTTCGCGTCGGTGTTGCCGTAGTAGGCCTTGATCGCGGTCTTCACCTGGTCGATGTTCTGGATCTGGTCGGCGCTCGTGGGTGCGGCCGGCGGTGCGGGGACGGAGTGGTCGCCGGCACTGGCCGCTGCGGTGAATGCCAGGACGCCAAGTGCGGCGATGACGGTCGCGGTGGCGACCTCGCGCCCCTTGACACGGATGCGGGTCATGAACCCTGCCTTTCGACATGCTGAGGATGGGATGAGCCCCACCTAACCTGACGTTGCGGGCAATGCCAAGGGGACTCGCAAGATCAGCTCTGCAGAGCCTGCGCCAGCGGGCCAGCGGTGAGCTCGACCTGCCATGGCCGGGCGCCGAGTGCCGCAAGCCGAGTGCGCACGGCGTCCTCGTCGACCGGCTGCGGCGGCTCCCAGCACAGCCGGCGCACGACGTCGGAGGCGAGCAGGTTCTGCGCCAGCACGGTGTGCTGCTCGGCGATCTCGGTGATCGTGGCCCGGGCGGCCGCGAGCCGGGCGGCGGCCTCGGGGTCGCGCTCGCGCCAGCGCGACGTGGCGGGCATGCCGTCGCCGGAGCCGCCGGTCAACGGCGGCAGCTCGTCGTCCGGCAGCCCGCGGGCGGCCTCGAGGGCGGCGAACCAGCGGTTGAGCTGGCGTCGCTGGCGCGGGCCGCCGAACACCGGCAGCGCGGCGAGGTCGCGCGGCTGGGACGGATCGTTGCGGGCCGCGTCGACGATGGCCGAGTCGGGCAGGATCCGGCCGGGTGCCACGTCGCGTTGCTCGGCGTAGTGGTCGCGCGCGATCCACAGCTCGCGTGCCGCGGCGAGCTGACGCCGGGTGCGCAGCCGGTGGATGCCCGACGTGCGCCGCCACGGGTCGCGTCGTGGTGCCGGCTCGGGTATCGCGCGCAGCGCCGCGAACTCCTGCGCCGCCCATTCGGACTTGCCGGCGGCCTCGAGCTCGCGAGCGAGCACGTCGCGCAGGTCGACGAGCAGTTCGACGTCGAGCGCGGCGTACACCAGCCAGTCGCGCGGCAGCGGCCGGGTCGACCAGTCGGCAGCCGAGTGGCCTTTCTCCAGTGCGACGCCGAGATGCCGCTCGACCATCGTGCCGAGAGCCACCCGTTCGTCGCCGAGCAGCCGGCCGGCCAGCTCGGTGTCGAAGAGTTCGGTCGGGTGCATGCCGACCTCGGCGAGGCAGGGCAGGTCCTGCCCCGCCGCGTGCAGGATCCACTCGACGCCGTCCAGCGCGGCGCCCACACCGCTGAGGTCGGGCAGTTCGATCGGGTCGATCAGCGCGGTTCCGGCGCCGGCCCGGCGCAGCTGCACGAGGTACGCGCGCTGGCTGTAGCGGTACCCAGACGCGCGCTCGGCGTCGATCGCGACGGGGCCCGTGCCGTCCCGCAGCCGGGCGACGAGCGCATCCAGCCCGGCCGTGTCGGTCAGCGGTTCGGGTACGCCGTCGCGCGGTTCGCGCAGGACGGGTACCGCGGCTGCCGAGTCGCCCTCCGGCTCGGCCACGGCGTCAACTGGGCGACAGGGCGGTGACGCCCTCGGGCGGCAGGCCTGCAGCGGTGCACAGCAGGTCGACGAAGGCGAGCAGGTGCGGCGCCAGCTCGGCGGTGTCCGCGGTCCACGACGCGCGCAGCTCGATCGACACCGCGGTGCGCGGGCCGTGCAGATCGCCGAAGCGGGTCGAGGTGGTCTGCGTGACGGTGCCGCCCACCGCGCGGTAGGCCGCCTCGCGCTCGTCGAGCGCATCGGTGAGCCAGCTCCAGCCGACGGCGGGCAGCATCGGGTCGATGCCCATCTGCTCGTCGAGCTCGGCCGACGCGTACGCGACGAGGCGCAGCACGCCGTCCCACGCCTCGTGCCCGTCCGGGTCGTGGAGCAGGACGAGCCGGCCGGTGGCGAGATCGCGGCCGTCGACGTCGAGGATCTCCGCGCTCACCGCGTAGCTGAACGGGGCGAGCCGCTGCGGCGGGCGCAGGGGTTCCACCCGCACCTCGGCGCGCACGCGAGTGCGGCCCAGGCTCTCGACGGCGACCCGGAAGATCTCCGGAGGCGGCGCGGCCGGTGCGTCCGGTGGCGGGCCGTCTCCATCGGTCACGGGCGACACAGTCATTCGCCCTCCTTCGTCGGGCGCACGACGGGTGCTCTGCTCATCGATGACCTCGCAAGCTCGGTCATGTGCCCTCCTTCGTCGGGCGCACGACGGGTGCTCTGCTCATCGATGACCTCGCAAGCTCGGTCATGCAGCAGACCGGCCGCGGCGCACGGGCACCGTCGCGAACAGCGGCGCGTCGAGCAGCAATGCGGTGCCGCACTCGACACACGCGCGGTCGGGGCACTGGTCGCCGTGTCCGTCGGGGCAGGGCGGCGCTTCCGCAAGGCACTCGCGGGTGCAGGTCGGGCAGTACAGGAACAGCAACTCGGCGGTCACGGCAGACTCCCTTCCCACTGGTTCCTCGGGCCTCCTCGGCGATCGCCCGCACGGGCGCGAACGTTGCGTCCAACCTCGCACGCGGGCATGCCGATCTCGGTCAGGCGCGCCGAAATGACACCATGGGCGGGATGGAACCCGATCCCACCGAGTCGCTGCTCGTCCGCGCGGCCGGCGGCCGCCCCGGCACGCGGCCGCCGGTGTGGTTCATGCGCCAGGCCGGCCGGTCGCTGCCCGAGTACCGGGCGCTGCGCACCGGCACCGCGATGCTGGACGCCTGCCGCGACCCCGAGCTCGTCACCGAGATCACGCTGCAGCCGGTACGCCGGCACGGGGTCGACGCGGCGATCTTCTTCTCCGACATCGTGCTCCCGCTCGCCGCGGTCGGCGTGGGTGTCGACATCGTGGCCGGGGTCGGGCCGGTTGTCGAGAAGCCGGTCGCCGAGGCCGCGGACATCGACCGGCTGCGCCCGCTCGAGCGCGACGACGTCCCCTACGTCACCGAGGCGGTGCAGGCACTCGTGCGCGAGCTCGGCGCCACCCCGCTGATCGGCTTCGCCGGTGCCCCGTTCACGCTGGCCAGCTACCTAGTCGAGGGCGGCCCGTCGCGCGATCACGCGAAGACCAAGACGCTCATGCACGACCGTCCCGACCTCTGGCACGCGCTGCTCGGCCGGCTCGCCGCGATCTCGCGCGAATACCTGCGGGTGCAGATCGAGGCCGGGGCCGCGGCCGTGCAGTTGTTCGACTCGTGGGCCGGGACGCTCTCGCTCGCCGACTACGAGGAGTTCGTCCTGCCGCACAGCCGGGCCGTGCTCGAGCCGCTCGCCGGGCTGGTGCCGCGCATCCATTTCGGGGTGGGCACCGGCGAACTGCTCGCAGCCATGCGCACGGCAGGCGCGGACGTGGTCGGGGTCGACTGGCGGCTGCCGCTGAACGAGGCCGCGCGGCGGCTCGGTCCGGGTTCGGTCGTGCAGGGCAATCTCGACCCGGCGCTGCTCGGTGCCGACTGGCAGGTGCTCGAGGCGCAGGTGCGCCGCATCGTGGCCGAGGGCCGCACGGCCGCCGGGCACATCTTCAATCTCGGGCACGGGGTGCCGCCGGACACCGATCCGGACGTGCTCACCCGCATCGTCGACCTGCTCAAGTCGCCACCCGCATGACCCGGCTGGTGGTCGTCGGGGGCGGCATCTCCGGGCTGGCCGCGGCCTGGTTCGGCGCCGAGGCCGGGTTCACGGTCACCGTGCTGGAGGGATCGCCCGAGCTCGGCGGCAAGCTGCGCGTGGGCGAGCTCGCCGGGCACCGGGTGGACGTCGGTGCGGAGGCGATGCTCACGGTGCGGCCCGAGGGCGTCGACTTGCTCACCGCCGCCGGGCTGGCCGGCGAGCGCATCGCGCCGACGACGATCTCGGCCGGCCTGCGGGTGCAGGGTCGGCTCCGTCCGCTCCCGGCGCGGACGATGCTCGGCGTGCCGGCGTCGGTCGCCGCCGTCCGCGAGGCCGGTGTACTGAGTGCCGCCGGATTGACGGCGCTCGAGGCCGAGCCGGCGTTACCACCGCTGCCACCGCTCGAGGACGACGCGGCAGTCGGCACGCTGGTGCGCGAACGGATGGGTGCCGAAGTCGTCGAGCGGCTCGTCGAACCACTGCTCGGCGGGGTCTACGCGGGACGCGCTGACGCGCTGTCGGTGCGCGCCACGATGCCGGCGCTCGCCGAGCGGCTGCGCGCCGGCGGGTCGCTGACCTCGGCAGCGCAGGCCGTCACCGACACCGGCGCACGAGCGCGGACCGAGAGCGTGTTCACCAGCGTGCGTGGCGGGCTGGGGCGGCTGCCCCAGGCGCTCGCTGGGTCGGGGCGGTTCGCGGTGCGCACCGGCGTCACCGTGCGCGAGATCCGCCGCAAGCCGTCCGGGTTCGCGCTCGAGTGCGGCGCGGTGCCCGCGTCCGAACTCGTCGAGGCGGACGCCGTCGTCGTCGCGGTGCCCGCCGGCAAGGCGGCCCGGCTACTCCACGCGCTCGCACCCATCGCCGCGGCCGAGCTGTCCGGGGTCGAGACGGCGAGCATGGCGATCGTCTCGTTCGCGTTCGCCGGCGTCGCCCTGCCGCAGGGCAGCGGACTGCTCGTCGCCGGCGACGAGCGGCTGGCCACCAAGGCCATCACGCTGACCTCGCAGAAGTGGCCGATCGAGACCCATGGCCTGACGCTGTTGCGGGCCTCGGTCGGCCGGGTCGGCGAGACCGCGGCGCTGCAGCTCCCCGACGACGAACTCGTCGCGCTGGTGCGCCGCGAACTGCATCCGCTGCTGGGCATCGACGCCGAGCCACGCGACGTCCTGGTCACGCGATGGGGCGGGGGATTGCCGCAGTACGCGGTCGGGCACGTGGAGCGCATCGCGCGGGTGCGCGCGGCGCTCGCCGCGGTGCCGGGGCTCGCCGGGTGCGGTGCGGTGTTCGACGGGGTCGGCATCCCCGCGTGCGTCGGCAGTGCCCGCGCCGCCGTCGACCAGGTCGTCGCGTCGCTGGCCGTCCGAGGACAATAGGGGCATGGCCACGGCACGCGAGATCAACGAAGTCATCCGCTACACCGCATGGTCGGTGTTCCGGACCCGAGCGCCGCTCGGTGAGGTCGACCGGCAACCGCTCGCGGCCGAGGTCGCCGACCTGTTCGAACAGCTCGCCGCGAAGGACGTCGTCGTGCGCGGCACCTATGACGTGTCGGCGCTGCGCGCGGACGCCGATCTCATGGTGTGGTGGCACGCCTCGACCGCCGACGCGTTGCAGGACGCGTATTCGCGGCTGCGTCGCACCAGGCTCGGCACGCACCTGGAACCGGTGTGGTCGAACATGGCGCTGCATCGCCCGGCCGAGTTCAACAAGAGCCACGTGCCCGCATTCCTCGCCGTGGAGGAGGCGCGCGCCTACGTCTGCGTGTACCCGTTCGTCCGCTCCTACGAGTGGTACCTGCTGCCCGACCCCGAGCGCCGCGCGCTGCTCGCCGAGCACGGGCAGCTGGCCCGCGAGTACCCGGACGTGCGCGCCAACACGGTCTCCTCGTTCGCCCTGGGCGACTACGAGTGGATCCTCGCGTTCGAGGCGGACGAGCTGCACCGCATCGTCGACCTGATGCGGCACCTGCGCAGCTCGGAGACGCGCCGGCACGTCCGGCTCGAGGTCCCGTTCTACACCGGGCGGCGCCGCTCGCTGGCGGAGCTTATCGACGCCCTGCCCTAGAACTCATGTAACAACGGTGTTTGAGTCTGGATCAGCTTCACAGTTTCGCGTACCATCGGCCGATGGAGCCGATCGGCCGCTTCCGGATGCACCGGGTGCTCATCGGCGTGCTCGTCGGTCTGGCGCTGCTCGGACTGGGCAGCTACGGCGTGATGCAGTACCAGAACGTGCAGTACCGGCATCGCGCCGACTCGCTCGTGGCGCGGTACAAATCGGCCTACGAGTTCTGCGTGCACAGCGGGACGGTGGTCTCGGTGTGCGCCGCGCAGGCCGTGAACGCCTGCACCCGTGACGTGTTCTGGACCCGCGCCACGCCGTTCGGCGACCTGCTCGGCGGGAATGCGGCCGCACGCTGTCGCGACGTGAGCTGACTCGGCGCTCTAGTCTCTGCGAGCGTGACGTACGCGCTGCTCGCGGTGGCCGCCGCGGAGTTCGTCGCGCTCATCGTGCTCGTGGTCCTGCTCGTCAGCGCGCGCCGTTCGCTCGCCCGGTTGCGGCGCCGAGCACTGAGCGGGCCGCGTCCACGCCCGCGCACCGCGGCGAGTCGCGCGGTGAAGGCCGTGGTGGAGACCGCGGCGCGGGTGCGCGACCGGGGCGTCGGCGGGCTGCTGGTGAGCTCGCTGGAGGACCTGACCCGTTGGGTCAGCGAGGACCGCGCGGAGATCGTGCGGGTGGCCGCGCCGGACGGCACGGTGACGATCTTGTTCTCCGACATCGAGGACTCGACCGCGCTGAACGAGTCGATGGGCGACGAGCGGTGGGTGCGGGTGCTCGACGCGCACGACGAGCAGTTGCGGCGTGCGGTGGCCCGCCAGCACGGGCACGTCGTGAAGTCGCAGGGCGACGGTTACATGGTCGTCTTCGGCGAGCCGGCCGCGGCGGCGCGGGCTGCCCTCGAGATCCAGCAGGCGTTGGAGCGCAGCAGCGGCCGGGTGCTGCGCCGCACGCCGATCCGGGTGCGGATCGGCATGCACGTCGGCACCGCCGTCGCGCGCGACGGGGACTACTTCGGCCGCAACGTGGCGTTCTCCGCGCGCGTGGCGGCCGAGGCACAGGGTGGCCAGATCCTGGTCAGTGACGACTTCCGGGCGGCACTCGGCGAGGAGGAACAGTTCACGCTCACGCCGTGCGGCGAGGTCGAGCTCAAGGGTCTCGCCGACCGGCACGCGCTGTGGGAGCTGGCGGCTGCCTAGGACGCGTTGTCGTCCGCGCCCGCGTCCTCGAACGTCAGCGAGATCGAGTTGATGCAGTAACGCTGGTCGGTCGGGGTGTCGTAGCCCTCGCCGGCGAAGACATGGCCGAGGTGGCTGTGGCAGTTGGCGCAGAGCACCTCGGTGCGGCTCATGCCCCAGCTGCGGTCGGTGTGCTCGATGACCCGCTCGCCGGCCAGGGGAGTGAAGAAGCTCGGCCAGCCGCAGTGCGAGTCGAACTTGTGCTCGCTGCGGAACAGCTCGGATCCGCACGCGCGGCAGCGGTAGACGCCGACCCGGTGGTTGTCGGTGTATTCGCCGGTGAAGGCTCGCTCGGTGCCCGCCTCGCGCAGGATCTCGTACTCCTCGGGCGAGAGCTGCGCGCGCCACTCTTCCTCGGTCTTGGTGACCTGTGCCGGCGGTAGGTCCTGCTTGCTTCTCATGGCATCGACGGTACCGACCGTGCTACCAGACGTGGGCGATCGCGAGCGCGCCGTAAACGATCGATAATGCCGTGCTGATGAGGATCAGCCAGACCACGGCCTTGGCTGCGGTTCGGCGGGTGCCGGTCAGCCGCAGGAAGCCGGAGCTGAAGGCAGCCAGGTTCTGCAGCTCACCGTCGACCGTGTTCGGGTTGGCGGTTCGCCCCCAGGCGCCGTCGACGTAGGGCGCGGACCGGCCGGGCGGTTCGTCCCCGTCGTCGTCGCGCTCCTGCGTCCACATGCTGACAGCGTAAGGCGCTACGGTGCGGACGTGCCCGGGAACGAGATCGAGATCGAGGCCGGGGGGCGCATGGTGCGCATCACCAACCCCGACCGCGTCTACTTCTCGGCCCGCGGCGAGACCAAGCTCGACCTCGCGAACTACTACATCTCCGTCGGCGAGGGCATCGTCCGCGCGCTGCGAGAACGGCCGTGCATGCTGCACCGCTATCCGGGCGGTGTCGACGGCGAGAAGATCTACCAGAAGCGGCTGCCGAAGGGCGCGCCCGAGTGGGTCGAGACGGTCGAGGTGCGATTCCCGTCCGGCCGCACCGCCGACGAGCTGTGCGTGGTGGAACTTGCCGACGTCGTCTGGGGCGTGCAGATGTCCACGGTCGAATTCCACCCATGGCACTCGCGACGCGCGAACACCGAACATCCCGACGAGCTGCGCATCGACCTCGACCCGGGGCCCGGTGCCGGGTTCGCCGACTGCAAGCAGGTCGCCGTGACGGTGCACGAGGTGCTCGACGAGCTCGGCGCGGTGGGCTGGCCGAAGACGTCCGGCAGCAAGGGGGTGCACGTCTACGTGCGCATCGAGCCGCGCTTCGGTTTTCGCGAGGTGCGCCGTGCGGCGTTGACGTTCGCGCGCGAGGTCGAGCGGCGGCTGCCCGCGCTGGTAACCACGAAATGGTGGAAGGAGGAGCGCGGCGAGGGTCATGTGTTCCTCGACTACAACCAGAACGCCCGCGACCGGACGATCGCCTCGGCGTACTCGGTGCGTGGCAAGCCGTGGGGGCCGGTGTCGGCCCCGGTGACGTGGGACGAGCTGCCCGACGTCGACATGGAGGACTTCACCATCGCGACGATGCCGGCCCGGTTCGCCTCGCTCGGCGATCTGCACGCGGGCATCGACGACGCAGTGTGGGACATCGAGCCTTTGCTCGAGTGGGCCGATCGCGACGAGCGCGACCACGGCCTCGGCGATGCGCCGTACCCGCCGAACTACCCGAAGCAGGACGGCGAGCCGCCGCGGGTGCAGCCGTCGCGTATGAACAAGGCCAACTGGACCGACGACGGCGTGCGCCGCGAGCACGCGGACGAGCCGTCCCAGCCCCTGGACTAGCGCGCCGATCGACTAGGTGTGCGCAGAAGGCCGTGATGATCTCGGCGATCGCCTCGGAATTCCGCTGCTCATGCCGAGATCATCGCGTTGGAGGGGCCCGGCGATTCGGGTTCGGGCTCGACGTCGGCGAGCGCGCTAGGTGGCGCGACCACGACGTGCTCGAGCAGGAACAGCACGAGCACCCCGCCGATCAGCAGCAGCACGGTTCCGACGTGAAAGGCGAGTACGTAGCCGTGGGTGGCGGCGACGTGCGCATCGGTACCGTGCCGGATCTGCGAGGCGGCGTGCCGGAACCCGAGCGTGACGAGGCAGGAGAGTCCCAATGCGCCACCCACCTGCTGCATCGCGTTCTGCACGCCGGAGGCCAGTGACGAATCCTGCCCTGTGACCCCGTGCAGCGAAGCGTTGCCGATCGCCGGGAAACTGATCCCCGATCCGAGCCCCAGCACGATCATTCCCGGCAGGATGTGCCCGGCGTAGCTCGTGTCGATGTGAATGGTGGAAGTGAGCCACAGCCCGGCGGCGCAAAGAAAGAACCCACCGATCAGCAGCGGCTTGACGCCGGCCCTGGGCATCAGGGCGGTGCCGAGGCCGATGCCCGCACCGATGGTGAGGCCGAAGGGCAGGTAGGCGAGCCCTGCCTTGATCGGCGAATAGTGCAGGACCTGCTGCATGAACAGGGTCAGTAGGAAGAAGTAGCTGAAGAACGCGGAGGAGAAGAACAACGTGGTGAAGTTCGTGACGACCCGAGTTCGATTCCTGAAGAACTCGAGCGGAATGAGCGGCGCGTCGGACCTGGCCTCGATCCAGACCATCGCGGCCAGCAGCGCCACACCGCCGAGCAGCGGCAGCAGCACCTGATCGGAACCCCACGAATGGGTCGCGGCCTGCAACAGGCCATCGACGACCGCGATCAGTCCGGCCGTCCCGGTGATCGCGCCCGCGAAGTCTGGCCGGTGCGAGCCACCCCGGTCCATCCGGCTCTCGGACACCAGCCGCGGCACCATCATCAGCGCGAACACTGCGACCGGCAGGTTGACGAAGAAGATCCAGCGCCAGGACACGTAGTTCACCAGCGCACCGGAGATGACAGTGCCCGACGTCCCACCCAGGCCGGCGATGCCGCCCCACATGCCCAGCGCCTTCATCCGCTCGCGCGGGTCGGGGAACAGCAGCGCGATCAGCCCGAGCGAAGCCGGCGCGGCCATCGCCTCGCCGGCGCCCTGCAGGAACCGCGACACGACCAGCATGCTGGGGTCGACCGCGGCGCCGCAGGTGGCCGAGGCGATGGCGAACACGGCGACACCCAGCAGGAACAACCGCCGCCGGCCGAGGATGTCGGCCAGCCGTCCACCGAGCAGCAGCAGCCCGCCCGCCATCAGGATGTAGCCGTTGACGACCCACGCAAGGCCTGACTCGGAGAACTTGAGGTCGTGCTGGATGCGCGGCAAGGCGACATTCACCACGGTGACGTCGAGGATCAGCATGAACTGGATCACGCCGAGGACCCCGAGCGCCTTCCAGCGGCGCGGGTCCGGTGTCGCCAAGTCGGTCGGTTCAGTTCGCATCGGTGGCCCTCCTGAGTGGTTCGCACAGCCGTCACAACTACGACGTGCGCCGTCACCGTATTTCGACACTCTGACAAGAACCGGCTCGTGGGCAACGCAAGAGGACGCTGCGCTGTCTTACTGGGTGTGATCCGACGTGGAGTGCTCGTGGTGACGGCATGTGCAGCCGGTCTGCTCACGGTCTGTGCGACCACCCAGGCATCGACGCAGCCACTGCGAGCCGCCCCGGCCGCACACACATTGACGCCGAGCGACGTGACTTCCACCGGCCATGCGGTCCGGACACGCGCACCGAGCCTGTTGCCGCTGGCCGGCCGTTCCGTGCACTCGCTGACGCCGAGCACGCCCCGTCCGAGACCCACGTTGTCGGCGCATCCGGGCCTGCCGGGATTCGAGACGGCCAACGGCTGGTGCGGGCCCACTCGCCCACGTCGTGGAGCGCTGCTCGTCGAGATCAAGTCGGACGGGGTGCATCCGACCTGTCTCTCCTTGGGCATACGTCAGCGTCTTCGCGTCGCCAACAGAACCAACTCGTCCGGCCGAACCGGGGTAGGGATCGCCGTCGAGCTGCCGGGCTCGTCGCGCCGCGTGCTGTCCCCGGGGACAGCAACGGCATTCCTGCCCATGCTCCCGTATCGGCGCGACACCCTGCACATCTCGACGTCCCTGCACGGGCTCACGCACCTAGCCGTCACGATCTGGCGCGTGAATCCCGACGGCACCCTCGCCCAGATGAGTGGCTGCGACTAGGCGAACTGCCGGTCGAGCGTTCGGCCGAGCAGCTATATAGGTCGGGCAAGTCGACATGTCATCAGAATCATGTCCCCGCGTTCGGCGTCCTCGTCCACGTGACCTGAGGACACGAAGCCGAGCTTCGTGAGGACTCGAAGCGACGCGGTATTGCATAGCCGCACGCCGGCCCAGAGTCGCGAGCGCCCGGTCACCGCGGCGGCGTCTCGTACGGCCCGCGCGGCTTCGGTGGCGTACCCGTGTCCGAGAATCGCGCGGAACAGTTCGTAGGCGATCTCGGGCTCGCCGGGCGTCGCGTCCCTGTCGATCAGTCCGCAGTAGCCGATGAAATCACGTTCGAGACGCCGTTCGACGGCCATCTGCGCTGATGAGCCGTAGCGATCGGGAATCGCGCTCGAGCCACAGCTCTCGGTACGCCGCAGCGTCGTCGTCCGTCCACGGCCGCAACCGAAGACGCTCCGTCTCCAGCGAGTCCGGCATGGGTTCGAACTTGCCCATGTGATTCACCGTAGGACCGGAGTCGGCAGGCTCGGTGAGCGCCCGGTGAAGATCCTTTACCGACGGTTCGGGGGGGTGCAGTCTGTTTGCGCCAGGTGCTAGGCGGTCGAGCAGGGGCGCCGGCACTGAAGTCGCAGAAGGGGTACTCACATGGCTTTCTTCAGCTACGCCTATCCGCCGATCCTGACCAAGCACGACTGGGACCAGAAGAAGGGCATCATCGCCAAGGCGTACGGCGCAACCGGTATCGGCAAGCAGTGTTACAAGATGGAGAAGCTCTACGCGAAGATCGACTGGAACGCGGTGAATGCATCCGACCAGCTCGGTGGATTCGGGAACTGGCAGAAGGACTCGTACAACGCGATGAACTACATGAAGTACCGCGCCGCCGCACAGACCCAGATGCGCGGCAACATCGCGAAGCTTGCGAAAGAAGCGGCTCTGCTGCACACCCTCTGTCTGGACACGGCGGTCAAGTTCAAGGGCAAGACGGCGATTCCGTCGTCGAGTACGAAGCACGTTATCGCCATGGCCAACGCCGCCGCGAAGATGGCTCAGGATCTCGGACCGAAGAAGATGACCGAGTTGCTCACCAGCATGGACGACAAGGTCCAGGACGATGTCGACAACATCATCGACGGCATCAAGGTCGCGACCAAACGCTCGATCGCACGGCACAGCACGATCATTGCCGACCTGCGCAAGGACCTGTCCGCGGCCGGCTTCAACCTCGCCGTAGTAACCCCTACGCGCGACATCGCGCAGAACATCGCCAATCTCGATCTGGCCAACAAGAAAGGCTTCGGGAAGAAGATCCCGAACGCCGACAAGGTGAGCGCGGCGATCGGGCCGTATGCGAACTCGAACGGGTCCTACCTACCGAACAACGCCGACCAGTCCCAGGTCACGGCGGCCATCAACAAGCTCGAAAAGGTGATCAAGGCGGCGCAGGCAATCGCCGCCACGCTCTGACGACAAGGCCGTCGCGCCGGCCGATCGCTTCGATCCGTTCTGAGAGCGCGTGCTCGACCCGCTCCAGGACTTGGCCGTCCTCGGCCTCGACGCGCACTGTGAGCTCGTCGGCCGCTGCCGTCAAGGTGACCGTGGCTCGTTCGAACACCACGACGCCATGGCCGGCCGTCCATTCGACCCGGTGCAGGCCCGGTGGTCCGCCATCGTGCCGGCCGGCGGGCCCGTGCATGCCGGGCCGTGCGGTCAATTGATCGAGGTGCTCGCACAATTGCGCGAGATAGCGACCCGCGCGATCAGTGACGACGCGCGTCTGCTCACTCACCATGTCCGCAGAATACCCCTAGGGGGTATTTGCGTACTTGCCCGCATCGACAAATGAACCCGGATGGGCACCTGATGCGTGCGTATGGTCAGGACCGAAGTCGAGGAGCGCCTCGTGAGCCAGAGCGACCGAACGCGCGAGCACGTCGTCGAGACGTATCGCAAGAGGGCGAGGCGCTATGACCTCACGTCGCGGTTTTCGCCGGTACCCGGCTATCCGGAACGGGCGCAGCGGGTGCGCGCCGTGCGGGCTCTCGGCCTACGCCCGGGCGCGAGCGTTGTCGACATCGCGTGCGGCACCGGCCGGAACTTCCCGCTCATCGAGACACTGATCGGCCACACCGGCCGGATCGTCGGCGTCGATCTGACCGACGCGATGCTCGTCCAGGCCCGGAAACGGGTCGACGCGCACGGATGGAGCAATGTAAGCCTCGTGCAGGCCGATGCGGCCGAGTACCGCTTCCCGGCCGAGGTCGACGCGATCCTGTGCACGTACGCACTGACCCAGGTACCCGAGTGCGCGCAGGTGATCGCACACGGCGCCGCTGCTCTCTCGGCGGGCGGTCGCTGGGTCGTCCTCGACGTGAAGGCACCCGCCGGCCTGCCTACGTGGCTCGAGCGTCTCGGCACCGCCGGCCTGCGGCGGTTCGCCGCCATCGACGAGTGGATGATCCGGCGCCCGTGGGACGCGATCCGAACGGCCATGCGGGACGAGTTGGCCGATGCCTCGTGGGTCGAACTGTGCTTCGGGACCGCCTTCCTCGCAGCCGGCTCCCGCGGCCCACGGTGAAGCGCGTGGTCGGCGTTGAACGAGAATCCG
>JAICKR010000031.1 GCA_025927835.1 Jatrophihabitans sp. | reverse complement strand
TTCCCGCTACGGCGGGCTGGCCGGCCGAGTTCGGCGGCACGGACAGCTACGACCACGTCAGCTTCTCCGAGTCCGGCACGGTGACGTTCAAGATCGTCTCCTTACGGTAGGTAGATTCGACGCCGTGAGTGAGGAGCGTCCCGCGCAGCCGGCCTTCGGCCGGTGGATGGGCTCCATGTGGCTGTTCACGGTCCTGCGGTTCGGCCTGTTCTTCGCGCTGTGGGGACTCATGGTGCTCGTGGGGCTCAAAGGCCTGTTCGCGGCGATCGTCGCGCTCGTCCTGTCCGTGCCGCTCTCGTTGGTCCTGCTTGCCAAGCCGCGCGCCGCGTTCACGCGCCAGCTCGAGGCCCGGGTCAACGCCCGCCGGGAACAGCGCGCGGAGTTCGACGCTCGCCTGGACGCTGATGACCCGGACGAGGTGTAACACTTTCGACCCCGCCAGCGATTCATAGCTAGACATGCCGATGCTGCCGTGGGAGCGCTTCTTCGTCTCGCCTGCTCGCGTGACGGAGGGGCGTCGCTGTCCGGACTCTCGCCAGGACTGCCCCCCTTCCGCGGACCTGCATCGCACCGCTGGGGTCCAGGTGACGTCAGCGTGGCGGTGTGGGGTTCGGTCAGCGCTGGCAGCTCGGCATGTCGCTCACTTTCCTGTGAACTGACTCAGCCGGCGAGCAGCTCCGCGATCTGCGCAACGACGGTCCGGCCACCGGCGATGTGCCAGCGGTGCCCGCCGACCTCGACGACCTCGGCCGCGCCGCCGGCGCCGCGCACCAGGGCCGCACCGGGCAGCCAGTCCCACGGCAGTGAGTTGCTCTGCAGGCTCGCGCCGAGCCGGCCCGCCGCGACGTAGGCGAGCTCGATCGAGCCGGAGCCCAGCATGCGCACCGTCGCCGCGCCGCCCACCACGCGCAGCAGCGGCTCGCGCAGCGTCTCGTCCGGCAGCGTCGTCGGGTGCAGGTAGGTCGCGATCGAGACCTCGTCCAGCGGCCGGTCGGCCGGCCGGGGGAGCTGCTCGCCGTTGCGCGTCGTCGGAAACTCGGGCCCGCCCGTCCACAGCTCCCCGGCGGCCTGGTGATAGATCGCGCCGAGCTGGTCGTCGAGCGCGATCGCGGAGCACCACAGGGGCACGCCGGACAGGAAGTTGTACGTGCCGTCGACGGGGTCGACGAACCACGTCCGTCCACTGCCCTTCTCGGACGTGCCCTCCTCGCCGACGATGCCGTCGTCGGGACGCTCCTCGTGCAACCGGGCCACCACGAGGTCCTCGGCGGCGTGATCGGCCGCGGACACGACGTCCGAGACGGACGTCTTGTGCCGGACGGTCAGTCCCTCGCGCAGCATCCGGGCGGCCAGCTCGCCGGCGTCGCGGACCAGCTCCGCGGCGAGCGCCAGATCGTCCACTGCTCGACCGTATCGGTCGTATCCCGCGAGTCGAAGCGGCGTTGTTACCAGTAGGTAACCGTGCCGGTCCGGAGGATGTCCGTGCTCACATCGCGCCGCTTTGCCGCCCTGCTCGCGATCTCCGGCCTCGGCCTCGCCGCCGCGGTCGGTATGCCCGGCGCGAACGCCGACCCCGCCTACACAGTGCGAACGTTGCACTTCCTCGTGCACGTCGGCCCGACCGACAGCCAGGCCTGCGACGTCGTCGGTGACCTGTACCAGCCGGCTGCCGCGAGCGCGTCCAACCGCGTCCCGGCCATCCTCACCACGAACGGGTTCGGCGGCTCGAAGGACGACCAGGCCGGCATCGGCGCCGCCTTCGCGACCCGCGGCTACGAGGTGCTGTCCTACTCCGGGCTCGGCTTCGGCGGCACCGACTGCAAGATCACGCTCGACGACCCGGACTACGACGGCAAGGCCGCCGCGCAGCTCATCAGCTACCTCGGCGGCGCGCCGGGCATCGCGTTCACCGACGACACCCACGCCACCGCCGCGCCGCTGCTCGACGTCGTCCGGCACGACGCGCTCGACCACACCGGGCACGCGCAGACCTACGACCCGCGCGTCGGCATGGTCGGTGGCTCGTACGGCGGGCAGATCCAGTTCGCTGCCGCGTCGGTCGACCCGCGGCTCGACACGATCGTCCCGATCATCACGTGGAACGACCTGTCGTACTCGCTCGACCCGAACAACACCGCGCAGACGACGGGCGTCTCGACCTCGACGCCGGGCGCCATCAAACTCGTCTGGGGGCTGGGGCTGTCCGCGGTCGGTGTGCTGGACGGCCTGGAGAACGCGCAGGGCGACCCGTCGCGGCTGTTCCCCTGCCCGAACTTCGCCACCTTCGTCTGCCCGGCGCTCGTGACCGCGGGCACGACCGGCTTCTTCCAGCCATCGTCGACCGCGGCTCTGCAGCATGCGTCCGTCGCGTCCTACCTCAGCTCGATCAAGATCCCCGTGCTGCTGATGCAGGGCGAGGCCGACACGCTGTTCAACCTGAACGAGGCCACGGCGACGTTCAAGGCGCTGCGAGCGCGCGGCGTGCCGGTGAAGATGGTCTGGCAGTCGTGGGGCCACTCGCAGTCGACCCCGGCGCCGGGTGAGCTCGACCTGTCGAACCCGGACCCGGCCACGCAGTACGAGACGGCACGCGTCGCCGACTGGTTCGCGCACTACCTGCAGGGCAGCACGGTGAGCACCGGCCCGAACTTCGCGTACTTCCGTCCGTGGATCTCCTACACCGGCATCGCGACGCCGGCGTACGCGACGTCCACCGCGTTCCCCGTCGGCACGAACCGCACGTTCTTCCTGTCCGGCGGCGGCGCGCTCGCGTCCTCGCTGTTGGCGCTGCGCAGCGGGTCGCAGGCGTTCCTCACCCCGCCGTTCGGTGCGCCGAGCAGCATCAACCCGTTCGACGTGGTGAGCGGCTACACCGGCGGGCTGCCGCAGGGTGATCTGCCGGGCACGTTCGCGAAGTGGACGTCCACCCCGCTGGCCGGGCCGCTCGACGTCGCCGGTTCGCCGGTGCTGACCGTGAAGGTGCAGGCACCGACCGCAGCGCTGACGCAGGGCATCGGCCCGGCCGGGCAGCTCGTGCTCTTCGTCAAGGTCGAGGACGTCGCATCCGACGGCACCGCGACGATGATCAACGGGCTCGAGGCGCCTATCCGCGTGCCGGACGTCAGCAAGCCGATCAAGGTGACGCTGCCGGGCATCGTGCACCAGTTCGCGACCGGGCATTCGGTGCGCGTCGTGGTCGCCGGCGGGTCGAACAACTACCGCGGCGGGCTCACCGCGAACCTCGTGTCGATCGCCTCCGGAGCGGGTCAGACGCTGGTGCTGCCGGCCGTCGGCTGACGCGTACCGTGAGGTCGTGGAGCGACCTCGGGTAGGGCACATCCAGTTCCTGAACTGCCTGCCCATCTACTGGGGTCTCGTCCGCGCCGGCACGCTGCTCGACGTCGAGCTCACCAAGGACACTCCCGACCGGCTCAACGACCTGCTCGTCACCGGCGAGCTCGACATCGGCCCCATCTCGCTCGTCGAGTACCTGCGCAACGCCGACGACCTCGTGCTGTTGCCCGGCATCGCGATCGGGTCGGACGGGGCGGTGCTGTCGGTCAACCTCGTGTCGCAGGTGCCGCTGTCGTCACTGGACGGCTCGCGGGTCGCGCTCGGGTCGACCTCACGCACGTCGGTGCTGCTCGCGCGCATGTGGCTGTCGCAGGTGCACGGCGTCGAGCCGACCTACTTCAGCTGCCCGCCCGACCTGACGACCATGCTGCTCGAGGCCGACGCCGCGGTGTTGATCGGCGACGCGGCACTGCGCGCTACGTACGACGCGCCGAGGCGCGGGCTGCAGGTACACGATCTGGGCAGCGCGTGGCGCGAGTGGTCCGGCCTACCGATGGTGTTCGCGGTGTGGGCCGCGCGGCGTGAGTACGCGGAGGCGAACCCGGGGCTGGTAAAGGACGTACACACCGCGTTCGTGCGCAGCCGCGACGACGCGCTCGCGCACGTCGACGAGGTGGCCGCGGCCGCCGCGCGGTGGGAGGTGTTCGACCCCGCAACACTCGCGTCCTACTTCCGGACGCTCGACTTCTCGCTCGGTCCGCGCCAGGTCGAGGGGCTGCGCGAGTTCGCCCGCCGCGCGGGCATGCCCGTCGATCCGGTGTTCGCCGAGGTCTGATCCACTACTTCAGACTGGGGTGGCCGCGGCGCAGGATCGGCAGCAGCAGCGTCTTCGGCGTCACCGTCGACAACACCGAACCCATCCGGTTCGCCAGGCCCGGGATGACCACGAGCCGGCCGCGGGCCATGCCGTCCACCGCGGCCTTCGCCACCTTCTCCGCGCTGACCCACATGAAGCTCGGCAAGGCGTTGTCGGCGTCCTCCTTCGAGAAGCCGGCCGCCTCGCCGAAGCCGGTGTCGACCGGACCCGGGCACAGCGCGGTGGCGGTGACGCCCTTGCCGCGCAGCTCTCCCGCCAGGCTCTGCGTGTAGGAGAGGACGAAGGCCTTGCCCGCGCCGTAACCCGCCTGGCCGGGCAGCGGCTGGAACGCCGCCGTGGAGGCGACGTTGAGCAGCGCGCCACGGCCGCGCTCGACCATGCCGGGCAGGAAACGGGTGGTCAGGTCGACCACCGCCGCGACGTCCACCTCGACCATCTTCAGCTCGGTGTCGGGATCGGCAGCGAAGACCGGTCCGGTGGTGGAGAAGCCGGCGTTGTTCACCAGGATGTCGGGGGTCAGCCCGAGTGCGGTGACCCGGTCGAGCAATCCGGCGCGCGCCGCGCGGTCGGAGAGATCGGCGGGCAGCGCGTACGCGCCGTCACCGAGTTCGGTGGCGAGGCGGTCGAGCTTGCCGGCCGAGCGCGCGACGAGCACGACCTGATGGCCGCGCCGGGCCAGCTCACGCGCGATCTCGAGGCCGATGCCGGACGAGGCGCCGGTGACGACGGCGGCGCGGTCCGGTCCGGGCGGGGGAAGGCTCATGCCGGAAGCCTAGGACCGCCGCGCGGCGTGCAGAGCGACGGACGAGCCGGCGAGCAGCCATGGGCCAGCCCATGACCCTCCTATTGGAGGAGATGCGCCCGGGATGCGCCAGCGTTGCACCCGTACGCTGGCGAGGTGGGTATTGCCGGCGTCCTCGACCGCGCGGCCGACGGTGGCCGCATCACGCCGGACGAGGCGCTGCTGCTCTACACCGACGCGCCGCTGCATGCGCTCGGCCAGGCGGCCGACGCGGTGCGCCGGCGCCGGTTCCCCGACAACATCGCGACCTACATCATCGACCGCAACATCAACTACACCAACGTCTGCGTCACCGCGTGCAAGTTCTGCGCGTTCTACCGCGCGCCCAAGCACGACGAGGGCTGGACGCATTCGCAGGAGGAGATCCTGCGCCGCTGCGGCGAGGCGGTCGAACTCGGCGCCACGCAGATCATGCTGCAGGGCGGGCACTCGCCCGAACTCGGCATCGAGTGGTACGAGCAGACGTTCAGCGCGATCAAGTCGAACTACCCGCAGCTGACGCTGCACAGCCTCGGCGCGTCCGAGGTCGTGCACATCTCGAAGACCTCGACGCTCGACTTCGGGACGGTCATCCGCCGGCTCAACGCCGCCGGGCTCGACTCGTTCGCCGGCGCCGGCGCCGAGATCCTCGTCCAGCGCCCGCGCACCGCGATCGCCCCACTCAAGGAGGACGGCGAGACCTGGCTGAGCGTCATGGAGACCGCGCACCGGCTCGGCGTCGAAAGCACCGCGACGTTCATGATGGGCACCGGCGAGACCAACGCCGAACGCATCGAGCACCTGCGCATGATCCGCGACGTGCAGGACCGCACCGGCGGCTTCCGCAGCTTCATCCCGTGGACGTACCAGCCGGAGAACAACCACCTGCGCGGCCGCACCCAGGCCACCAGCCTCGAGTACCTGCGCATGGTCGCGGTGGCCCGTCTGTTCTTCGACAACGTCAACCACCTGCAGGGCTCGTGGCTGACCACCGGCAAGGACATCGGTCAGCTCACGCTGCACTTCGGCGCGGACGACCTCGGCTCCGTGATGCTCGAGGAGAACGTCGTCAGCTCAGCCGGCGCGCGGCACCGCAGCAACCGCACCGAGCTCATCGACCTGATCCGCGGCGCGGGACGAATCCCCGCACAACGGGACACGCTGTACAACCACCTCGTGGTGCACCGCGACCCGCAGGACGACCCGGTCGACGACCGCGTCCACTCGCACTTCAGCTCGACGGCGCTGCGGCTGCTGCCGGTCGCGGCTGCGAACTGACACCGGCGCGCGCCGCTGCGGCACCGATCAACGCACCGACGATCGCGCAGGCCGCGACGATGAGCGCGGACGCGACGCCGGACGGCTTGTTCGTCATCAGGTAGACGATGCCGAGCGCGGTCGCCGTCTCGAAGGCCGCGGCGCCCCACACTGCCGGATCGAGCACCTTCTGCCGCAGGCCGGCGTCCACCGCACCGTCCGGGGCGCTCATGATCGCCTCGTGCAGACCCTTGCCACGGGGAGCGAGCACCGCGCCGCCGACGAGCTCCATCAGCGCGAGGCCGACGATCGAGGTCACGACCCAGCCGTCGCCCCAGGAGAACTCGCCGTCGGACAGGCCGACCAGCCACCCGCCCAGCCCGAACAGGACCAGAGCGAGCACCGGGAAGAACGGCTCGACGCGGTGCGAGACCGGGCTCCACGCCTTGAGCGTCGCGGTGGACGTCGCGCCGCGCATGACGACCTGCGTCGTGTGCAGCAGCGTCGCGCAGCCGAACGCCAGGATCGCGATGAAGATGTGCAGGAACAGCACGACATTCACCAGATGCATGGCCTACTCCGCGGACGCGCCGACCGGAACCGCAACCGCGACTGGCCCGTCCTCGGCTTCCGGACGGCACACCCAGCGGCACTCGCGGTAGTCCCAATAACAATGCGCGCCGTGGGCGTGCCCACGCGCGTGCGACTGCCTGCCCTCGTTCTGCTCTGCCATGGCGACGACCCCCGTCTCATTCGGCCAGGACTGAAGGGTACGTCGTCCCGGCCGAATTACCAGTCCGTTCAGGAGACCCGCTTGCGGAATGCGTCCGCGATGAGCTGGTAGCCGGCAGCGGTCGCGTGGATGTTCGCCTGGCTGCACATGAAGGTGTACTGGCAGATGAACGCCACGTCGGTGGGCAGGGTGCCGTACGGCGCGACGGTGCGCTGCGTCAGGAAGTCGGCCGAGTGGAAGGCCAGCGCGACGTCGGCGATCTTGAAGCCGTGCAGCACGTACAGCGTCTGCTCGGTCACGTTGAGCACCTCGAGCAGCGCGACGGATGCGAGCGCCACCGCCTTGCCCTGCGTGCCGGTCAGCCAGGACGCCAGGAACGGGTCGTAATAGTTCATCCCGATCTTCAGCGGCACCGGACCGGCCGCGGCCTGCAGGCCGGTGAGGATCGTGTTCAGGTTCGCTGCGATCGTGAGCAGCCCCTGCGTCACGCACACCGGGTCGATCGAGCCGCCGCTCGCGCAGTTGTCGACGTCGTTGGCGCCGATGTCGAGGGTCAGGTGGGTGACCTGGCCCGCGTGGTCGCGCAGGAACTGCTCGGCGACGGCGAGCTGTGACGTGCCGACCGGGTAGCGGTCGGTGCACTTGCCGCCGTTGATCATCGTGCCGGTGGTCTCGCCGCTGCAGCCGAGCTTGACCAGCTGGAGCGTCGGGTCGGACGCGTGCAGCGTTGCGTACAGGTCGTCGGCGTAGCCCTGGTCGGTGTCGCCGACGCCCGGCATGTAGCCGCGCGACAGCGAGTCGCCGAGCGCGACGTAGTAGTGCGTCGGGTCCGCGGTGGCGATGCCGGGCGCGAGCCCGACCACCGTGGCCAGCGCGAGCGCAACCGAGAGCAGAACACGACGTGCAGGCACGGTAAACCTCCGGCGAAGGTCGACAGGTCTCCGGCACTCTACGAGGAACCGGCACCGGCCGCTCGCTGAAAGTTCGAAGCCCGCCGCCGGTGGATACCCTGCGAAAGTGCCCCTCGCCGTTGCCGTGCCGTTCGGCGTCGGGTCGGCGGTCGTCTACGGGACGTCCATCGTCGTGCAGCACCGCGCGGCGCAGCAGCACGCGGACGACACCGGCTCGGCCAGCGCCGCCGGCCTGCTGCGGCTGGCCCGCAACCCGGTGTGGCTGCTCGCGATCGCCGGCGACTTCATCGGCTTCCTGCTGCAGCTCGTGGCGCTGTCCACCGGGCCGGTGGTGGTCATCCAACCGCTCGTCGTGCTGATGCTGCCGGTGTCGCTGTTCGTCAGCGCCTCGCTGGGCTGGCACCATCCGCGCCCGCGCGACTACCTCGGCGTGGTGCTCGTCATCGGCGGGCTCGGCGTCTTCCTCGGCCTCGTCGGGCACCCGGCGCACGGGCACGGGGCGCATCCGCGGGTGCTCGCGATGACGATCGCGCTCTCGCTCGCCGCCGGCTTCGTGCTCTGCTTCGCGGTGCTCGGCCGCGACCGGGTGCTGCGCGGTGCGATGTACGGTCTCGTCGCCGGGGGCTTCTTCGGCACCATCGCGGTGATGGTCAACGCCGCCTCGCACACCCTGCACCACGAGGGCGTGCACGGGGTGGTGCTCACCTCGCGCGGGCTCGTACCGATTGCCGGAATGATCCTGGTCGGCGTCGCAGGCATCGTGCTCACCCAGATGTCGTTCCAGATCGGCACGCTCGCGGCCACCCTGCCCGCCAACCTGGCCGCCGACCCGTTCGTCGCCGTCGTACTCGGCGCCGTCATCCTGCACGAGCGGTTGCCGATATCGGCCGGGCACCTGATCGCCTACGCGCTGTGCCTGCTCGCGGTCATCCTCGGGGCGATCCAGCTCGCCGCCGCCGAGGCGGAGGTCGAGGCAGGTGTGGTCTCCGAGAATGCGACAGAAGGGTGAGAGACTGCCCGGCGTGAGTCGCGCGACCCTCGAGAAGCAGCCGCACGAGGTTGCCCGGATGTTCGACGGCGTCGCGCGCCGCTACGACGTCACGAACACCGTCCTGTCCTTCGCGCAGGACCGCCGCTGGCGGCGGCGCACCCGGCAGTGCCTGCAACTCGAACCCGGCGCCGCGGTGCTCGACCTCGCCGCGGGGACGGGTGTGTCGACCGTCGAACTCGCCCGCAACGGCGCGCGCGCGGTCGCGTGCGACTTCTCACTCGGCATGCTGCGCGCCGGCCGGGCGCTGCGCCGCAGGCGGCACGTCCCGTTCGTCGCCGGCGATGCCATGCACCTGCCGTTCCGCGACAAGGCCTTCGACGCCGTCGTCATCAGCTTCGGGCTGCGCAACGTCGCCGACGTGCCGCGGGCGCTACGCGAGATGGCGCGGGTCGTGCGTCCCGGCGGGCGGCTGGTGATCTGCGAGTTCAGCCGGCCGACCTGGCGGCCGTTCCGCGCGCTGTACCTCAACTACCTGATGCGGGCGCTGCCCTGGGTCGCCCGGCGCGTCTCGTCCAACTCCGACGCGTACGTCTATCTCGCCGAGTCGATCCGCGCGTGGCCGCCGCAGGACGAGCTCGCCGCGGTGGTCGCCGCGTCCGGCTGGGTGAGCGTGCGCTACCGCAACCTCACCGGCGGCATCGTCGCGCTGCACATGGCGGAACGCCCCGCGGATTGACTGGTGATCGCTGGGGGTACATGCCCTAGCGTTGGCTCCACCAGTCAGTCAGAGAGGACGCGACATGGACGAGGACACGGACTTCACGAAGGACGCGGACGGCGGCGCCGACGGTGGCGCGGATGCCGGCGCGAGCGGCGGCGGTGACGGCGGCGCGGATGCCGGCGCGAGCGGCGGCGGTGACGGCGGCGCGGGTAACGACGGTGGCGCGGACGGCGGCGCGGGTGGCGACGGTGGCGCCGATGGCGGTGCCGACTCCGGCGGCGACGGTGGCGCGGACTCCCACGACGGAGGCGCGGACGGCGGTGCGTGACCACCGCTGATCAGCCTGGTGGCGCAGGTGGTGCGGCGCTCGCGCGCTGCATCGCCTGCGCCACTGACGACTTCGCGGCGCAGCACTGGGGACGCGCGCCGCTGCTGACCCGCGCCGCCGAGCTCGGGTCCGGCTTCGACGACCTGTTCTCCGCGGCCGCGGTCGACGAGCTCGTGTCGCAGCGTGGGCTGCGCACGCCGTTCCTGCGCATGGCCAAGGACGGAGGCGTGCTCCCGGCGGCGACGTTCACCCGCAGCGGCGGCGCCGGCGCGTCCATCGGTGACCAGTCGGCCGACGACAAGGTGCTCGCCGCGATCGGCGACGGCGCCACGCTCGTGCTGCAGGGCCTGCACCGCAACTGGCCGCCGCTGGTCGGGTTCGGCAGCCGGCTGGCCGCCGAACTCGGCCACCCGGTGCAGATCAACGCCTACATCACCCCGGCGCAGAACCAGGGCTTCGCGCCGCACTACGACGTGCACGACGTGTTCGTGCTGCAGATCGCCGGTCGCAAGCGGTGGCGCATTCACGAACCGGTCGTCGACGCCCCGCTCGACAACCAGCCGTGGGAGAGCGTGCGCGAGCAGGTCGCTGCGCGCGCGCAGCAGCCGCCGCTGATCGACACCGTGCTCGAACCGGGCGACGCGCTCTACCTGCCGCGCGGCACGATCCACGCCGCCGTCGCGCAGGGCGAGACGTCCGTCCACCTCACCGTCGGCATCCACCCGGTCAGCCGGTATCAGCTCGTACGGCACCTGCTCGAGCTCGCGCAGGACGACGCCGCGCTGCGCACGTCGCTCCCGATGGGCGTCGATCTCGCCGACCCCGCGGTGCTCGCCGCCGAGCTGACCGACACGCTTGCCGCGCTGCACGCACGACTCGACGCGATTCCCGCCGTCGACGTCGCACGCCGCGTCGGCGACAACCTCGTGCAACGCACCCGGCCGGAGCCGGTGGCACCGCTCGCCCAGCTCGCCGCCGCCGGCGCACTCACCGCCGACACCCCGCTGCGGTTGCGCGCCGGGCTGCGCGCCCGCCTCGAGCCGGACGTCGACGCGCTGCGCATCGTGCTCGTGGACAAGACGGTCACCGTGCCCGGCAGCGCCGGCGATGCGCTGAAGGCCGTCCTCAGCGGCCGGCCGCTGACGCCGGCGGAACTTCCCGGCCTGGACGCCGACGGACAGCTCGACCTCGCGCGCCGGCTGCTCCGCGACGGCGTGCTCGTGCCGGAGTGACCCCACGGAATCGCGCCGCAAAAGACGCTCCACGATTGCGCGGAGGCCCCGAATGAGCACCCGGCCGCACCGCGCGCCGCACCCGCGCGAGACCCTCGACCGCTGCGCGCTGCGGGCACAGCTGCGTGGCGATCCGATGCTCGGCACCGCGTTCCCCGCCGCGCGGCTGCTGCTCGTCGAGCAACCCGGGCCGTGGGGACGCAACGGGCTGCGCTCGTCCCGGTTCGGGATCGAAGCGGCGGACGCACTCGAGGCGAAGGCGAACGCGCAGGGCGTGCGGGTGCAGGCGATCCGCCGCCCCGGGCGAACCCCGCGCGGTGCACCCCGCCAATGGGCACTCGTCGACACGCGCGACGGGACGCAGTCGCTGCGCCGCGGCGAGTTCGACGACCCGGCGGAGGTGCTCGACCTGCCGCTGGACGCAGCGCCGGGCGTTGTCGACGAGGAACCGCTCTACCTCGTGTGCGCGCACAGCAAGCACGACACCTGTTGCGCGCTGCGCGGCCGGCCGGTCGCGGCGGCGCTCACCGCGTTGCGCCCGGGCCGGGTGTGGGAAACCAGCCACGTCGGGGGCGACCGGTTCGCCGCGAACGTGCTCGTGCTGCCGTCCGGACTGCTGTACGGCCGGGTGCTGCCCTTCGCCGCCACGGAGTTCGTCGCGGCCGCCGAGTCGGGTGAGGTGATCGGCGCGCTGCTGCGCGGGCGCATCGGGCTGCCGCCGGCGGCGCAGGCCGCGCTGGCATTCGCGCACGAACACCTGGCGCTGCGCCACATCAGCGACCTGTGCGTGGTGTCGACGACGCCGATCGCGGACGGCGCGGCAGGCGTGCGGCTGCGCGGCCCGCACGGCGAGCTGGACGTCACCGTCGCGGTCGAGCGTGTCGAAGCGGCGGGGCTGACCTGTCACAACGAGCGGGCGAACGCGTTCCTCGCCTACCGGCCGCTGGCCATCTCGCGCGTCGAGGCCTGAGAGTCTGGAGCCAGCGGCGCCGTCCACGCGATGTGCGTGCCACCGGCCTCGGCCGGCCCGATCACGCACGAGCCGCCGTGCCGGGACGCGCGTTCGCACAGATTGTTGAGCCCGCTGCGCCGCTCGGCGGTGCCGATGCCGATGCCGTTGTCGACCACCTCGAGAACCACGTCCGTGCCGGTCAGCGCCACCGACATCTGCATCCGCGTCGCGCGTGCGTGCCGCGCGACGTTGGTGACCGCCTCGCGGGCCGCCGTGACGACGTCGTCGGCGAGCTCGTCCGGGACGACGTCGAGCGCGTCGTCGACCTGCACGTCGGGCGCGAAGCCGAGCACCTCGGCGAGGTCGGTGGCGAGCCGGCGCATCCTGGCCGGCAGCCGGTCCGGCGCGGGGCCGACCTGGCGCAGCCCGAAGATCGTCGAGCGGATCTCGGTGATCGTGTCGTCGAGGTCGCTCAGCTGCGCGTCGAGCCGCTCGGCGATCGTTGGTTCTGTGAGCGCCGCGAGCTGCTGCAGCCGCAGCCCGATCGCGAACAGCCGCTGGATCACCTGGTCGTGCAGGTCGCGCGCGATGCGATGCCGGTCGGCGAGGATCAGCATCCGCTCCTGATCAGCGCGCGCCTGCGCGAACTCGACCGCGACCGCGGCCTGGTCGGCGAAGCCGGACGCGAGGTCGACATCGGTCTGGGTGAACTGCGCGCGACCGGGCGTGCGGCACAGCAACAGGGTGCCGAGCGCGCGCTCGCCGGCGATCAGCGGCACGAGCGCGGCACTGCCGACGACGCCGGCACCCGGACGGCCCACCGCGGCGTCCAGGTCGGCGACGCGCACCGGCGCGCCGGGTGGGAACCCGCCGATCGTGAACGCGCGGGTAACGGTCTCGTCCGCACTGTCGGGCATCGAGCCGACCACGATGACGTCGGGCACTTCCGCGCCGGCGGACGGGGCGATGAGCGCGAAGTCGGCGCCGGCGGCGTCGCGAGCGAGCTCGCACACCTCGCGCAGCGGGTCGGCGGCCGTGCCCGCGAGCAGCTCGCGCGCGAGCCGGGCCGAAGCCTCGAGCCACCGGTGGCGGCGCTCCAGCCCCACGTGCGACGCGCGCGCCTGCAGCAGGTTGCGGACCCGCAGCACCAGCTCGGCTGCGTCGATCGGCTTGGTGAGGAAGTCGCTCGCGCCGAGCTGCAGTGCTCGGTGCGCGGCATCGCGGGTCATGTCCGCGGTGAGGACGAGCACCGGCAGGTCGGCCGACGACGCGCGCCGGCGCAGCTCGGCGAGCAGCTGGTAGCCGTCGATGCCGGGCATGTGCAGGTCGAGCAGCACGAGGTCGGGCGAGAGCTCGTCCCAGCGGTCGAGCAGCTCCTGACCGGCGGTGCAGGCGGGCACGGACGCGAGCCCGGCGCGGGTGAGCAGCGCCTGCACGAGCTGCACGCTCGGCAGGTTGTCGTCCACGACGACGACCCGTCCGTCGCGCACCTCGTGCAGCGTTACCGACTGCATGTCAGCCGTGCCCGTTCTGATCGGTCGCTGCGCCGGCCGCGGCCACGGTGTCCGCGCGCCGTCCGTAGGCCTCGAGCGAGCTGTCGAGCAGCGCGAGCAGCTGGCGCACGTCGATCGGCTTGGTGAGGTACGCGCTCGCGCCGCTTGACAGCAGCCGCTGCACCTGGCGCGGCATCGCATCCGCACTCACGATCGCGACCGGCAGCTGCGCGGTGGCCGGGTCGTCGCGCAGCGTCTGCAGCACGTCCTCGCCGGACATGTCCGGCAGGTTGAGGTCGAGCAGCACGAGCGCGGGGCGGTGCTGGCGGGCCAGTTCGAGTCCGAGCCGGCCCTGCATGGCGGGGATGAGCTTCACGCCGGGACGCTGCGCGAGCACCCGTTCGATGAGTTCGACGTTGGACAGGTTGTCCTCGATGTGCAGCACGGTCGGCTGGAGCGCCGACGGCGAGCTCACCACCGTGGTGCCGCTGAGCTCGTCGAGGCGTTCGATGCGCTCGACCGGGCCCTCGACGATCGGGAACGCGACCGAGAAGGTGCTGCCGCGCCCGACCGTGCTCTCCACCTCGAGCGTGCCGCCCATGACCTCGGCGAGCCGGCGCGAGAGCGCGAGCCCGATGCCCGTCCCCTCGACGGTCGTGCGCTCGGCACCGAGCCGCTCGAAGGGGGTGAACAGCAGCCCGAAGTGCTCGGGGGCGATGCCCGGTCCGGTGTCGGTGACCTGCACCCGCAGGTGACCGGGCTTGGGGCGCACGCAGCTGATGGAGACCGTGCCGCCCTCGCGGTTGTACTTGATCGCGTTGCCCAGCAGGTTGAGCAGGATCTGCTTGAGCCGCTGCCGGTCGGCGAACACGTACAGGTCACCGGTCTGCACGTCCGTGTCGAGCAGGTGCACGCCCCGCTCGGCCGCCAGTGGCCGGATCAGGTCGGCCGTCTCGCTGATGACGTCCGCGATGCGCACTGCCTCGGGCGACAGCGTGAGCTTGCCGGTCTCGATCTGGCTGATGTCGAGGATCTCGTTGATCAGGTCGAGCAGGTGCCGTCCGCCCTTGGTGATCTGGCCGACCGACTGCTCCTGTTCGGCCGTCAGGTCGTCGAGCTCGAGCAGCTGGCTGAAGCCGAGCACCGCGTTGAGCGGCGTGCGCAGCTCGTGACTCATCCGGGACAGGAACTCGCTCTTGGAGTGGTTCGCCGCCTCGGCCGCGAGCTGTGCCTGGTACATCGCACGGGTGCGCTGCTCGACCAGGTTCAGCGCGTATGCGCGGCGCCGGGTCAGGACCTCGACGAGCACCGCGAGCAACACGGCGAGGGCGAGCCCGCTGACGAACACGAGCCACGGCACGCTCTGCGCGAACGAGCCGACCAGCGCGTGGTGGCCGGCCGCCACGAGCAGCACCTTGCTCGCGCCGATGGAGATGACCACGTGCGCCGGATCGCTCGACGCCTTGGGGATCGCCCCGGAGATGAGCACGATCCGGTTCGCGACCGGTTTCGTGCTCGCGTAGAGGACGACGTCGAGCTCGCGGTAGGGCGAGTCCTTCGTCGTCGGGATCGGCCGCGGCGGGGGCAGCAGCGTGTCGAGGAACGCCACCGTGGGCGTGGTCGCCGACGGCGCGGGTACGGCCTCGACGATGTGTGTGCCGCCCGTGCCCGGGTAGAGCGTGTACACGAGGCCTCCGGCGCGGACCGCGCGCTGGACGAGCCGCTGCTGTGCAACGTTGAGCGGGACCGGGCCAGAGGCGGTGCTGCCGACGGAGGTCACGGTCTCGAACGCAGCGCCGTTGCGCTGCGCGACGGAGACGGTCCCGCCGTTCGCGGCGAGCGGTGCGGCCAACGTCGCGAAGAGAGACGCGCCGGGGCCGCCGGCGGCGATGTCCTGGCCCATCGCGGCAAGCTGCGAGGACGTCTGGGTGGTGGACGCCTTGAGGTATGCGCCGAGTTCTTCGGCGCGCTCGTGCAGCAGCCGGCGCTCCTGGCTGTGCACCACGCCGCGCAGCACGAGGAACATCGCGCCGCTCGCCGCGATGAGCACGACGAGCACGATCGCAGGAAGGAGATGATGGCGGGCCGACAGCTGGGCGACGCGGGCCCGGACGCCCGGTACGCGCGGCGCAGCGCCACCGGCCGTAGCCGGTGACTCAGGGGCGGCCACGCGCACTTGAAATCCCTGTTATGTCCGAGTTAAGCGGTCCACAAAGTGCATCAGACGCGTGCGGGCCGCGAAAGCGTTGCTCCGTGATTGGGGACGAAGGTCCCGTGCCGTGCGAATGCGGCTTCGGCTAGCCACGAACACCGGTGTTCGCAATAATCCGACGCATGATCAGCCGGGTCCTGGCAGCAGCGTCTCTGGCGCTCGCCGCACTCGTCGCGGTGCCGATGGCCGCGTCCGCCGACAGCGTCGCGTTCGGCGATGCCGACGGAGTCCACGTCGTGTCGAGCCAGCAGCTCGACGACCGCCTGTGGGCGTTGTCGGTTTCGTCCGACGCGCTCGGTCGAGCGGTACGTGTGCGCGTGCTGCTGCCCGACGGCTACGGCGCCGACACCACGACCCGCTACCCGGTGCTCTACCTGTTCCACGGCACGAGCGGCAGCGCCGCGGACTGGACGACGAAGGGCGGCGCCGAAGCCACGACCGCGGGCAAACCGCTGATCGTCGTGATGCCCGACGCAGGCTTCGACGACGACGGCGGCAGCTGGTTCACGAACTGGGTGAACACTACGACGAAGCTCGGCCCGTCGCAGTGGGAGACGTTCCACGTCGACCAGCTCGTCCCGTGGGTCGACGCGAACCTGCGCACCGTGGCGACCCGCGCCGGCCGCGCGATCGCCGGGCTGTCGCAGGGCGGCTTCGGCGCCATGAGTTACGCCGCGCGGCACCCGGACATGTTCGCCGTCGCCGCGTCGTTCTCCGGTGCGCCCGAGATCGACCGCGACGCCGCCGTCATCCCGTTCAGCACCGCGGTCGTCGAGGCGATCGCGGTCGGGCTCGACGGTGTGCCGTACGGCTCGATGTTCGGTGACCGCCTCACCCACGAGATCAACTGGCGAGGCCACGACCCGGCCTCGCTGCTGACGAACCTGCGCGGCATGGGGCTCTACATGTGGACCGCCACCGGGTTCCCCGGCCCGCTCGACACGGGCATCGACCTCGCCGCGAGCGGCATCGAGGCCATCACGCACGTGTCCACGCAGCTGTTCCACACGCACCTGAACCAGACCGGCATTCCCAACCACTACACCGACTACGTGCTCGGCACGCACACGTTTCCCTACTGGGCGCGTGACTTCCAGCAGTTCATCGACCCGCTGATGGCCGAGTTCGCGCACCCCAGCGCTCCGGCCGCGATCAACTACGAGTCGATCGACACGACCTGGTCGCAGTGGGGCTGGACGGTGGCGAACCACCGCACGCAGCCGCAGGCGTTCAGCTCGCTGATCAGCGCGACCGCGGCCGGGTTCTCATTGCGCGGCCTCGGCAGCGCGACCGTGACCACCCCCGCGGCCTACGCACCCGGCTCGGCGCACACCGTGACGATCGCCGGCAGGCACGCGACGGGTAACGCGAACGCCGCGGGTCAGCTCGTGATCAACGTCCCGCTCGGCAAGCTCGGCCCCGTGACCACCCACGTCGCCATCACCTGACTCAACGAGGGTGGCTAGCGGGCGGCGAGCCAGGAGCCGGCGAGGTCGACGAGCGGGCGGCGGACGGCCCGCACGCCCGCGACGTCCCCTGCGACGAAGCGCGCAGTGACGAGCGCGACGGTCGCGCCGACCAGCGCCTCACATGCCGCGCGATCGCGTGCGCTGCGCCGACCGAACACCACCATCAGCCCGTCGACGAACTGCTGCTGCAACTCGAGCCGGCGCTGCATCGCCTCGTCACCCGCCGCGTAGGTCTCGATGAGGAACAGTCGGGCCGTGTCGGGCCGCGCCACGAGGGCGTCCAGGTACACGCGCAGCATCCGCTCGTAGCGCTCGATCGGCGTGCCCGGCGCGGCGATCGCGGTGCCGAGCGTGTCGGCCAGCCCGGTGACCGTCTCCTCGAGCGCGGCGACGAAGCAGTCCTGCTTGGACGCGAACTGCTCGTAGAACGTCTCTCGCGAGACGCCGGCGCGTTCGATGATCGCGGCCACCGGCGTGTTCACGTACCCGCGCTCGGTGAGCACCGCCGCGAAGGCGTCGAGGATGCGGGTGCGCTGCTGCGCGGCCACGTCCGCCCGGCTCATGCCGTGCCGGCCGCGGGGCAGACGTTCGGTCATCGGTGCCGGTCGGGCTCGATGCGCAGCGTGCCGAGGAAGGTCGCCAGCATGTCGTAGTGCCCGACGAGCAGCAGGAACTCGATCGCGTGCGCCTCGTCGAGCTGCTCGCGCAGCCCCTTCCAGGTGACGTCGTCGAGGTCGCGGTCGCGGATGAGCGCGTCGACCGCGGTGAGCAGCGCGTGCTCGCGTGCGGGCCAGCCGCCGAGGTGGGCCTGCTGGACGCGCTCGACCTCTTCGCGGGTGACACCGGCGCGCTTGCTCATCCCGCGGTGGTGCTCGAACTCGTACGCGCAGCCGCGCAGGTGCGCGACGCGCAGGATGATCAGCTCGGTGTCGCGGCGCGGTAGCGAACCGCCGGGCATCAATCGGCCGGCGAAGCGGAGCCAGCCGCGGAACAGCTTGTGCTGGCGGCCCATCGTCAGGAACAGCGCCGGCGGAGCGGTACGGGTCACGAGCCCGGCTACCTGCGCGAAGCCCCACGCGAACGCGCCGGCCTCGCGCCGGTCACCGGGAGCGATGCGCGCGCTCACGGCTTCGTCACCGGCAGCGCGCGGCGGATCGCGACGTTCATGCTGCGCATGATCATGTTGTAGACGGGCGGGAACATCCGCTGCATCAGGTAGGCGAGCTGGATGTCGCGCGAGGTGTAGACGAGGTAGCGCTTGCGCTGCATGCCGCGCAGGATCGCCTCGGCCGCCTGCTCCGGCGACACCGCGCGCTTGCGGAAGTGCGCCTGCATCCGGGTGAACGCCGGGCCGCTGGTGTCGACGCCGGCGATCTCGACCGTGCTCGTCAGCGGCGTCGCGACCCCGCCCGGGCAGACGAGGTGGACGTGGATGTGGTGGCGGCGCAGGTCGAAGCGCAGCACCTCGGACACCCCGCGCAGCCCGAATTTGGACGCGCTGTACGGCGCGTGCCACGGCAGGCCCAGCAGGCCGGCGGCGGAGGACACGTTGACGATGTGCCCGCCGCGTCCCGCCTCGATCATCGAGGGCACGAACGATTCGATGACGTGGATCGGGCCCATCAGGTTGACGTCGATCGCCTTGCGCCACTGCTCGTGCTCGAGCCGGTCGACGGTGCCCCACACCGCGATGCCCGCGACGTTCATCACGACGTCGACGCTGCCGCCCTGGTCGTGCACGGCCTTGGCGAGCGCCTGCACCTGCGCGAAGTCGGACACGTCCGCGGCGTGCGCCAATGCGACGTCGGCGCCCGAGTCTCGCAGTGCGGCTGTCGTCTGGTCGAGCAGCGCGACGTTGCGGTCGGTCAGCAGCAGCTGCGCGCCGTCGCGTCCTCCCGCTTCGGCCAGCGCGCGGCCGATCCCACTCGCCGCACCGGTGATCAGGATGCGTTTGCCATGAAGTTCCACGGCAAGACGTTATTTGCGAACAGCAGTGTTCGTCAATGCTCGGTGTGCTGTGCCTGCTTCGCCCGTTCGTACGAGGCCTCGATCTCGGCCTCGGCCTCGGTCCGCCCGGCCCACTCCGCGCCCTCGACGCTCTTGCCGGGTTCGAGTTCCTTGTAGACCTCGAAGAAGTGCTGGATCTCGAGCCGGTCGAACTCGGGCAGGTGGTGGATGTCGCGCAGGTGCTCGAGCCGCGGGTCGGTCGCCGGCACGGCGAGCACCTTGTCGTCGCCGCCCTTCTCGTCGCGCATCCGGAACATGCCGATCGCACGGCAGCGGACGAGGACGCCGGGGAAGAGCGGGTCACCCTGCAGGATCACCAGCGCGTCGAGCGGGTCGCTGTCCTCGCCGAGGGTGTTCTCGATGTAGCCGTAGTCGGCGGGGTACTGCGTCGAGGTGAACAGCGTCCGGTCGAGGCGCATGCGCCCGGACGCGTGATCGACTTCGTACTTGTTGCGGCTTCCGCGCGGGATCTCGATGAGGACGTCGAACTCCACCTGCGGCTCCTTAGTCGAGACGATTGCGCAAGTAGTGTCGCAGCGATGAGGGCTCGCGCGAAGTGCCGGGAGGCGGCGGCATGAGCCGGACTCGCCTGCCCCTCGCGGCGCGGGTGGCGATCATCGTCGTGCTGGCCCTCGGCGCGGGCGCCGGCGGCTACTTCGGTACGCACGCCGTGCACCACAAGAAGGAACCGAGCCTCCAGCCGCCGCCGGCCGCGTATCGCAGCGCCACCGCCGTCCCGCCGCGGGCCCCGGCCCGTCCGGCCGGCCCGGTGCCGGCACCGGCGCAGGTCGCGGCCGCCCTCGGCCCGCTGCTACACGCATCCGAGCTCGGCGGGCTCGGTGCAGAGGTCGTCGACGTGGCCAGCAACACCGTCCTGCTCGCCCGCGCCCCGTCCGCTTCGCTCGCGCCCGCCTCGACCGCGAAGCTGCTCACGGCCGCGGCCGTGCTCGCCGTGCTCAAGCCGACGGATCGCATGGCGACCCAGGTCGTGCGCGGCCCCCCCGGCACGATCGTGCTCGTCGGCGGCGGCGACCCGACGTTGAGCGGGGCGGCGCTTGGCAAGCCGACCACCTATCCGGGGGCGGCGCGCATCAGCGACCTTGCGGGGCAGCTTCGACGTGCGCACGTCACCGCCCGTCGCATAGTGGTGGACGACTCGCTGTTCCGCGGCCCGACGGTGAACCCGGCGTGGGCGCCCGAGGACGTGCCGAGCGACTACGCCTCGGCGATCACTTCGGTGATGGCCGACGGCGGGCGAGCCGCGCCGCAGGACGGCATCCGCAGCGCGACGCCGGATCTCGACGCCGGGCATGAACTCGCCGCCGCACTCGGTCGACGGTCGCTGCCGGTCGTGCGCGGCACCGCACCGCCGGGTGCACGACCGGTCGCGCAGGTGCTCTCGGCGCCGATCGGCACGCTCATCGAGCAGATGCTGCAGAACTCGGACAACGTCATCGCCGAGGTGCTGGCCCGGCGCGTCGCGTTCGCCGAGCACCAGCAGGCGTCCTTCGCCGGCGCGGCGCTCGCGGTGCGTGCTGCGCTGCGCCGGCTCGGCGTCGACCCGGGGGCGGGCATGGTCGACGGCAGCGGCTTGGCCGCGAAGGACCGGCTCACCCCGGCCACGCTCGCCGCTCTGGTGCGGGTCGTCGCGGTGCGTCCCGCGCTGCGCACCGTGCTCAGCGCGTTGCCCGTCGCGGCGTGGTCGGGGACCCTCGTCGACCGCTACCTGCGCGGGGCCGCGCACGCCGGCGCGGGCGTGGTGCGGGCGAAGACCGGCACGCTCACCGGCGTCGCAACCCTCGCCGGCACCGTGCACGACCGTTCCGGGCGGCTGCTCGCGTTCGCACTCATGTCGCACTCGGACGCCGCGTCGGTCGTCGCGGACGCCGCGCTGGACAAGGTGGTCGCAAAGCTCGCCACGCTCTGACTCATGCGCGGTCTGTAGCGTGAGTGGCATGGCGGGGATCATCGACTGGGACGTCGCCGCGCGGGCGGCGAAACGGTTCAGCCCGCCGCCACCCGCGGTCTCGCGCCGCGAGGCCGAGGACGCCGTCAGCGAGCTCTACCGCGCCACCGCGCGGGCCGCCGACCAGGTCGCCCAGCTGACCCACCTGCACGAACCTGCGGTCACGGCGATCACGCGGGTCATCGACCGTCCCGCCTGGATCGACACCAACGCCGCCGGCATGCGCACGATCATGGATCCGCTCATCGCCCGCCTCACCGAGGACAACCCGGTCAGCCGGGTCGCCGAGCGCGTCGGCGGCCGGCTCACGGGTGTGCAGGTCGGCGTGGTGCTCGGCTTCCTGTCCGGCAAGGTGCTGGGCCAGTTCGAGTTCTTCGAGCGGACGGGCGGCCAGCTGCTCCTGGTCGCGCCGAATCTCGTCGCCGTCGAGCGGCAGCTCCGCGTCGACCCGAGCGACTTCCGGCTCTGGGTCTGCCTGCACGAGGTCACGCACCGGGTGCAGTTCACCGCGGTCCCGTGGCTGCGCCAGCACATGCTCGACGAGGTGGCCGCGCTCGGCGAGACGATCGAGACCGACCCCGCCGAGCTGCGCAAGCGACTGTCCGGCGCGGTCGGTGAGCTGGTGAAGGTGGTACGCGGGCAGGGCGACGGCGCCGGGCTGCTGTCCGTGCTGGCCACCCCCGAGCAGCGCACCGTGCTCGACCGGGTCACCGCGTTCATGTCGCTGGTCGAGGGGCACGCCGAGTACGTGATGAATGCCGTCCCCGACTCCGTCATCCCGAGCCAGAAGGTGATCGAGAGCCGGTTCGCGTCCCGCCGGCGGCGCAGCGGCAACCCGCTCGACCGGCTGCTGCGCCGACTGCTCGGCATGGAGGCAAAGACCCGGCAGTACATCGACGGGTCGGCGTTCGTGCGCGCCGTCGTCGAGCGCATCGGCGTCGACGACTTCAACGCGATCTGGACGTCCACCGCGACGCTGCCCACCAAGGCGGAGATCGGCGACCCGCAGCGCTGGATCGCCCGCGTGCACGCCTGAGCCATGGGCCCGGCGCCTGCGGTTGCTGAGATCCGCTCCGCGGTCCGGGCGCTGCTGCCATCGAGTGGAAGCGTGCTGGTCGCCTGCTCGGGCGGCGCCGACTCGCTCGCGCTCGCCGCGGCCACCGCGTTCGAAGCGCCCCGGGCCGGGCTGTGCGCCGGCCTCGTCACCGTCGACCACGGCCTGCAGGACGGCTCCGCCGAGCGCGCCGCCGCGGTCGCCGCCCTGGGCTACGAACTCGGCCTCGACCCGGTCGAGGTGATCCGCGTCGACGTCGGGCGCAGCGGCGGCCCCGAGGCGGCAGCCCGCACCGCCCGCTACGCCGCGCTCGACGCGGCCGCCACCGCCCTCGACGCGCATGTGCTACTCGGGCACACCCTCGACGACCAGGCCGAGACGGTCCTGCTCGGCCTCGGCCGCGGCTCCGGGCCACGCTCGATCGCCGGCATGGCGGCGGCGGACGGCTGCTACCTGCGTCCGTTCCTGCGGCTGCGCCGCGCCACCACCGCGGCCGCCTGCAGCGCGCTCGGCCTCGAGGCGTGGGACGACCCGCACAACGCCGACCCGGCCTTCCGGCGCGCCCGGCTGCGGCACGAGGTGCTGCCGCTGCTCGAGGACGTGCTGCAGGGCGGCGTGGCCGAGGCGCTGGCCCGCACGGCCGACCTGCTGCGCGACGACCTCGACGCGCTCGACACCCTCGCTGATCAACAGGCCTCAGCCGTCGCCGGGCAACCGTCCACGCCTGTTGATCACCTGGAGGTGGCGTCGGTGGCTGGGCTCCCGCGCGCCCTCCGCACTCGGGTCGTGCGTGGCTGGGTCGCGACGTTCGGCGCCGCACCGCTGAGCGCGGAGCGGACGGCCGCCCTCGACGCGCTGATCACGGGCTGGCACGGGCAGGGACCGATCGAGCTGCCGGGCGGCGTCGCGGTCCGGCGGGCGTCTGGGAGACTCGAGGCATACCCCACCACGAGCAGGGAGTGACGTTGTCTGAGCTCGACGCAGACATCGAGGAGCGACTGATCTCCGCGGACCAGATCCGCGACCGGATCGCCGAGCTGGCCAAGGAGATCGACGCCGACTACGCCGACCGCGAACCGGTCCTCGTCGGGGTGCTCAAGGGCGCGGCCATGTTCATGTCCGATCTCGCCCGCGCGCTCGAGCGGCCCTCGACGATGGAGTTCATGGCCGTCAGTTCCTACGGCAGTGGCACCCAGACCAGCGGCGTCGTGCGGATCCTCAAGGACCTCGACCGCGACATCGCCGGCCAGGACGTCCTCATCGTCGAGGACATCATCGACTCCGGGCTGACGCTGTCCTGGCTGCTGAAGAACCTGCGCTCGCGCAACCCCGGCTCTATTGCGATCGTCACACTCCTGCGCAAGCCGGACGCGGTGAAGGTCGACGTGGACGTGAAATACGTCGGGTTCGACATTCCGAACGAATTCGTCGTCGGATACGGCCTCGACTACGCCGAGCGGTACCGCGATCTGCCCTATATCGGGCGGCTGGACCCGGCTGTCTACAGGGACTGACGTGTACCGTCGTGCGGTGACAGAGCCGTTCGAGGCGGGAAGGAACGCGAACGGCCGGCCGTTCGTGATATCGATATGAACCGCAAGCGCATTCTCCGGTCGTGGTGGCTGTGGGGCCTCCTCGTCCTCTTCGTCATCTTCGTGCTGCCCGGCCTGCTCTCCGGCGGCAACGGCTACCACGGCGTCAGCACGTCGGATGCGATCAACCAGATCACGGCCAAGAACGTGCAGAGCGCGGTCCAGCAGGACAAGGAACAGACGCTCGAGCTCACGCTGAAGAAGCCGTTCGACGGCAAGTACACCAAGATCAGCGCGCAGTACCCGGAGAACTACAGCAACGCGATCACCAACGACCTCCACGCGGCGAACGTCCACTTCAAGACGCACGTCAGCAAGGAGAACACCTGGCTGTCGCTGCTGGTCAGCCTGCTGCCCATCCTGCTGATCGTCGGCGTGCTGTTCTTCGTGATGAGCCAGGTGCAGGGCGGCGGCAACCGGGTGATGAGCTTCGGCCGCAGCAAGGCCAAGCTCGTCAACAAGGACACCCCGAAGACCACCTTCCAGGACGTCGCCGGCGCCG
>JAICKR010000024.1 GCA_025927835.1 Jatrophihabitans sp. | reverse complement strand
CGGTGAGCTCCGCGCTGGCCAAGCGGCGCAGCCTGCTCGGCCGCAAGTCGGCCTGAGTTCGCCGACGCCCGTACGCTCGGCCCGTGAAAATCATCGCGTTCCTCGGGCCCGCGGGGACGTTCGCGCACGCCGCATTGCGCGCCCTGCCCTACGCCGATCACGCCACGCTGCTGCCCATGGCCAACGTGACGCTGGCCATCGACGCCGTCCGCACCGACGATGCGGACGCCGCGCTCGTGCCGCTGGAGAACTCCGTCGAGGGCGCGGTGCCCGCGACGCTGGACGAACTCGCGTCCGGCGCACCGCTGATCATCGCCGAGGAGACCTACCTCGACGTGACGTTCGAGCTGATGGCCCGGCCGGGCACACAACTCGCCGAGATCAAGTCGGTCGCCACGCACACACACGCCGAGGCGCAGGTGCGCCGTTGGCTGATGACGAACCTGCGGGACGCGGAGATCGCGCTCGTCGGCTCCACCGCACTCGCCGCGCAGGCCGTCGCCGCGGGGGACTTCGACGCCGCCGTCGGCGCCGCCGTGGCCGGCGAGCTGTACGGGCTCGGCATCGTCGCGCACGACATCGCCGACACCGAGGGCGCCGTCACCCGGTTCGTGCTGCTCACCCCGCCCGCTCCGCCGCCGCCGACCACCGGCAACGACCGCACCACCCTCGTGGCGTACCTGCGCGAGGACCACGCCGGTGCTTTGCTGGAGATCCTGTCCGAATTCGGGACCCGCGGCATCAACCTCACCCGCATCGAGTCCCGCCCGACGAAGGGCCGAATCGGGCAGTACTGCTTCTCGATCGACTGCGAGGGCCACATCACCGACGAGCGCGTCGGGGACGCGGTGGCCGCACTCCACCGGATCTGCGCGGACGTGCGCTACCTCGGCTCCTACCCGCGACGAGAAGGTCGCCTCGGTGAGGTGCCGCCCGGACGGCGCGACCCGGAGTTCGTCGAGGCGCGCGACTGGCTGCGCCGGGTGCGCGAGACCGGCACGTCGTAGCGGGACCCCGGCTTTCCGTGCCGGCACTGATATCGCCGCAAACGTCTCAACTGAGATGGAAGAAGATCCGCTTTGCGCGGATCTTGTCAATCCATGGGGACACCACAAGCGTCGATCGTCGCGGGGACGGACGGCTCCCCGTCGGCAACCGCGGCGGTCCGCCACGCCGCTGACCTGGCCGGCACCGAAGGCGCGCTGCTGCACGTGGTGGCCGCCTCGGGCAGTTCCGAGCGGGACCTGGCTGCGGCCCGGCAGGCGCTCGAGCACACGCGCATCGCGTTGGCCGACCACACGATCGCGGTGCAGTACCACCGCATCGCGGGCAGCCCGGTCTACGCGCTGACCTCGCTGGCCGATCGCGTCGCCGCGCGCTTCATCGTGGTCGGCAACCGCGGCGTCCAGAGCCTGGTCCCGTGGCGCAAGCCGGTCGCCGAGGAACTCGAGTCGCGCGGGCACTGCCCGGTCGTGGTCGTCGACACCGAGCCGTACTGGCGCGTTCGCGAGGGCAGCGCGCACAAGCGCGCACCGCGCCTCGACCGGCAGTGGCAGGTCCTGCTCGTCACCATGGTGGCCGTCTTCCTCGCGCTGCTCGACGTCACGATCGTCAACGTCGCGTTCCCCGACATCCAGCGCGACTTCTCCGGCACGCCGCTCAGCGACCTGTCCTGGGTGCTCAACGCGTACAACGTTCTGTTCGCGGCGCTGCTCGTACCTGCGGGCCGGCTCGCCGACCGGCAGGGCCGGCGCAGCGTCTTCTATTCCGGCGTCTACCTCTTCCTGTTCGGCTCGACGCTGTGCGCGCTCGCACCGAGCGCCGACCTGCTGATCGCGGCCCGGCTCGTCCAGGCCGTAGGCGCCGCCGCACTCGTGCCGACCTCACTCGGCCTGCTGCTGCCGGAGTTCGCACCGGAACGGCGCTCGATGGCGGTCTCGCTGTGGGCTGCGGCCGGCGCGGTCGCCGCCGCGGCCGGCCCCTCGCTCGGCGGCGTCATCGTCGACGTCGGCGGCTGGCGCTGGGCGTTCGTGGTGAACCTTGCCGCGCTCGGGGTCCTCCCGGTCGCCCGCCGCATCCTCGTCGAGCGCCGCGACCCGCAGGCCACCACGGCACCGGACGGCGCGGGCAGCGTGCTGCTCGCGGTCTGCGTCGGTCTGCTCGCACTCGGCATCGTCAAGGCGCCGGACTGGGGCTGGGCGAGCCAGCGCGTATGGCTGTGCTGGATCGGCGCCGGCGCGCTGCTCTTCGCGCTGCGGCTGCGCTCGAAGCGTCACCCGGCGCCGATCCTGGAACCGCAACTGCTACGGATCAAATCGTTCCGGGTCGCGAGCGGGACGATGCTCGTCTACTCGGCCGGCTTCTACGCACTGCTGCTGTGCAACGTGTTGTTCCTGACCGACGTGTGGCACTACTCGGTGCTGCGCGCCGGCTTCGGGGTGACCCCCGGGCCGCTCGCCGCCGCGATCGGCGCCGCCGTGGCGGGCCGCATCGCCGAGCACCGCGGGCCGCGCAACGTCGTGGTGCTGGCCGCGGCGACCTCGGCGGTCGCGCTACTGCTCTACCGGACGCTGCCCGGTGCGCAACCGCACTTCGTCAGCGCGTGGCTGCCCTGCCAGCTCGTCTCGGGCACCGCGGCGGGCATGGTGTTCGCTGCGCTGTCGACGGCGACGGTCATGGACCTGCCGGGCAACCGGATCGCGACCGGCACCGCGCTCGCGTCGTGCCTGCGCCAGATCGGTGCCGTGCTCGGCGTGGCCGGGCTGATCGCGGTGCTCGGCACGCCGACGCCGCACCACCTCGTGGGGACGTTCCATCACGCCTACGGGCTGATGGTCTTCACCGCGGCCGGCGCAGCGCTGCTGGCCACCCGGCTGCCCGCCCGCCACCCCGACGTCATCGCGGACGCCGCGCCGCTGCACGACACGGCCCGCGTGCGCGACATCCCGGGTCTGCAGACGCACACGACCGTCATCCACGGCAGCCGGGTGGTGTACCGGACCGCGGGCTCCGGCCCGACGGTGGTGCTGATCCACGGGCTGCTCGACTCGGGCACCACGTGGCGCAAGGTCGCACCGGTCCTGGCCCTGAACCACCGCGTCATCGTCCCCGACCTGCTCGGGCACGGCGACAGCGACGGGCCGGCGCGGGCCGACTACTCGATCTTCAGCCACGCGCTGCTCGTGCGCGACCTGCTCGACGAGCTCGACGTCACCCGCGCGACCGTGGTCGGTCACTCGCTGGGCGGCGGCGTCGCGCTGGGGCTGGCCTATGCCTGCCCGCAGCGAGTGGCCCGGCTGGCGCTGCTCTCCGCGGGCGGCATCGGCTCCGAACTCGCGCCGGCGCTGCGCGCCGCAGCGCTGCCGGGTGCCGATTGGCTGGCCCGCGCGCTGGGCTCGCGACCCTGCAGCGGCGTGCTGCGCGCCGCCGCGTGGCTGGCCTCGCGACTCGGTGCGCGGCGGCTCGGCCGGGCCCTGGTCGAAACGGCGGGCATGCTCACCCGGCTGGCCGACGCGGGGCAGCGCAGCGCGTTCCTCGAGAGCGCCCGCGCCGTGATCAACCTGAAGGGTCAGAAGTCGTCGGCGCTGCGGCTGCTGCCGTCGTATGCGATGCCGCTGTTCGTGCTGTGGGGGACCAGAGACCGGGTCATCCCCACACGCCACGTCGACCTGATCACCGAGATCCGTCCCGACGCGGAGGTCGTGCTGCTCGACGGAGTCGGGCATTCTCCGCATCTCGCGCAGGCCACCTTCGTCGCTGAGTCGCTGACCCGGTGGATCCGCTCGACGAACCGGCCCCGGCCGCGACCCTACCCGCGAGACATCCCGGAACCGGTGGACAGCTACAGGTAAAGACCGGTGTTCTGGTCGTTGCGCTCGGCAGCGACCGCGTGCAGATCACGCTCGCGCAACAGCAGGAACTCGTCCCCGGAGATCTCGACCTCGAACCGGTCGTCCGGGCTGAACAGGACGCGATCGCCCGCCTGTACGGACCGCACGTGGTTGCCGACCGCGAGGACCTCGGCCCACATCAGCCTTTTCGAGACCTGCGCGGTGGCCGGGATGAGGATTCCGCCCGTAGATCGGCGCTCGCCCTCCTCGTGCGGCTCCTTCACCAGGACCCGGTCGTGCAGCATCTTGATCGGCAGCCGGTCGCTCACGATCGTCAGCGTACGTCGTAACAACTATGTGTCAGTCGGCTCAGGCGGCTGACAGACGGCGCTAGGCTGCCCGACATTGTGCGGGGCACGCCCTGCTGATCGGACCGACGTGGCTCCGTTCATCGAGGAGAGGACGACATGGCGTTCACATCGCGAAGTAAGCGAACTCTCACCCTGTCCATTGCCGTGGTCGCGGCCATCACGCTGGCGGCGTGCGGGGCGGGCAAGAAGGACAACGGTGGTGGCAACAGCACCGGCGCCGGCAGCTCCGGCGCGGCGGCAGGGAGCAAGCCGATCACCATCGGCACCACCGACCCGCTGGTCGCGCTGGACCCTGCCGGGTCGTACGACTTCGGCTCGCTGCTGCTCCAGACCAACTTCTACCAGTTCGTGATGAGCGTGCCGGCGGGCAGCACCAAGCCGGTCCCGGACGCCGCGGAGAGCTGCTCGTTCACCGACCCGAAGACCTACACGTGCACGATGAAGCAGGGGCTGAAGTTCTCCAACGGCGACCCGCTCACGGCTGAGGACGTCGCGTTCTCCTTCACCCGCGTCGTCAAGATCGCCGACCCGTCCGGCCCGTCGTCGCTGCTCGGCAACATGGTGAGCGCAACCGCGCCCGACGCGAACACGGTCGTCTTCAAGCTGAAGAACCCGAACGACCAGACCTGGCCGTTCGTCCTCGGCACCTCGGCCGGCCCGATCGTCGACCACAAGGTGTTCCCGGCGGACAAGGTGCTCGCCGACGCGGACTGCATCGGGTCCGGCCCGTACGAGATCTCCAGCTTCCAGAAGAACCAGCTGGTGCAGTTCAAGGCCAACCCGAACTACGGCGGTGACAACAAGCCGAAGGCGAGCCAGGTCACGCTGAAGTACTACACGCAGTCCGAGAACGAGAAGCTCGACATCCAGAGCGGCAACATCGACGTCGCGTGGCGCAGCCTCAGCCCGACGGACGTCGACTCGCTCAAGAAGGACAGCAACGTCAAGGTGCTCACCGGCGCCGGCGGCGCGCTGCGCTACCTGGTCTTCAACCTGAAGACGATGCCGGGCAGCAACGACGCGCAGAAGCTGGCCATCCGGCAGGCGATGGCGTACTCGATCGACCGCCAGGATCTCTCGGACAACGTGTTCAAGGGCACCTACGCTCCGGCGTATTCGATGGTCCCGCAGGGCATCGGCGGTGCCACCGAGCCGTTCAAGGACACCTACGGCACCTCGCCGGACAAGGACAAGGCGAAGGGCGTGCTCGACGCGGCAGGCGTGAAGACTCCGGTCAGCCTGCACATCGACTACACGACCGACCACTACGGTCCGACGTCGGCTGACGAGTACAACGAGATCAAGCGTCAGCTCGAGGCCACCGGCCTGTTCAAGGTCGACATCAAGGGCACCGCGTACACGACGTACACGGTCGACCGGACCAAGGACCTGTACCCGATCTACCAGCTGGGTTGGTTCCCGGACTTCGTCGACGGTGACAACTACCTGTTCAACTTCCTCAGCGAAGCGAACTTCGTGCATGCGCACTACTGCGACGTCGACAAGAGCGGCAAGCCCGTGTCGAACGACCGGCCGTGCGACAAGGACGGCGTGCTGCCGCTGCTGACCGAGGAGGAGACGCAGAGCGGCCAGGCGCGCGACGACGCGTTCGCGAAGATCCAGGAGAAGCTGGCCACCGGCACCATGCCCTACCTGCCGCTGCTGTCGGGCTCCCAGCTCGCAGTCACCGGCAAGACGGTGAGCGGCGTGCAGGAGACCCTGGATGCCACCTTCCAGTTCCGGATGTGGATGATCAGCAAGAGCTGACCTAACGGACAGGACGCCGGACGCGCTCGCCACCCACGCGGGCGTGTCCGGCTCCTGCTGATCGGCGGGAGAGGCCCAGACCCAGGTGGCCACGACCAAGACGTCCTCGAGTTCGCTGCGCACCTATCTGATCACCAGATTGCTGCTGGTGATCCCGATGGTGTGGATCCTGGTGACACTCGTCTTCTTCGTCCTACGCGTCATCGGCGACCCGATCGAGAACAGGTTCGGCGGTCAGCTCTCGGCCGAAGAGATCGCGCGCCGCAGGCACGCGGCCGGCCTGGACCGATCGCTGATCTCGCAGTACTGGGACTACATCAAAGGCGTCTCACACGGCGACTTCGGCCAGACACTGACCGACCACCGGGCGATCAGCGACATCCTGAAGGTCAACGGTGCGGCCACCCTCGAGCTGACGTTCTGGGCGTTCGTCGTCGCGCTGTTCGTCGGCGTCCCGCTGGGCCGGGTCGCGGCGCGCTACCGCGACCGGCTGCCCGACATCGGGCTGCGGTTGTTCGGCGTGCTCGCCTACGCCATCCCGATCTTCTTCCTCGGCCTGCTGCTCAAGCTGTTGTTCTCCATCCAGCTGGGCTGGCTGCCGGTGGACGGGCGGGCCAAACCGAGCGTCGAGGTCGCGATCAACGACGTCGCCCCCAACACGCACATCTACCTGGTCAACTCGATCCTGTACGGGGACAACTCCTACGTCTGGGACGTCATCAAGCACACGATCCTGCCGGCGGTGACGCTGGGCTTGTACGTGACCGGCATCTTCCTGCGCCTCGTCCGCGTCAACCTGCTGCAGACGCTGCGCGCGGACTATGTCGAGGCCGCGCGCGCCCGCGGCATCAAGGAGAGCCGGGTCGTTCGCAAGCACGCGTTCCGTAACGCGATGATCCCGGTCATCACCGTGATGGGGCTGCAGGTCGCGGCACTGCTCTCCGGTGCAGTGCTCACCGAGGAGACGTTCGAGTGGCAGGGCCTGGGCTATCAGCTCGCGCACTACCTGCAAGCCGCCGACTACATCGCGGTGCAAGGCATCGTCACCGCGATCGCGGTGATCGTGGCGTTGATCAGTTTCGTGATCGATGTCGTCGCGGCCGTCATCGACCCGCGAGTGAGGTACTAGGCGATGTCTGTCAACCTGCCCGAACTCGAAGGCACCGAGATTGCGGTCGCCCTGCCGACCGGCCGCAAGCACAGCCGCATCCCCGGCGTCGACGCCGTACGGGCGACGTCCGGTTTCCAACGCGGGATGCTGGTCTTCGGCACCGTCATCATGGCGTTCTTCGCGGTGCTCGCCGTGTTCGCGCCGCTCATCGCACCGTACGGCTTCAACGACGATCGCTCCGGCGGTGTGGTCTTCGGCCGCGAGCAGCCACCCTCGGCGAAGCACTGGTTCGGTACGACCCAGGGCGGCGAAGACGTGCTCTCCCGCGTCGTGTTCGGCGCGCAGACCGCCCTCGAGGTCATCATCCTCGCGGTACTGCTCTCGATCGTCGTCGGTGTCCCGCTCGGCCTGCTGTCCGGCTATCTCGGCGGCTGGCTCGACCGGGTGCTGGTGCTGGTCACCGATGCGCTCTTCGCGTTCCCGTCGCTGCTGCTCGCCATCATCGTGAACATCGCGATCGCGGGCGGGACGAGCAGCAAGCTGGGTGGCATCCTCGCCGCGGCAATCTCGATCACCGTGGTCTACGTCCCGCAGTATTTCCGGGTCGTGCGAAATGCCACGGTCGCCGCGCGGGAAGAGCCCTACGTCGAGGCCGCGCGTGCCATCGGCGCGCGGCCGCGGGCGATCATGACGCGCTACATCTTCGGCAACGTCGTGCAGACCGTGCCGGTCATCGCCACGTTGAACGCCGGCGACGCGATCCTCACGCTGGCCGGCCTCGGCTTCCTCGGCTACGGCATCGAACCGTCGGCGGGCGCCGAGTGGGGCCGCGATCTGAGCGTTGCGGTCAGCGAGGTGTCCAGCAACATCTGGTGGACGGGCGTGTACCCGGGGCTGGCCATCGTGCTCATCGTCGTCGGCGTGACCTTGGTGGGGGAGAGCCTCAACGACGTGCTCAACCCGCTGCTCCGCACCGCGAAGGTCGACCAGGTGACGCTGCCGGCGCGAGGTGAGGACGCATGAGCGAGCCGGTGCTCTCGGTCGACGATCTCCGTGTGTGGTACTCCGGGCCGGCCGGCCCGGTGCGCGCTGTCGACGGAGTGTCGTTCGACCTGCGCCCGGGCGAGGTGCTCGGTCTCGTGGGCGAATCCGGCTGCGGCAAGTCGACCCTGGGCCGCGGGCTCATGGGACTCGTGCCGCGCGGTGCGGCGGTCGACGGTTCGGTGCGCTTCGACGGGCAGGAACTGCTCACCATGCAGCGCAAGCAACGCGAACGGTTGCGCGGCGCAGGCATGGGGCTGATCTTCCAGGAGCCGATGACCCGGCTCGACCCGCTGATGCGCATCAGCGAGCACTTCGACGAAGCGCTGAAGACGCACGAGAAGAACCTGTCGAAGCACGAGCGCGAGACGCGTGCGCTCGACGCGTTGCGCGCCCTGGGCATCCCGCCGACGCGGTTCCGCAACTACCCGCACGAGTTCTCCGGCGGCATGCGGCAGCGCATCATGATCGCGCTGGCGTTGGCGCTGCGTCCGAAGTTCATCGTCGCGGACGAGCCCACCACTGCGCTCGACGTCCTCGTCGAGGCCCAGATCCTGCGCATCCTCGCGGACATCCGGGAGCGGTACTCGCCGGCGATCCTGCTCATCACGCACAACCTCGGCATCATCGCCGAGGCATGCGATCGGGTTGCGGTGATGTACGCGGGACGGATCGTCGAGCAGGGCGCGGTGCGCGACATCTTCGCGTCCCCGCAGCATCCGTACACGCAGGCGTTGTTGCGCTCGACGATCTCGCTGTCGACGCGAGAACTGACCTCGATCCCGGGTGCGCCGCCTGACCTGGTCGCGCCGCCCCCCGGCTGCCGCTTCCACCCACGCTGCGAACACGCGATGCAGGTCTGCCCGACGCGGCAGCCGCCCCCGTTCGGTGCGCACCGCGCCGAGTGCTGGCTGCTCGACACGTCGTTGACCGACGCGCAGCGCGCGCCGCTGCAGCGGCAGGAGGTGTCCGTTGCCGACGAAGCCTGACGTCGCGTCCCTCGTGGAGATCTCCGACCTGCACGTCCACTACGCGTTACGCACCAACGCCGTCGCCCGCCTGGTCGGTCGGTCGTCCGGCACGGTGCGCGCGGTCGACGGCGTCTCGCTGTCGCTCGCGCCGGGTGAGGTGCTCGGGCTCGTGGGGGAGTCGGGGTCTGGCAAGTCGACGCTGGGTCGTGCGCTGCTCGGGCTGGTCTCGGCGACGAGTGGCAGCATCACCTACGACGGCCGGGAGATCACCGGCCTGCGTGAGTCACAGCTGCGTCCGCTGCGCCGTGACCTGCAGATGGTGTTCCAAGATCCGCACGCATCACTGAACCCGTCGATGACCGTCGGCCGCTCGGTGGGCGACGCGCTGCGCGTACACGGCATCGGCCAGTCGGCTGACGCACGGCGCAGTGCGGTCGCGGCCGCCCTCGAACGGGTCGGTCTCGCGCCGGCGGAACGCTTCATCGACAAGTACCCGGCCGAACTGTCGGGCGGGCAGAAACAGCGCGCGGTGATCGCCCGGGCGATCATCCTCAATCCGAAGCTGCTCGTTGCGGACGAACCGATCTCGATGCTCGACATGTCCGTGCGCGCGAAGATCCTCGGCCTGCTCGACACGCTGCGCCAGGAACTCGGGCTGACGTTCGTCTACATCACGCACGACCTCGCATCGGCTCGGTTCTTCTGCGACCGGGTCGCGATCATGTACCTCGGCAAGATCGTCGAGATCGGCCCGGTGTCGGAGATCTTCGAGAACCCGCGGCACCCGTACACCAAGGCGCTCTTGCGCGCGGTGCCCGACCCTGATCCGTCCCGCACCGTTGCGCGCGACCTGCCGCGCGGCGAGATCCCCGACGCCGCGGACCCGCCCTTGGGCTGCTCCTTCCACCCCCGCTGCTCGTCCGCGTTCGGGCCGTGCGGGTGGGAGCCGCGCGATGTGCGGATGGTCCTCGAGCAACGCTGGACCCGGGTGCCGCCGGACCAATACGCGGCCGAGTCGAAGCTCGTTTCCGACGGCCCGCGCTTCGCGTCCGCCGATGCCATCCACGCGTCCGGCGGCTCACCCGGCGAGGTGCTCGCACTGCTCGAGGACGAGCGCACCGCGCGCCCGGACGAACCGCTGTGGAAGGGCGTTGCCGGGATGTCGGTGTCGGAGCGCTCGGTGCGGATGGAGATGCGCCCAGCCGTCGAGCCGCACCTGCGTCCCGTCGACGGCGCGGACGTCTCGGTTTCGTGCCACCTCTACCACCCGCCCGAGGGCTACGAGACCCGCGAGTCCCGCTCGTAGCCCACTCGCCGTTGATCATCTCGCGCCTATGCCACCTATAGCGAGCATCCGAGCGTCTTGATCAGCCGACGCCGCGGGCGAGATCGGCTTCGCGGCCCGCGAGCCAATCCCGGACGTCCTGGGCGAAGCGGGCCTTGTCACGCAGCGCGGACGGAGGGCGGTGGATGACGCTATGGCCGAACTTCGTCAAGTCGAGGTGTCGCTCCCACGTGCCGGCCCAACCGGCGCGATCAAAATGCCACTCGACGCTGTCGATCTCAAGGCATGCACGCAGCCGGGGCCAGTAGAAGTCAACTACGCGTGTCGAGCCGTCCGGCAATCGAATGGACGCGTTCTGCACGAACCCGGTGATGCCTGCCGCACGCAGGATCCGTGCCGCCTCGGCTTCGGGTGCTGACGCGGCACCCCAACCCACCTCGGCGAGTGCCTGCCGAAAGTAGGCACTGCCTCGACGCGGGCCGGATTCCAACTCGGCCCCGAGTTCGGCAATCGTGCAGAGTTGGTCTTGGACAACACGTGCGACCAACGCACGCACGTCATCGAGCCGAGTCATCGCCAGCGCGAGGTCCGCGGTAGCGCGGCCGACCTCAACGCGTGCGGGTCCGAGCCATCGGTAAAGCACGATGGGTCGGTAGGTGCGTCTGACCTGCACCCAGGCGTGGGACAAGGTGCGATTTGCCGGTGGCACGAGTACGAGCACTCGGGGCGGTTCAGCGACGCGGCGAACGTCGGACGCGCGCAGCGCCGCGGCGCTGGACAACGCGGCCCCCTCTCCTGCGAACGTAAGCGCGGCGAGCCAGCGATCGGACTCGGTGAAGGTGTCCACGGTGAGAAAGGTTCGCGGAAGCACGCGTCGCCAGGCGCCAGTGGCCAAGCGGTGTTCGATCGCCCCACGAGTCAGTCCGCGTGCGATCGCTTCCGCCCGACTGAGCACGCGGGGCAGTGCGTTTGGTTCGGGTGGCAGGGGGCAGAGCCGATCTAGAGCGGCCTCGTCATCGAGCATCAGACCATCGTGGCGAGGCGGCGTCCGAACAGTGGTCCTCCGTCGGCGTCTGTGGACGACGCCCGCGTGATCATTTCGCGCGGATGCCACCGATAGCGAGCACCCACGCGACTTGATCAAGCGTCCGAAGCAACCACTCCCGCGCGGCCCAGCCAGTCGAACAGCACCAACGACTCGTCATGAGTCAGCCGGGCAAGGGCGTCCGCCGTATCGTCATCCACTCGCGCACCGCCAGCTCGGGCCTTCGACGCAGGCTTAGGTGGCGGCGCGGGCGAGGAGCGCCTGACGCCTCAGCACGTCAGGCCGGATGGGCAGTTCCCACGTCGTAACCGGCCTTGTGCAGCAGGACTTGAGCCTGTTCGCGCAGTTCGTCGGGCCCGATTTCTCGAAACGTTTCCTCTCGCGACTCCGAGTCCATGACAAGTGAGTCGACATCGGCGAAAAAGCCGTCGACGATGGCGAACACGTCGTCAGCGAAATCGGAGTCGTCGTGCAAGTAGATGTCGAAGTACGCCTTTTCGAAGTCTTCGGCGGACATTCGATCCTCGACGAAATCCACGAGCAGCTTTAGGTAGGGCGCGATCGCGGTGGAGAGTCGGTCGCGCAGATCTTCGCTATCCGCCACCGAGTGATCCCTTCTCAACCACATGCCTTATCTGTGCTTCCGTCATCCGAAATGCCGTCCAGAATCCGCCGCTCGGCGTTTGCACGACCACCAGCCGGCTCTCGACGTCGTAGTTCAGTATCGCGCGCTGGCGGCGGTACTCGCCGAAAATCCGTGTCGTCGTCGGCTGCTCGACGAAGTCGGCGAGAACGGCCCGAAACACGTGAAATCCCTCTCGGCCCTTGGCGACAGCGATGCCGAAGGGTCGGGCATGCAGAAACTTCTTCTCGAGCTGGTTGGTTGTCGCGACGAAGTTCGGGAAGCCGTCAGCTTCGCCGCTGATGCGACCTATGGCGCCGGGAACGTTGCTCAAACGGAGCGTGCGGTAGCGGCGGACGGTGGTGACGGCGGCGTCGGTGAGTTTGGTGTCGAGGAAGACGCGGGCTCGCGCGGACACTGCCATTGCGTGGTCGGCGAGCGGGGCGACCGACTGGGCGAGGGTGCGGACGAGCCCGCCGAAGCGCTCGATGAGGTTCGCGACGCGGGTTGCGGTGGCGCCGATGCGCGCGGCCTCGGCGGCCTGCGTCGGCCCCTCGGCGAGACCGAGCGTCAACACCGAGAACAGGCCGCCGGCGACCTCGATCCCGGCGGTCCACTCGATCAGACTCTCCAGCTCGCCCTCGACGGCGGCGTGCACCTCGTCGAGGTGGTGCGAGAACGCCTCGCATCCTGCGCCCAGCGAGCGATAGACGTGGGCGAGAGTGCGCAGCTGTTCGCCGAGCGAGTTGCAGACCGTCCACATGTCCGGCGCCTCGGGCAGACCGTCGCTGATCGCCAGCCCCGCGGCCGAGACGGTGTCGTCGGCGCCGCGCTGCAGCGCCTCGGCGGCGGCCGTCCACGCGGCCGCGGCGCCACGGAGCCGGTCCTGGTGACCGTTGGGCCAGACATGTCCGACCGCGCCGGCGACCAGTCCCCAGCCGGGGGGCCCGCCACCGGAGCCTCCCGCCGCCGACGGCGGCATGCACACCGGCAGCCCGAACGGGTGGTGGGCGAAGCGCGGCAGCGACGACACCGCCGAGTCGACTAGCCGGCGCTCCTCCGCGGTCGATGCGGAATCGGCGGCCTCGTAGTTGCGCGCGGTCTGCGCGAACATCAGCGCGAGCCGGTCGACAGCACCGGCCAGGTCGGCGCCGGCCTGAAGTGCCACCGTCGCCGCGCGGTCATACGAGTCGGACCAGGCGACGCCGCCCGGATCGCTGCCCGCCATGCCTGCGCAGCCGTCCAACTCGCGCGACAGCGCGGTGATCCGTGCCTCGACCGGCTCGGCGACCCAGAGCCGCAACATGCGCGCCGCGGCCGCCAGGTCCTGCGTCTCGAGGACGACCAGCGTGCTGGTCACGACGACCACATCCGCCGGTTCGCCACCACCGCAGCGACGTAGTTCCCGTGCGCCGTCGACCCGATCGCCCACAACGCGGCCAGCGCCTCGTGCACCTCGACGGCGCCGGCCCGCCACTGCACATGGGCCGCCGCCTGCGCGGACGCCGCCGCACCGGACCAGCCCGCCTGCAGCTGCCGTACGCGCGCGTCGGCGTCGTCCCCGACCCGGACCAATTGCGCCTGCAGCCGCGCCATTCGCTCGACCAGGTGCGCGAGCCGTTCGAGGTCGACGACCAGCCGCGTCATCGCGCGACCCTCGCCACGCTCGTCCGAACCGCGTCGTCGGTCTCGACGTAACCGGCGCCGGCCCGGCCGAGCGCGACCGCCATGGCGTCCAACGCGTCGAGCATGGTGCTGATGCCGCCCAGCCACTGCTCCCAGCCCGCACGGAACGCTGCCGCCGCCGCCCCCTGCCAGCCCCCGAGGAGCAGCTCATCGGCCGTTGCCGACAACTCGGCCACCGCGACGCGCGCGTGCCGCGCGGCTTCGCCCAGCGTCGCGTCACCGCGCACCAACTCGTCCGGTTCGACTCGATAGGCCGTCATCGCCATCCCCTCAGCGAGCGAAGCGTAGGCAAGATCGAGTCACGCCCGCGGACGCCTGTGGACAACCACCCCGCAGGCCGTCAGTAACCTGAGCGACGTGATCGACCTACGCCTCGTTCGCGACGACCCGGACCGGATCCGGGCCTCCCAGCGCGCCCGCGGCGAGGCCGAGTCACTCGTCGACGCGCTGCTGGATGCCGACGCGGTACGGCGCGCGGCGGTGGCGCGGGCCGACGGACTGCGGGCCGAACACAAGAGCGGCAGCAACGCGATCCGGCACGCCAGCAACGACGAACGACCGCAGCTCATCGCCAAGGCCAAGCATCTCGCCGACGAGGTCAAGGCGGCCGAGGCCGACGAGGCGGCGGCCGACGAGGCCCTGCACGCCGCACAGACCGCGATCCCGAACATCGTCGAGGACGGCACGCCGCCGGGCGGCGAGGACGATTTCGTCGTGCTCGACGTCGTCCGCACGCCGCCGACCGTCGACGAGCCGCGCGACCACACCGAGATCGGTGCCGCGCTGCGCGCGATCGACACCGAGCGCGGCGCGAAGGTGAGCGGCGCCCGGTTCTACTTCCTCACCGGCGTCGGCGCGCAGCTCGAGTTCGCGCTCGTCAACCTCGCCATGGCGCAGGCCATCGACGCGGGTTTCGTGCCGATCGTCGCGCCCTCGCTCGTCAAGCCGGAGATCATGCAAGGCACCGGGTTCCTCGGCGCGCACTCGGCCGAGGTGTATCACCTCGAACAGGACGACATGTACCTCGTCGGCACGTCCGAGGTGGCGCTCGCCGGCTACCACTCGAACGAGATCCTCGAAACGCTGCCGCTGCGCTACGCCGGGTTCTCGTCGTGCTTCCGGCGTGAGGCCGGCTCCTACGGCAAGGACACGCGCGGCATCATCCGGGTGCACTGGTTCGACAAGGTCGAGATGTTCTCCTACGTCACGCTCGACGAGTCGCAGGACGAGCACCAGCGGCTACTCGCGTGGGAGCGCGAGTTCATGGACAAGCTGGAGCTCGCCTACCGCGTCATCGACGTCGCTGCGGGAGATCTCGGCAGCAGCGCCGCGCGCAAGTTCGACATCGAGGCGTGGTTCCCTTCGCAGGGCGCGTACCGCGAGCTGACGTCCACGTCGAACTGCACGACGTTCCAGTCACGGCGGCTCAACATCCGCACCCGCACCGACGCCGGCAACCAGCACGTGGCCACGCTCAACGGCACACTGTGTGCGGTGGCGCGCACCATCGCCTGCCTGTTCGACCATCACCAGCAACCTGACGGCTCGGTATACGTCCCCGCCGCGTTGCGGCCCTACTTGGGCGGACGGGAACTGCTCTCCCCGTGAGAACACCCCACGACAACGTTCCGCAAAGAACGCTCCACGTTCTCGCAGGGACCCCGAAAAGCACCTACGCCCACATCAAGATGGTCGCCACCGACCTTGACGGCACGTTGCTGCACAGCGACGGTTCGGTATCCGAGCGCACCCGCGCGGCTCTGCGCGCGGCTGCCGACGCCGGGCTCGTCGTCGCGTTCGTCACCGGCCGGCCGCCGCGCTGGTTGGACGTGCTCGCCGAGCCCACCGGCTACGTCGGCGTCGCGGTCGGCGCGAACGGTGCGGTGCTCTACGACATGAGCGAGGAGCGGCTGGTGTCGGCGCACCTGCTGCCTGGTGCGCTCATGCGCGAGGTCGGCACCGCCATCCGCGCCGAGTACCCGAAGGCGCAGTTCGCCGTCGAGTACGGCGACGGATTCGCTGCCGAACCGGGCTACGTCCACGACTGGGACATCAACCCGCCCTACGACCGGCGCGGCGAGCCCATTGCGGAACCGCTCATCGGCGATCTCGCCGAGATCACCGCGGAGCCGGCGGTCAAGTTGCTCGCCAAGGATCACGACGCCGATGCGGACGCGTTTCTCGCCGCGGCGACGGTGATCGTCGGCGACCGCGCGACGATCACGCACTCGTCGTCGTTCGGACTGCTCGAGATCTCGGCATACGGCGTCACCAAGGCGACCGGCCTCGCGGAGCTCGCCGACCAGCACGGGGTCGCGCCGCACGAGGTGATCGCGATCGGCGACATGCCCAACGACCTGCCGATGCTGCAGTGGGCCGGCCGCTCGTACGCCGTGGCCAATGCGCACCCGTCTGTGATCGCGATCGCCGACGACGTGGTCGGCAGCAATGACGAGGACGCGGTCGCCGCGCTGATCGAGCAGCTACTCGAGCGTTGAGCGCAGCGCAGCACGGTGGATCTTGCCGCTCGTCGTCTTCGGCAGCTCGTCGACGAACCAGATCCGCCGCGGGTACTTGTACGGCGCGGTCTCGGCACGCACGTGCTCCTGCAATTCCCGCACGAGCTCGTCGCCCGCAGCGAAACCGGGCTGCAGCACCACGGCCGCGGCCACGACCTGGCCGCGGGCCTCGTCCGGCACGCCGAGCGCAGCGCACTCGCGCACCGCGGCGTGCCCGAGCAGTGTCGACTCGACCTCGGCCGGGCCGATGCGGTAACCAGCGGAGATGATCACGTCGTCGGCGCGTGACTCGAAGAAGAGCCAGCCGTCCTCGTCCTGGCGCACCTGGTCGCCGGTGCGCCACATACCCGAAGGTACGGACGCGCCGTCGTAGCCGAGGAAGAACGTCGGGACGGTCGCCGGGTCGACGACGAGTTCGCCGTCCAGCACCTCGGCGCGCACGCCGGGCAGCGGCCGGCCCATCGAACCCGGCGGCGCGGTCTCGTCGGGCCGCACCCCGGTCACCTGGCCGGTCTCGGTCTGCCCGTAGCCGTCCGCGATCTCGAGCCCCGTCTGCGCCCGCCACGCCTCGAAGACGGGCACGCCGAGCGCCTCGCCGGCGGTGATCGCGCGGCGCAGCGACGGCAGCTCGCCGATCGGCCCCGCGGCCGCGATCAGCCGGTATTCGGTCGGCGCCATGCACAGCACGTTCACCCGCTCGTCGCGGATCGTCTCCAGCCGCCGCGCGGCGTCGAAACGCTCGTCCTGCAGCAGGGCAGCCGCACCGCCGAGCCACGGCGCGATGAATGTGTTGCGTGCCGACTTCGACCACCCCGGCGCGGCGGTCGACCACACGAGCTCACCCGGCTGCGCCGCCATCCACTCACGCGCCTGCAGCTGCTGGCCGAACACGTAGCGCTGGCCGTGGGTCACCAACTTCGGCTCACCGCTCGTGCCGGACGTGAACAGCACGAACGCCGGATCGAGATCGTCCAGTTCGACGAAGTCGGGTGCCGGCCCGGCGCGCAGCGACGCCTCGTCGGGCACGGTGAGCACCGGGAACGTCGGCTCGACCGCATCGAGTGCCGCCCGGTTGCGCGCGTCGCACACCGCCAGCGCCGGGCGCGCCCGCGCGATCCGCAAGGCGAGGTCCTTGGGCCGCAGCTGCTCGCTGCACGGCAGCGTCGCGGCACCGATGCGCAGCGCGGCAAGGATCGTGAGCACGTACTCGATGCGGTTGCCGACAAGCGTGAGTACCACCGAACCGCGATGCACACCGTGTCCGGCGAACGCGGCGGCGAGCGATGCCGACGTGTCGAGCAGTTCGCCGAAGGTCCATTCCCGCCGCACGCCGTTCGCGGCGAGTGTCACGACCGCGCAGTCACCGCCCGGCCGCGGCGCGACGACGTCGTGGACGAAGTTCAAGCGCCCGGCCTACAGGTACTGGCCGGTGCCGCGGCCGCCCTGCTCCTCGTCGTCCGAACCCGGCGAAAGCCGGGCACCGGGACCGGGCATGATCATCTGCCCGCCAGGGCCCACGATGACCGGCTGGCCCTCGCCGTGCTGGCCCGGAGGCAGGGCGCGACGCCGCATCTCGTCCAGCTGCTGGCGCGCGACCATCTGCTGGGCGAACAGCGCCGTCTGGATGCCGTGGAAGAGGCCCTCGAGCCAGCCCACGAGCTGCGCCTGCGCGATGCGAAGTTCGGCCTCGGACGGGATGTCGCCGCCGAACGGGATGGTCAGCCGCTCGAGCTCCTCCTTGAGCTCGGGCGCCAGCCCGTCCTCGAGCTCGCGGATGGAGGACATGTGGATCTCGCGCAGCCGGGCGCGTCCGGCCTCGTCCAGCGGCGCCGCGCGTACCTCCTCGAGCAGCTGCTTGATCATCGTGCCGATGCGCATCACCTTCGCGGGCTGTTCAACCTGCGCGGTGATGGCCTCGGCTTCGTCCTCACTCACCGGGGCGAGCTCGGCCGGCGTCTGTTCGTCCTGTCCTTCGGTCACCCCACCAGTCTGCCTGGCCGCGTCACCGGACACGCAGGAGCACCTTGCCGATGTGCTCACTCGACTCGACGAGCCGGTGCGCCTCGGCCGCGTCGTCGAGGTTGAGCACCCGATCGATGACCGGACGCACCGCGCCGGATTCCACGAGCGGCCACACGTTGGCCTGCGTCTCGGCCACGATCGCGGCCTTCTCGAGCAGCGACCGGCCCCGCAGCCCGGCCGCGTGCACGGTCGCCCGCTTCGCGAGGAGCGCGCCGAGGTTGAGCTCGCCCTTCACCCCGCCCTGCAGGCCGAGCACGACGAGCCGCCCACCCAAGCCCAGCGCCGAGACGTTGCGGCCCAGGTACACCGCTCCCATGTTGTCGAGGATGACGTCCACGCCCTGGCCACCGGTCTCGGTGGCGACGCGCTCGTCGAAGACCTCGTCGCGGTAGTTGATGGCGAGGTCCGCGCCGAGCTTGCGGCACGCCTCGACCTTGCGCGGTGTGCCTGCCGTGGCGTACACGATCGCGCCGCGCGCATGCGCGACCTGGATCGCCATCGTGCCCACACCGCTCGTCCCGCCGTGCACGAGCAGCCGCTCGCCGGGTTGCAGCCGGCCGGCGTACGGGCCGAAGGCCATCGACCACACCGTGCACGCGACCTCCGGCAGGGCCGCCGCGTCGACGAGCGGCACTCCGTCGGGAATCGGCAGCAGCTGCCCGACGGGCACCGCGACCTTCTCCGCGTAGCCGCCGCCGGCGAGCAACGCGCACACCTCGTCGCCGATTTGCCGGCCGACGATCGCCTCGCCGATCGCGCTGATCGTGCCTGAGCATTCCACGCCGAGATAGGGCGAGGCTCCTGGCGGCGGTGCGTAGTTGCCCTGGCGTTGCAGGATGTCGGCGCGGTTGATCGCGGTGGCCGCGACGTCGACGACGACCTCCTCCGGCTTCGGCGTCGGATCGGGGACCTCGCGCACCTCGAGCACCTCGGGTCCGCCGGGTTCACTGATGACAACTGCCCGCACACCCTGACCGTACTGTGACCGCATGCAGCGCATTGCGGTCGGGACCGGGCCGCTCACCGAGGCCGACGTGGTCGCCGTCGCGCGGCACGGTACCGGCGTCGAACTCGCCCCGGACGCGGTCGACGCGATCGCCGCCTCACGGGCCGTCGTCGAGGCACTCGCGGATGACGTCGAGCCGCATTACGGCATTTCGACGGGCTTCGGCGCGCTCGCCACGAAACACATCCCGGCCGAGTTGCGGGCGCAGTTGCAGCGCTCGCTGATCCGTTCGCACGCGGCGGGCAGCGGTGCGGAGGTCGAGCGCGAGGTGGTGCGCGCCATGATGCTGCTGCGGCTCTCGACGCTCGCGACCGGCCGTACCGGCGTGCGCCCGCAGACCGCGGCTGCGCTGGCCGCGTTGCTCGACGCCGGCATCACCCCCGTCGTGCGCGAGTACGGCTCGCTGGGTTGCTCGGGTGACCTCGCGCCGCTCGCCCACGTCGCGCTGGCGCTGCTGGGCGAGGGCGAGGTCCGCGACGCGGACGGCGCCGCCCGTCCCGCCGCCGAGGCAATGGCAGCGGCCGGTATCGCTCCGGTCGAGCTCGCCGAGAAGGAGGGCCTGGCCCTCATCAACGGGACGGACGGGATGCTGGGCCAGCTGCTGCTCGCCTGTACCGACCTCGAGCTGCTGTTGCGCACCGTCGACATCACCGCGGCGATGAGTGTCGAGGCGATGCTCGGCACCGCGCGGGTGTTCGCGGCCGACCTGCAGTCGCTGCGGCCGCAGCCCGGCCAGGCGATCGCCGCGGCCAACCTGCGCGCGTTGCTCGCCGGCTCGCCGATCGTCGCGTCGCACGAGGGGCCGGACTGCGTCTACGTGCAGGACGCGTACTCGATGCGCTGCGCCCCGCAGGTCGCGGGCGCGGCGAGGGACACGCTCGGCCACGCACGCCGGGTCGCGCACTTCGAGCTCGCGTCCGCTATCGACAACCCCGTCGTCACCCCCGACGGCCGGGTCGAGTCGAACGGCAACTTCCACGGCGCACCGTTGGCCTACGTGCTCGACTTCCTCGCGATCCCGGTCGCGGACGTCGCCTCGATGAGCGAGCGGCGCACCGACCGGATGCTCGACGTCGCGCGCTCCCGCGGCCTGCCGCCGTTCCTCGCCGACGACCCGGGCGTCGACTCGGGGCACATGATCGCCCAGTACACGCAGGCCGCTCTCGTCTCCGAGCTCAAGCGGCTCGCGGTACCGGCGAGCGTCGATTCCATCCCGTCGAGTGCGATGCAGGAGGACCACGTCTCGATGGGCTGGTCAGCCGCACGCAAGTTGCGCCGCGGTGTCGATGCGCTCGGCCGTGTCCTCGCCATCGAGCTGCTCACCGCCGCGCGCGCCCTCGACCTCCGCGCCCCGCTGGAGCCCGGACCGGCCACCGGCGCCGTACGCGCCGCCCTGCGCGAGCACGTCGCCGGTCCGGGCACCGACCGCTACCTCGCGCCCGAGATAGAGGTGGCCGTCGAGCTCGTCCGCAGCGGCGCGGCGCTCGCCGCCGCGAACTCCGCGCTGGCTATCCCGCTGCTCTGAGGTGGGCCAGGAGCTGCCGGTCGATGGAGAGCCACTCGAGCCCGTCCAGCTCGTCGACACCGACCCAGCGCAGCGCGTCGTGATCGTGCCTCGCCCGCGGCTCGGCGCCGGTCAGCGTGGCGGCGTAGAGGACGAGCCGGATGCGGTCGTCGCCGGCCTCGCCCAGGCGCGCCCCGACCGCGATCTCGGTGTCGAGCTCCTCCCGGATCTCGCGCGCCAGGGCGTCCGGCTGCGTTTCACCGGCCTCGACCTTGCCGCCCGGGAATTCCCAGCCGATCTCTGGACGCAGTCGATGCGCGGCGAGCACCTGCCCGCCGCGGCGAATCGCCGCGGCGACGACCACCAATGCCATCGCACCATTTTCCCGGCTGTGGTGTGATCGCGTCATGTTCCTCGCCTATAACGAGAAGGCCAACGAGCTGCTGGAGACCGAGCCGCTCGCCCTGCTGATCGGCATGCTGCTCGACCAGCAGATTCCGATGGAGAAGGCGTTCACGTCGCCGGACGTGCTGCGCGAGCGGCTCGGCGGCGTGCTCGACGCCCGAACGATCGCCGACTACGACGCCGACGCCCTGGAGGAGATCTTCCGGCGCCCGCCCGCGCTGCACCGCTTCCCGGCCGCGATGGCCAAGCGGGTGCAGACGCTGGCCAAGCAACTCGTCGAGCGCTACGACGGCGACGCGGCCGCGGTGTGGCAGGGCGCCGGCTCGGGCGACGAGCTCGTCAAGCGCGTCGGCGCGCTGCCCGGCTTCGGCGAGCAGAAGGCCAAGATCTTCACTGCCCTGCTCGGCAAGCAATTGGGCGTGCGCCCGGACGGCTGGCGGGAGGCCACCGGCGACTACGGCGCAGACGGAGTTCACCGTTCGGTGGCTGACGTCGTCGACGCCGATTCGCTCGACGCCGTGCGCGCGTTCAAGAAGCAGCAGAAGGCCGCCGCGAAGAGCTGAGTCAGACCCCGGCGAAGGCGCTGCCGCGCAGCGACTCGACCTCGCCGGCCAGTTCGGCCACCAGCTCGTCGTCGACGGACGCGCCGCAGCGGCGCAGCCAGTTCGCGACCATGCGGTGCCCGCCCTGGGTCAGCACCGACTCCGGGTGGAACTGCACGCCGTCGATCGGGAGCGTCTCGTGCCGCAGCGACATGACCACACCGGACGGCGTCCGGCCGGTCACCACGATCTCGGCCGGCAGCTCCGGTTCGGAGACCGCCAGCGAGTGATAGCGGGTGGCGACGAACGGCGAGGGCAGCCCGGCGAGCACTCCCGAGCCGTCGTGCACGACCTCGCTCGTCTTGCCGTGCAACAGCTCCGGCGCGCGCACGATCGGCGCCCCGAACACCGCGCCGATCGCCTGGTGGCCCAGGCAGACACCGAACAGCGGCAGCTCGCGCTCCGCGCACGCGCTCACGAACGCCATCGACTCGCCGGCGTCCTGCGGGGTGCCGGGACCGGGTGAGATCAGCACGCCGTCGACGCGCAACTCGCCGAGCTCGGCCGGGCGCACGGCATCGTTGCGCCGCACCACCACGTCCGCGCCGAGCTGGCCGAGATATTGGACGAGGTTGTAGACGAAGCTGTCGTAGTTGTCGAGGACGAGGACGCGGACCGTCACTTCTGCCCCGGCACGGTCACCTGGCTGATGGGCAGGTGCGGCTCGATCCAGGGAAAGACCACGAAGAGCAGCAGCGCCGATACGCCCACCACCAGCAACAGCACCTGTCCCAGCTTCGCGCCGATCGGTCCGGGCAGGTGACGCCAGATCCACACGTACATCAGGCCTTCACCTCGCTGTAGAGCGCCTGGATGCTGTCGGGCATCGCCAGGTCGGTGTTGCGCACCTTCGTCGCCAACTCCGCATAGTCGATCATGCGGTGCGACGCGGTGAACTTCGGATGGCAGGTCGTCATCGTCATCAGCCGGGCCGCGCCGACGAGACCGGGATGATCGGGGATCGGCAGCAGCACGTTGCCGTCGCTCGGGTCGACGATCTCGCGTCCCGGCAACGAGATCGGCTGGTTGGTCGACTCGTCGATCGCCACCTGCTGGCGCACGTTCTCCGGATTCTGCCCGACCGGTTTGCCGAGAATCCGGTAGACGTACCACCAGGACTTCGTCTCGACGATGACCGCGTCGCCCGAACGCAGCTTGTCGAGGTTCAGGAACGGCTCGCCCTTACCCACCCGGTGCCCGGCGACCGCGAAGTTACCGATCTGACCCGGCAGCGCGGTCTTGCCGTAGTGCGCCGGGCCCTTCTCGAGCTGGCTGTCGTCGGGCACGGTGCTGCCCTGCACGATCGCGAAGTGGTAGTCGCGCCCGAGCCGCGGGATGTAGAGCACCCCGATGCCCTCGCCGATCGGGATCGTCGCCGTCTGGTCGCCGGGCAGCGGCAGCAGCGGATCCTGACCGTTCTTCCACTCGTCCTTGAGCGCGTTGTAGACCTTGGCCTGCTCGCGCGCGGCGAAGATGTTGGTGATCCACACCTCGTAGACGACGAACAGCAGCACGACGAGGCCGAGCGTGATCAGGGTCTGGCCGATGCCGCGCAGGACGAAGCGCACCTTGTCGCCGAACGTCAGCTCGGCGGACCGCGGCGGCGGTGCCGCAGGCGAGGCGACCATCGTCCCCAATGTGACTCCTTTACCGACCGGCACGTGCGTAGTTCAAGCTGATCGACCCCGAATAGGCGGGTACCTGGAGGTCGCTCTGCCGGCCGACCGTATAGCCCAGGCCGTAGAACTCCGCGGCTTCGCGGAAGAGCTTCACCCCGGGTGAGGACGCCAGCTTCTCCAGCATTGTCGCTGACGGACCTATGGCCGCAACCCGAAAGGGGGGCGAGAACACCTCTCCGTTCAGCAACAACGTGTTTCCGACGCAGCGAACCGCGGAGGTCGCGATGACCCGCTGGCCCGCGATCGACATGGCCTCCGCACCGCCGGCCCACAGCGCATTCACCACTGCCTGCAGGTCCGACTGATGCACGACCAGCTGGTTCGGGTCGACCTGGGCGCCCGGCGGCTGGCCCCCCGCATCGTCGAGGACGACCTCCACGCCCGGCCCGTGCACCGCGGTCAGCCCGGCCGGGGCGAGCCGTGGGGTGACCTTCGCCTGCGCCCGGGCCACTGCCGAGTCGTCCTGGCCGGCCTGCTTGGTGAGCCGGTTGACGACGGCCTGCAGCTGGCGCACCTGGCCGTCGAGCCGGTGCACCCGGTCCTCGGCGGAGCGCACCGTTCCGGCGAGGGTGACGTCGACCGGCGCACGGACGTCCTGCCCGTTCGAATCACGCACGCTGATCGCGAAGCCGAGGCCGGCGACCAGGCAGATGACCGGGACGAGGGCGCGCCACCGACGCTGCGCTGCGCCGTGGTCGGACACCCCTGCCTCCCCGGTCCTCCCGGTCCTGCCGCGTCATCCCGGACAACCCACTGACCACCCCCGGGCCGTCGCCGGACGCGAGCATCCAGGTACGGCGTCTACGCTAACCGGTGACATCCGCCAGTTCGGACAGCCCGGAGAACACACGTGCCCAAGTCCAAGGTCCGCAAGAAGGCAGACGCGCCGGCTCGCAGCGCGTCGTCCACGGCCACGCGTGCGCTCGCGCCGAGCCCGGCCTGGTACCCGATCGTGATGGCCGTCGTGCTCCTGCTCGGCCTGGCCTACATGGTCGTGTACTACCTGACCTCGAGCGGCACCGACCCGCACATCCCGATCATGGCGGGCCTCGGCTCGTGGAACTTCGCGATCGGCTTCGGCGTCATGCTGCTGGGCCTCGTGATGGCCGTCCGGTGGCGATGAGCGCTGCGTTAACAGCGTTGCCCACGACTGTGATTACACGCCTGTAGTTCTATCCCCAGCTGGGGAAAAGCCTGTGGACAATCCCGTCAAGCGACCGCGGCCGGAAGCGCGCTTCATCCCGGATCGCCGCTACACCGCGCTGGCCGCGGGCGGCGCGTTGGGCGCCCTCGCTGCACTGGCGCTCACCTCGGACGCCGCCGGCCGGCTGCTCTTCGGTACCGCGGCCGTGCTGCTGCTCGGCTACGTGATCGCCGATCTGGTGTTCAGCCCCCGCCTCACCGCGAGCCGGGCCGGCATCGTGATCAACACGCCGTTCACCCGGGCCCGGCTCGCCTGGGCGGACGTCGACGAGGTGCGCACCGAGACCCGCATCCGGCGCGGGCTGCGCAGCACCACCCTCGAGATCGAGGCCGGCGCGCTGCTGGCGGTGTTCAGCCGGCGCGTCCTCGGCATCGAGCCGGTCGAAGCGGCCGCGCTCATCGAGGCGTTCCGGCCCCGCGCGACTCAGTAGGTCGCGGTGCGCAGCGCCACGACGATGGCGACGAGCGCGAGCAGCCCACCCAGCCCGGAGAGCTGGGTCCGGAACGAGAGCCGGGCGCGGACGTTGGGCAGCCCGCCGATCGCCAGTCCGGCGAGGATGCCGGTGACGAACCCGCCTATGTGGCCGAGCTTGGAGATGCTCGAGATCGAGAACGTCAGCACGAAGTTGATGGCGATGATGCCGATGAGCCACTGCATGTCCAGCCCGAGCTTGCGCGCGAGCACGAGGCACGCGCCGAGCAGCCCGTAGATCGCACCTGATGCGCCTACGGTCGTCCCGATCTGATCGCCGAATGCGTAGATCGCGGCGCTGCCCCCGAGCGCGGACAGCAGGTACACCGCGGTGAAGCGCCAAGGCCCGAGCAGTCGCTCCAACACCGGCCCGATGAAGAGGAGGGTGAGCATGTTCGAGGCGATGTGCAGCAGGTTCACATGCAGGAACGCGGACGTGATGAGGTCGTAGTACCGGTCGTAGGTGTAGACGGCAATCGGCTGCAGCTGCCACTTGTAGAACAACGCGTGCGGCGAGCTCGGGGTCGTCGGGTCGCGCAACGAGGCGCCTGATTGGGTGCCCGTGAAGAGGTACGCCGCCACGTTGAGCACGATGATCGTGATGGTGACGTACGGCGGCGAGTCGAGCAGGAGCGCGCCGACGGTTGTGCGTTTCGCGCGCACCGTCTGGCGCGCGTCACTCACGTCGTCGGGGCAGTGGAACCCGACGGACGCCGGCCGCATGCAGTCAGGGCAGATCGGCCGATCACAGCGGGTGCAGCGGACCAACGCCTCACGGTTCGGATGCCGGTAGCAGCGCTGGGCGACCTGCGGCCCTTCGGTCAAGCTTGTTCCACGGTGACGGTGTTGATCGTGATCGGCTGGACGGGCCGGTCGCGCCGGTCGGTCTGCGTGGTCGCGATCGCATCGACGACCGCGCGGCTGTCCGCATCGGTGACCTCGCCGAAGATCGTGTGCTTGCGGGTGAGGTGTGGCGTCGGGCCGACGGTGATGAAGAACTGCGAGCCGTTGGTGCCCGGCCCGGCGTTGGCCATCGCGAGCAGGTAGGGCCGGTTGAAGCTGAGCTCGGGATGGAACTCGTCGCCGAACTGGTAGCCAGGCCCGCCGAAGCCCTCACCGAGTGGGTCGCCGCCCTGGATCATGAATCCGCCGATCACCCGGTGGAAGATCGTGCCGTTGTACAGCGCGTCGTTCGTCTTCTGCCCGGTGCCGGGGTGCTTCCACTCGACGGCGCCGGTCGCGAGGTCGACGAAGTTCTTCACGGTCTTCGGCGCGTGGTTGCCGAACAGCTCGACGCGGATGTCACCCGCGGACGTGTGCAGGGTGGCGATCTGCGTGGCGTT
>JAICKR010000002.1 GCA_025927835.1 Jatrophihabitans sp. | reverse complement strand
GGCATGACGGCAACTGTCAGCGGCGTTTCCGTGCGTCGCGCGTGATCATGTTCTCCTAGGAAGTGGTCGCTAAGTGGCGGTCCTCAGCGACCACTTTCGAGGCAAAGGTGATCGTCGGCGAGTGCACGGACATCGGCTACAGTGCGATTCGGCCGGCAATATAGTGCGCTTGATCTTGGTCAACCGGCAGCCTTGGTGATCAAGCTCGGCACCCGACCAGGGCCGGTGCAACACCTCTGGTGAGTCCGCCGCGTCTGATTGCGTACAAGATCATCGGTGCCCCACGCTGGGGCACGGGGTCGAACCAACCGGGAACAACCGTTCGGAACAGGTTGCGCGAATTCCCTTATGGAATAAGGTGAAACGCGTCAGGCCTCGGAGTCATGGGCGATCGAAAAACCGGCTGTCAGTTGGTTCCAGTCCAACCTCGGACACATCGACAGCGCTACGCCGAGCACCGCGGTTGCGTGTCTTTGGCGTCGTGCGCTGGGTCGCACGTCCTAGGCGATGGGCTGCGCGGTTGCCCTCGGGCTCCGGCTTCTGAGCCGGCCTGCTAGAGCAGTCCGCTCTTCTGCAGCGCCGCGATCGTCAGTTTGGCGCGTACAACGCCGCACTCCTCCAGGGCCGAGGCCATGGCCGCCTTACCCTTGGGGCCGCCTTGGACGACGTTGTACTTCATGAAGATGCGCGAAACCTCCGCGGTCGGGAGGTTGTAGTCCTTGGCCGTGCTCTTGGCGAGCTTGGCGAGTGCCTCCTTCGGATCCTTCGGTTTGGTCATGGCCTCTCCCTGTCTGGTCCAGAGGCGGCCCGAGCTGGGGCCGCCCGTGGACTTCCTACACCTAGGTGCGCTCAACGGATAGGCGCTGAAGCCATCCACGGCGTCAGACGCCAAGCCGGGTGCGTGCAATCTTTCGAGATCGCTGCTCGGACACTTTCGATCTTGCGGTCCTCGACTTCGGGGCTTTCGTCCCTGCGCAGTGGGCCTCGGGCTGTGACAGCATGTGCGCTTCGCGCCAGTTCGGCCGCTTCTTCAGCCTGCGTTCATCTTTGGACTGGCAAGTGGTCGTTCCGTGCGCGAATAGTTCGCCCGGTTCCCTCGGATGCACCAAGAAAACGGATGAAGATGACTTCTCGGCGTGTGCTCGCAGCCCTCGTCTCCACGGCGATCGCGGTCGTCGGTCTCCAGGCCCTCGTCCCGCAGGCGCAAGCCAACCCGGCCGGCTCCGACCTGGTCATCAACGAGGTGTACGGCGGGGGCGGCAACTCCGGCGCGCCGTACAACGCCGACTTCATCGAGCTGTACAACCCGACCGCCGCGAGCGTCCCGCTCGGCAACTACAACATCGGCTACTGGTCCGCGACCGGCGGCAGCGGTGCCCAGCTTCACCTCGGCGGCAGCGTCCCCGCCAACGACACCTACCTCATCGGCGGCACCATCGGTGCCAACGGAGTGGCCCTCCCGACACCGGACGTAAGCCTGACCCTCAACATGTCCGGCACGGCCGGCCGGGTCGTGCTCTACACCGGCGCGGCGACGAACACGACCATCCCGGCGCCGACCGCAGGCAACGTCGTCGATTTCGTCGGCTTCGGCACCACCGCGGCGACCTTCGAGGGCACCGGCCCGACGCCGGCCCCGTCGAACACGGCGTCGGTCTCGCGCAACGCGGCGCACGCCGACACCAACAACAACGCAGCCGACTTCACCGCCGGCGCACCGAACCCGGAGAACACCGCCTCCAACGGGCCACCGGCGCCGCTCGCGCTCGGCGCCGTCGCCGACCAGACGGGGTATCGCAACACGCCCATCAAGCCCCTCACGCTGGCCGCGACCGGCGGCAAGACGCCGTACAGCTACAGCCTCACCGGCGAGGACGGCAACGGCCTCAACGTCAGCTCGAGCGGCGTCATCACCGGTCTGCCCAGCGCAACCGGCACCTACCACTTGACCGCGACGGTCACCGACAGCGCCATCACGCCCGCGTCGGCGTCGAAGACCTTCACCTTCACGGTCACCGACGGCGACACCGCGAACCACGTCGTGATCGCCCAGGTCTGGGGCGACGGCGGGTTCGGCAGCGCGTCCTACAAGAACAGCTTCATCGAGCTCTACAACCCGACGGACAACAACGTCGACCTGAGTGGCGACTCGATCGCCTACCTGGCGTCCAACAACATCGGCAACACCGGGAGCCCGGGCTCGACCCAGCAGACGAACCTGACGGGCACCATCCCGGCGCACGGCTTCTACCTGATTGCCGGAACGTCCTCGAACGGTGGCGCCAACGGCGTGGACCTGCCGGCGCCCGACGACAACTCGACGATCAACTGGAACTTCGCGGACGGCACCATCGCGCTGGTCGACACCCAGGACCCGTTCACGATGCCCACCGGTGACCTCACCGGTGCCGCGCACGTCATCGACGCGCTCGGCTACGGCGTGAGCACGAGCTTCACGCCGTTCGCCTACGAGGGCGCCCTCAGCGGGTTCATCACCGGCGTGAACATCGCAGCGCAGCGCACCCCGATCGGCACCGACACCAACAACAACCACACCGACTTCACCGCCATCGCGCCGTACGCGATCAACTCGAACGGCGACAGCCAGCCGGCGCTGGCACTGGCGGGCGTCACCGACCAGACGGCTCTGGTCAACCAACCGACGACGGTCGCCACCCTGCAGGCCACCGGTGGCGTCGGCGCGATCACCTACTCGATCAGCGGGCAGCCGAGCGGGATCAGCGTCGACCCCGCCACCGGCGTCATCTCGGGTACGCCGACGGCGTCCGGGGTCTCCACGATCACCGCGACCGCGAAGGACGCGCTGAACGCCAAGGCGACCATCACCTTCAAGCTGACCGTCGGCAGCTTCCTGGTCACCAACCCCGGCGACCAGACCCTGGCCGTCGGCAGCCCGGCGGACATCCAGCTCGCCGCCTCGCCGGCGAACAACAACGGGTACGGCTTCGCGCTAAAAACCGGCACCCTCCCGGCCGGCCTCTCGCTCAACGCCTCGACCGGCGACATCGCCGGTACCCCGACGGCGACCCAGCCGGCCACCGCAGTGACGATCACGGTCACCAACCAGGACGACTCCACCACCATCGACGTGACGTTCACCATCACCGTCACCAACAGCGTGATGTCGATCGCCTCGATCCAGGGCACCGCGCCGCGCTCGACGTATGCGCCCAGCTCCGGCACCGGCGCCGGCCAGACGGTGAGCACGCAGGGCGTCGTCACCGCCGTGTGGAACAAGGGCTACGCCGGCACCGGTAACACGGCCGCGCTCGGCGCGGCCAACTCGGGACTGTCGGGCTACGTGATCCAGACCCCCGATGCGGACGTCGCGAGCTCCCCCGCCTCCGAGGCGATCTTCGTCTTCTACACCGGCACCAGCTTCACCGGCAAGGACGCGGGCGGCGCCACGATCGCAGTCGGCGACTCGGTCCGGGTCAGCGGCACCGTCAGCGAGTACAAGGCGGCAAGCGCGGTCTCGAGCGAGAGCGCCACCGAGATCACCGCGACCGTCGCCAACACCCACAAGCTCCCTGCCAGCCTCGGCACGGTCACCGTGCAGACCGCGCTCCCGGCGACGTACGCGGACCGCGAGGCGCACGAGTGGGAGGCCTACGCCCCCACCGACACGGTCATCACCGACACGTACCAGTACGAGACCGACGGTGAGCTCGGCGTCGCCAGCGGCAACAAGCCGCTCGTCCAGCCGACCGAGATCTGCGCGGCCGACGGCACGCCGGCCAGCACGACCTGCATCCAGAACGCCGAGCAGGACATCGTCAACCGTGGTTACTTCCTCGGTGACGGCACCAACACGTTCTTCACCGCGGCGAGCACGCACTACAACCCGAGCAAGAGCGGCAACAGCGCGATCCCGCTTCCGTACATGGACGCGACGCACTCGGTGCGCGTCCGCGCCCACGTCACGGCGGCCAGCGGGCACGCCCTCGTCCTCGGCTTCTGGCCGGACCTTTCGTCGACGGCCGCGACCCGCGCCGGTAAGTGGTATCTGCAGCCCGACCGCGCGATCCTCGGCACGCCGGTCTCGAGCACCGACCAGGGCACGCCCGACCTCGGCCGTGACGTGGTCTCGTTCGAGGACACCCGCCCCGCCAACGTCGCGCCGAGCCCGGCGAACATCAACGCGACTGGCACGTCGAACATCCGGGTCGCCACGTTCAACGTCGAGAACTTCTTCACCGAGACGGGCGAGGCCTTCGCCGCCGACAACCCCGCGATCGGCAACTCCGCCGCCGGCGTGACCTCGTCGACGACGAAGGGCTGCCAGTACGACTACGACCGCGACGCCAACCGGACCCTGACGTTCCAGTGCGTCTCGCCGTTCGGGCAGGCCTCCGCCTGGGACCCGGTCTCCGGTGCGCCGACCGCCTACAAGGCCGGCCTCGCGAACGCCCCCCGCGGTGCCGCACGCCAGGAGGACCTCAACCGTCAGACCGCCAAGATCGTGACCGCGATCAACGGGCTGGGCGGCATCGACCTCAACGCCGTGAACCGCGGCTCGGGCGCCGACATCATCTCCCTGGAGGAGATCGAGAACCCGAACAAGCTCAAGCAGGGCATCACGAACAGCCCGCTCTCCCCCGACCTGAGCAACCTCAAGGACCAGGGTCAGGGCACGCCGATCGCGAACCGCGACGACGCACTGAAGTACCTGGTCGACAAGCTCAACGCGGCGGCCGGCTCGGACGTCTGGAGCTACGTCAAGTCACCCGAGGAAGCGACCGACGCCACCTCGCTCGTGCACATGTGCTCCATCCTGCGCGGTGACGGGGTCACTCCGATCGACGGCAACGCGGCGTCACGGGCGAACGCGAGCTGCTCCTACGCCTCGGGACAGGACGTCATCCGGTCGGCCTTCATCTACAAGAAGGCCACGGTCGTGCCGGTAGGCCCGTCCGACCTGGACTTCCCGGCCAACCCGCTGAGCCCCGACAGCCCGGGCAACAACGCGCAGCCGACCTACAACGGCGCCTCGCCGTTCGACAACGCCCGCGAACCGCTGGCGCAGTACTTCAAGCCGGTCGGCTACCCGAACTCCGACGGCTTCGCCGTCATCGTGAACCACTTCAAGTCCAAGGGCGGCACGAGCACGTCCGACGACCCCAACATCACCATCACCGGTGACAACAAGTCCGACCCGTTGGTGGGCGCCTACAACCAGGCGCGCATCAAGCAGGGCCAGGAGCTCGTCCGCTTCGCCAACGAGTTCGCCGCGAAGTGGCACACCGACAAGGTGCTGATCCTCGGCGACTTCAACTCCTACACCGAAGAGGACCCGATCAAGGCGATCCTCACCGCCTCCCAGGCCGATCCCGGCACGGGCCGTGACCCACTGGACTTCTCGTTGCTGGAGTCCACCGACGCGAACGACATCACCTACAACTTCACCTCCAACGTCAACGTGGGCACCGACGCCGCGGGCGCGGTGAAGGTTGCGACACCGAACACCGCAGCGGCCGCCGGTACCGACCAGGTCGGGTACGGCACCGTCGGCTCGATCGACCACGAGTTCATGTCCGCCGGCTTCCAGTCGGACTTCACCGGTGCCGACGTGTGGGAGATCAACGCCAACGAGACCGACGCCTACGACTACGGCCGCTACAACGACAACGCGACGAACTTCTACTACGGCACCAGCCAGGGCAGCGGGATTCCGACGGACGTCTCGTACGCGACCGACCTCGCCGGCGCCACTCCGTTCCGCAGCTCCGACCACAACCCGATGGTCATCGGCATCGCCCTGCCGGCGCTCGACGACGCGAACGCGGCGAGGGTGACCGACGTGCAGATCGTGGGGGTCAACGACTTCCACGGCCGCCTGGTCGCGGACTCCGCCGACGGCGGCGCGGCCGCGCTCGGCGGTGCCGTGAACGAGCTGCGCGACCAGTACGGCGCCGACAAGACGATCTTCGCTTCGGGCGGCGACAACGTGGGCGCCTCGACATTCGAGTCGTTCACCGCGCACGACAAGCCGTCGCTGGATGCGCTGAGTGCGATGGGGCTCGACGTGTCGACAGTGGGCAACCACGAGTTCGACGGCCAGGCGTCACTCGGCGCCGACAACGTCGGCTGGAAGGACATCGTCAACAGGCTGATGAAGAAGTACGACGCCGACAGCAACCCGTTCGGCCCGGCGGCCACGGCCGCCGACCCCGACGGCCTCCCCTACCTGGCGGCGAACGTCACCTACTCGAGCGACCCGGACGGCTCCGGTCCGCTCCAGGTCGGCGACACGGTCGCGCCGCCGACCAAGGAGATCTCGGTCGTTCTCAACTCCGGCCAGACCGTGAAGATCGGTTTCGTCGGCACGGTCACGCCTGACCTGAACTCGCTGGAGAGCCCGGCGAACCTCGCCGGTGTGCACGTCGAGGACGAGGCCGGCACGATCACCGCGATCAACCACTACGCCGACCAGCTCAAGGCGAACGGTGACAAGCTCGTCGTCCTGCTCACGCACGAGGGCGCCGCTTCAACTGAATGCTCGACGATGCTTACCAGTGGCTCGTCCTTCGCCCAGGAACTGAACGGCATCAACGACAACGTCGACGCGGTCCTCTCCGGTCACACCCACCTCGAGTACAGCTGCTCGTTCCCGGTCCCGGGATGGTCGGGCCGGCAGATCACCTCGCGCCCGGTCCTGCAGGCCGGCTCGTACGCGGTCGCGCTCGACCAGCTCGTGTACTCCTTCGACACCGACGGCAACCCGGTCGACGTGACGTCGAACCTGGTCGGGGTCAAGGGCCCGGTGAGCACGCTGCTCAGCGCACCCGACGACCCGACGGTCGCCGCGATCGTCTCCGACGCCGTGTCGGCCTCGGCCGTCATCGGCGCGCAGACCCTCGGCAAGCTCGGCGGGCCGTTCGATCGAGCGCGCCTGTCCGACGGCACCGAGAACCGCGGCGGTGAGTCGACCCTGGGCAACCAGGTCGCCGAGATCCAGCGCTGGGCGACGTCGTCCGACGACCCCGCCGGCCACGTGTCCTCGGTCAACGGCTCCGCCCAGATCGCGCTCATGAACCCCGGCGGTCTGCGGGCAGACCTCGAAGGCCAGAACGCCGACGGCTCCGGTGACCTCACCTACCGCACCGCCGCCAACGTTCAGCCGTTCGCCAATGAACTCACCAACATGACGCTCACCGGTGCGCAGCTCAAGAAGGTACTCGAGGAGCAGTGGTCGCGCGACAACATCGACAACACGCACGCGAACATCCCGGCACGCCCGTTCCTGAAGCTGGGCCTCAGCAAGGGCTTCAGCTACAGCTACCACGAGGTGCCCGATCCCGTGCACAGCGGCGCCACCCTCGGCGTCGTGGACCAGATGTGGCTGAACGGGACACCGATCGGCCTGACGACGAGCTACAGCGTCACGGTCAACTCGTTCCTCGCCAGCGGCGGTGACAACTTCTGGGAGCTCGCCAACGGCACCCACCAGGAGGACACCGAGCAGACCGACCTGCAGGCGCAGGTGGACTACATGAAGCAGTACCTGTCCACGCCGCTGCCGGTCGACTACAGCCAGCACGCGGTCCGGGTCACCTTCCCGGCGAACGCCCCGTCGACCTACAGCGCCGGCGACCCGGTCACGTTCTCGCTCAGCTCGCTGTTGATGACCGGTCCGCACGATGTCCAGGACACGTCGCTGACGATCAAGGACGGCGCCACCGTGCTGTCGTCCTCGATCCCGGTGTCTCCGTCCAACAGCACCCAGCCCTACGACGACCGCGGCAACGCCAGCGTCACCGTGACGCTGCCCGCCGGAATCGCCGGCGACCAGGTGCTCACCGTCTTCGGCAACCAGACCGGCAGCGGTACGCCCGAGGCCTACATCAAGCTTCCGGGCGTGAAGGTCGCCTCCGCCGTGGCGGCCGACGACCAGTCGGCCCTCTACGGCACGGCGGGCTCGCTGACGGCCACCGTGACGGCGAGTGTCGCGGTCGACGGCTCTGTCACCTTCTCCGAGGGCGACACCACGCTGGGCCAGGCGGACGTCGGTTCGGACGGCACGGCCACGCTGGCCCTGCCCACGGTCACCCTCAGCGCCGGGGCGCACACGATCACGGCGACGTACAACGGCAGCGACGCCCTGCTCGGCTCGACGACCACGTTCACGTTCACGGTCAGCAAGGCCGACACGACGACGCAGGTGGATCCGGTCGATGCGTCCGTCTACGGCTCGCCGATCTCGGTGACGGCACATGTGGTGTCGGCCGGCGCGGCGCCGACGGGTGATGTGTCCTTCGCCGATACGTCGACGAGCCCCGCCACGGCACTGGGCACGGCCCCGGTGCAGGAGGACGGTTCGGCGGTGCTGAGCGGTCTCGTGCTGGATGCGGGAACGCACTCGATCGTCGCGACCTATCTCGGCGACGCCGGCACCACCGGCTCCCCGTCGTCGGCGACGATGGCGTTCGTCTGGACGAAGGAACTGGACGTCACGGCCGACGACCAGTCGATCGCCTACGGCGACACGCTGCCGGAGTTCACCGCGACGGTGTCCGGGCTGGTCGGCTCCGATCATCTGGTGACGGCGCCGACGTGCGTGTCGACGGCTACGGCCGGGTCGCCGGTGGGTCATTACCCGATCAGCTGCTCGGGCGCGGACGCCGGCCCGAACTACAGCCTGACCTACGTCGACGGGCAGTTGACGATCACGACCGCGCCGGTCGTGGTGACGGTGACCGGCACGATCATCCACAACGCCGGACACCTGGAGTACTCGGCGAGCACTCCGGTGCCCGGGCTGTCCGTGACCGGGGCCACCTGCACGACGGTCTCCGGCGGCACGGCGATCAGCGCCTCTCTGCCGGTCGGGTCGTATCCGTTCGACCCGGCCAGTTGCTCGGGCGGCGTGTTGTCCGACGCCAACTACGCGATCGATCACTACACCGGCACGCTGAACGTCGTCGCCCTCGGTGTCACGACGACGACGCTCGCGAGCGCGCCGATCGCGAAGGGCTACGCCGCGACGCTCACGGCGGCGGGCGGCAAGACGCCCTACGCGTGGTCGCTGGCCGGTGGTTCGCTGCCGACCGGGCTCACGCTCTCGGCCGCGGGCAAGATCAGCGGCACGCCCACGGTCGTCGGCACCTCGACGTTCACGGTCAGGGTCACCGACTCGAGCTCGCCGAAGATCACCGCTACCCGGACACTCACGCTCGGCGTCGTGCCGATGGAGATCATCAACGACAGCCTGGTAGCCGGTCTGGTGCAGAAGAACTACTCGACACAGACCCTGAAGGCCACTGGTGGCCGGGCGACACTCACCTGGTCGATCGCCTCGGGCAGCCTGCCCACCGGCCTGAAGCTTGCCCCCGGCGGCACGATCGGCGGCGTCCCGACGGTGTCCGGGAGCTTCACCTTCACGGTCCGGGTCGCCGACAGCAGCACGCCGAAGAACACTGCCACCAAGACCTTCACGATCGTCATCGCACCGATGACGATCACGACGGCGAGCCTGCCCGACGGCAAGGTGAAGAAGTACTACTACCAGACCCTCAAGGTCAACGGCGGCAAGGGCGCCTACGCATGGACCGTCAGCAGCGGCGCGCTGCCACCGGGACTGAAACTCGCCCTCGGGGCCGGCGCCATCTCCGGCACCCCGAGCACCGCCGGCAGCTACACCTTCACCGTCCACGTGTCCGACAACGGCACACCCACCAACACCGCGAGCCGAACCTTCACCATCACCATCAATCCCTGAGCCTCGAGCCGCACCGGCTATACCGTCTTCCGCGCCATCAGCACGACGGCGGCGTCGGGACGGGTGTCGAAGTAGACGAAACCGGAACCGTTGTCTCGTTGGCCGCGCGCGGTGACCGTGAGTCCGAGCGCTGCGCCCTGCTCGGCGGCTTTGTCCACGTCCGACTCGAAACCGAGGTGGTAGACGCCTTCGCCGCGCTCGTCGAGGAATCGGCGTTGCGGGCAGTCGAGCTCAGGCGGTTGGCACAGCTGGAGTTGGACGTTGTCGAGGTTGACGAACTTGTAGCGGAGCCCCAGGAACGCCTCGAGGTTCGGCACCTGCAGATCGGTGTACTCGGAGAGCGGTGGGTAGTCCTGCCACGGTCCGATGCCGATCGACTCGTAGTAGGCGGCGGTCCTGTCCAGGTCGTGCACGACGATGCAGATGTGGTGGAGCTGCCGGAACGGCGTGCTCACGCGGTCACCGTCGCCAGTGCCTCGAGCACGCGCTCGTTGAACTCGTCGAGGTCGAGAGTCGTCTCGCCCGCACGGCCGAGGTCGTAGGTCGGTGCGCCGGCGTCGAGCACGCGGTCGAGCGCGCCGCGCACCGCCCGGTGCAGCCCGAGCGTCACGAGGTCCGGGCACCACTCCAGCAGATCGGCGAGGGCGAGCCACGCCCCGGTCGGGTTCGAGCGCCGGCTGCCGGTGCGGTGCGGCGACGAGCCGTGCGCGGGCTCGAACAGAGCCGTCGCTCCTCCGCCGAAGTCGCGGTCTGGATTGACCGTCGCCGAGCCGCACAGCGCCGGCGAGCCGGCGCGGGCACACACGATGTCGGAGAGGATGTCGCCGAACAGCCCTTCGGTGACGATCACCGCAGGCAATTCGTCGGACTTGACGAGTTCGTAGGCGGCGCGATCGACGTTCACATCGTCGATGGCCAAGCCGGTGGCCGCTGCGGTCGCGCGCGAGATGCGGCGCCACAGTCGCGACGTGGCATAGACGCTCGCCTTGTCGACGCTCATCACCCGCCGGCCGGGGTGCGTGCGGGCATGCTCGACGGCGATGTCGAACACCTCCTGGATGCGGGCCGGGTTGAGGACGATGCGGTCTTCGGCCTCGTTGAGTCCGTCGCTCTCGACGCGCCGGTCCGGGCCGGCATAGGCGCCGCCGGTGATGTTGCGGACGATCACGACGTCCTCGCCGCCTGGCACGCGCACGGTGCGGACACTGATGCGCAGGTCGAACAGGTGCCGCAGTTCGATGAGCGCCGCTTCGGGGTTGGGGCACTCGTCGGCGGTCACGCCAGGATGGGTGCCGACCGCGCCCGAGAGGATGACGTCTGCGTCGCGGCACGCGGCGATCGTCTCGGCAGGCAAGGTCGAGCCGGTCTGCAGCCAGCCTGTCGTGCCGTAGGGCCAGGGGCCGGTGAGTTCGATCGGTGCGCCCTCGCGAGCGAGCTGACGCAGATAGGAGATCGGGCCGTCGAGGATCTCGGCGCCGATGCCGTCTCCGGGAAGCAACGCGATGGTCGTCATGGCAGCAGCAGGCTCCGGGTCTGGGTGGTCATGATCGCGGTGGCACGCTCGGCCCCGACCTCGGTCTCGAGGGCGCGCAGCCACGGCGCAACGGCGGTGCCGGGTCCGGCGTGATGGGCGTGGCCGAGGTCGCCGCCGAACACCAGCAGCGACTGCGGGTAGGTGCGGGTGAGGTTGAGGCTGGCGTGCTCGGCGTCGCCGAGCAGATCGGGCAGGATGCCGAGCTCCAGATGCACGTCCAGTGCGGACAGCGCGGCCGCGTCCTCGTCGGTCCAGTGCAGGAACGCCATCATCGGGTGGTTCATCATCAGCCGCTGCGCGCCTCGGGCGCGTGCCTCGGTGAACAGGGCGACTGTCTCGCGCGCGGCGAGATGACCGCTCGCGAGCAGCAGGTCGTGTTCGACGACGACGTCCAGGACGTCGTTCCAGGCGGGCAACAGCCGTCCGTCGCCGTCGGTCACCGCGACCGCGCCGAGCTCGAAGCCGCGGTGCACCGACAGCTCGGGCGAGTTCGCACCCGCCTTGTGGTTCAGCGCGGATACCGTCGGCATCCAGACGACCCGGCCGCCGAGGCGAGCGGCGACCTGAACGGCGTCGGGGTTCGCGCCGCCGACCGGGCTGTTGAGGACGACACCGCCGTGCACGCCCTGGCCTGCGATCGCGGCGCGCTCGACGGTGCTGCCCTCATGGGACTTGAGCACGACGGTGCCGAACCCGACGGCTCGCTCCGCCGAGACCGTCTGGGCATCGTCGCCGTGTCGCGGCAGGAGACTCGGCGCCGCGTGCACGTGCAGGTCGACCATGTCGACCGCCCAGCCGGGCAGGTCGACATCTGTGTCGTCGCCTGAGGCATTCATGCGAGCTCGACCCATTCGCGGACGGGGTGTTCGCCGAGCAGGCGGCGTTGCACCTTGCCGGCCGCCGCGTCCCGAGGCAGATCGGCGACGAGCGCGACGGCGGACGGCCGCATGAACGCGGGCAGTTCGGCCACGCGCGCCCGCAGCTCGTCCAGCGGCAGCGGGTCGGCTACCGCGTAGAGCACCACTTCCTCGTCGACGAGCGCGCCCTTGCGCTTCCAGATCGCATGGTCCGTGACGCCGGGCAGCGTGGCGAGGTGGTTCTCGACGAACGGGATGGGCACGAACTCGCCCTTGACGCGGATGGACTCTGCGGCGCGCTCGAGGAACACCAAGTGGTCCGGCGCCTCGGCCCGCCCGAGGTCCCCGGTGTCGAACCAGCCGTCGGCGTCGCGGCGCGGGTCGAGGCCGTCCGCGGTGACGTAGCCGTCGAACAGGGCCGCACGCTCGCGCTCGCGGACGTGGATGATGCCGCGGTCGTCCAGGCGCCAGTCGAAGTCCGAGCGCGCAGCGCCGCCGTGCCTGCTGGCGTCGTCGGGGATGTCGTCGGCAGCCGACCAGCGGTGCAGGTGCGAGACGCCGCCGGCCTCGGTCGAGCCGTAGCCGGAGACCGCGGACGGGATGTCGAACCGGCGAAGGAACTCGCGGTCGGCGTAGAACATCGTCCGGACGCGATGCCCAGCCGCATCCGCAGCGGTGCTCGCACGCTTGATGATCTCGACCGGCGGGGCATGCAACACCAACACCGTGACCTGCTCCGCGACTGCGGTCGGCCAGAACGCGCTCGCCGAGAACTTGCCCACGGTGAGCGCGTCGGCGCCGGTGAGCAGTGCGGTGATGATGCCGTAGCCCATCGGGTTGATGTGGAACAGCGGCAGCGGGGCGAGCACCCGGTCATCGGCGCTGAGGTCGAGCGCGGCGGCCATCGCTGCGGCCATGCGCACGAAGTAGTCATGGCTCTGCGCGCAGAACTTCGGCAACCCGGTCGTCCCGGAGGTGTGCATGAACGAGACGACATCGAACCGGTCGGCGCCCAGACCCGGCAGCCCGGTGAGTTCAGCCCGACCGGCTTTCCGCGCCGCGGCGATCTCGGCCATCCCGAGCACGCGGGCGGGGGCGGCCGGCGCCAGCATCTCGGCGATGAGCTCGGCGGGATAGGTGGGGTTCACCAGGGCGGCGGGCAGCCCGGCAAGCAGGCAGCCGACCCAGGTCAACACGTAGTCGGTCGAGGTCGGCGCGACCAGCGCGACACGCTCCCCCGGCTGCAGGCCGGACGCGAGCAGCTCCCGCGCTCGACCGGCTGCCAGCGCCAGGGCGTCAGGCAGGAGCAGTTGGTCATCGGTCGTACCGAGGCGTAGCTCCGGACGCGCCTCGGCCTGATCGACGATCGCGGTCGCCAGGTTGGCGCTCACGCCAAGCCCGCGCGGCCGGGTTCGTTCAGGACGCGGCGGGCGATGTAGTTGCGCATGATCTCGTTCGAGCCGCCCGCGACCTTGAGGACCTTGATGTCGTTGACGATGTCGGTGTACGGGGTGTCGACGTAGAGGCCGTGCCCGCCGACCAAGCTGTACGCGGCGTCCGATGCCTGCTCGGCGGCGTCGATCGCGAGCTTCTTCGCTGTCGTGGTGCGCAGCGCGATGTCCTCGCCGCGCGCGTGCGCGACAGCCGCGTCGTCGCGCGCGAGTGATGCGGCCTGGAGCGCGGTCCAGGCGTCCGCGACGGTCCATTGGATGCCCTGAAAGTCGGTGACCATCTGGTTGCCGACCTGTCGTTGCGTTGCGTAGTCGAGTGCCAGCGCGAGAGACCGACGGCCGAGCCCGATGAGCTCGGAGGCGTTGCCGAGGCGACTGATGTTGAACGTGGACAGGAAGGTTTGCAGCCCCTCGCCCGCGGGCCCGAGCCGGGCGGCGTCAGGCACGCGCACCTGCTCGAACTCCACGTCGGCGGTACGGATGAGCCGCAGCCCGATCGCGCGGGTCACGTGGGTGCGGATGCCGGGCAGCGTCATGTCGACGAGGAAGCAGGTGAGCCCCTCATCGGCCATGGCGTAGAACAGGGTCACGTCGCAGTCGGCGCCGAGGTTGATGTGCGTCTTGCTCCCGGTGAGCAACCAGTCGCCGCCGTCGCGAACCGCGATCGACTTCATCGCCTTGAACGATGACCCGGCGTTCTTCTCGCTGATGCACTCGGAGAACACGATCTCTCCAGTGGCGATGCCGCGCAGCCATTGGTCCTTCTGCTCGTCGGTGCCCCAGTCGAGGAGCCAGCGCTGGCCCTGCGCGGCGATCTGGCCCGAGACGAGCCCGTGCCGGCCGACCTCCTCCGCGATGACCGCGTACTCGGCGACACCGCCACCCAGCCCGCCGTACTCGGCCGGGACGAGCGGGCCGAGATAGCCGAGCCGGCCGAGCTCGCGGTACAGCTCGCGAGGGAACTTGTTGGCCCGGTTGGCGACGTCGAGTTCCGTGCGGTGCTGCTCGCCGAACGTGCCGAGGTCCTTGGTGGTCGCGTCGATCCACGCGGTTTTGGCCGGGTCCGCGTACAGCGTCGGGTACATCAGGACTCCCTTGTCCGAGGCACGTCAGAACACCAGCTCGACGGGGCGGTTGGCAGCAGTTGCGGCGAACCGTTCGATGCGCAACGCCGTGACGTCGAGGCCGGCGATGCCGCCGGTCGTCACCTGCTCGGCAGTGAGGCGGCCGATCTCCGGGGCCTGCATCATGCCGTGGCCGGAGAAGCCGCAGGCGTTGACCCACGTCGGTGCGTCCGGCACGGAACCGAGGATGCCGTGGTGATCGGGAGTGTTCTCGTAGGTTCCGGCCCAACATCCGGCGCGGTCCAACGGAACATCGACGATCCAGGGGAATCTGCGTGCGCCGAGGGCGAGCAATTCCTCCATCCACGCCCAGTCGACGTCGGTCCGGTAGCCGTCCACCTCGTCCGGGCGTGCGCCACCGAAGAGCAGACGCGGGCCTTCGCTGCGCAGGTAGAAGCCGGAGGTGAAGTCGACGGTCATCGGCAGCGAACCGGCGAGCGCGCCGGCGGCCGAGGCGTACACGTTGCGGCGCGAGTGGACGACCGGTACGTCCAGTCCGGCCAGTGTGGCGACCTCCCCGGCCCAGCCTCCCGCGGCGTTCACGACGTGCTGGCAGCGCAGCTCGGTCGTGCCCGCCGTGACCGTCCAGCTGCCGTCCCCGTGCGCGGCGATCGAGTCGACCCGGTGGCGGAACCGCACGGTCGCGCCGCCGTTGCGGGCCAGGTCGAGGTAGGCGCTGGTCGCGAGGTGCGGGTCGACGACACCGTCGGCCGGGCCCCAGGTCGTACCGCCGAGGCCGTCGGCGGAGAAGGGGGTGATGGCCTGCGCCGCCTCGAACGAGAGGACCTCGACCGGCAGACCGTGCTCGCGCTGCAGTTCGACCGCGCGCAACTGTGCGTCCCACAGTTGGTGCGAGACGAGCAGCAGGTACCCGGACGGCCGGTATCCGACGTCAACGCCGTACCGCTGCGGGAACTCGCGGAATGCCCTGATGCTGCGCCAGGACATCTCGATGTTCAGCTCGTCGGCCCACTGCCCGCGGATCGAGGCGAAGGAGCGCCCGGTACTGCCGGCAGCAGGACCGTCGAGGGCCTCGAGGACAACGACTCGCTGCCCCGCTGCCGCGAGGTGATGGGCCGCGCTGGCGCCGATCGCGCCCGCCCCGATCACGACTACGTCGGCCGCTTGGAGCTCCATGTGGCAGACGCTAGAAGCTCGGCACGGGTCTTGGCTTCGGCGCGAACGCGGAAGTCGGCGCCGTTCGTTTCGACAAATGTCGGAATCGGTCAGTCGGCTGCCGCACGATATGCGGCCAGATGCAGCGCCATCTGGAGTGCGTCCCGCCCTGCGGCCAACCGCAGGTTGACTCCGGTGAGCGCCTCGATACGTTCGAGCCGGTAATAGAGCGTGGTGCGGTGGATGTGCAGCTGTTCGGCGCTCACGGTGACGTCACCGCCGTTGTCCAGCACGCACCGTGCCGTCTCGATGAGCTCCGGTCGCTTCTGCGCGGCGAGCACCTCCGCGCCGTGATGCACCAGTCCCGGGGTGAGTTCCGGTGGCGCGGCGACGATGAAATGCCATTCGCCGAGGGTGTCCCACGACGGCGAGGTGAGCCGGGCCCCCGCGCGCAGTGCGCGCGCCGTCGTGCGCGCCCGCTCGGCAGCAACCGCCAGGTCGGCGAGCGGCACCGGCGAGCCGCCGGCGAACACCGCACCGGGCTCCGGATCGAGGTGCGCCGACAACCCGCCCGGCAGGGCCCACCCGTGCGGATCCGTCGGGAAGGCGACCGCAACACCTACGTCGGCTCTCAGCGATTCCAGCTCGATGAGTTCGCCGGCGGCGTCGACGTCATGGCCGGCGAGCAGACGCAGCACGAGGTGCTCGCGTCGGTGTCGCCGGTCCTCCTCCGACGGTGCTGCGCGCGCGATGACGTCCGCGGCCATCTTGGCGCACGCAACGACGGGTTCGAGGTCGTCCTCCGAAACGCGGTTGTCGGCGTCGAGCACCCAGAGGTAGCCGAGCAGATTCCGGCCGTGCCGGAGCGGGACGCACCACCGCTCGGCCATGTCGACGTCGGGCAGCGACGGGGTGCGCACCGGGCCCTCTGCAGTCGGCAGGCCGAGCCGCGTGACGAGTGCCGCCGCGCCAGGCGGCGGCTCGCGCTGCAGGATCGAGCGCATCCGCACGTCGTCGACCTGGCCCTGCGCGCTCCACCACAACGGGCGGTGCCGCTGGTCCTCGACGAGCACGGCGCAGCCGAGCACGCCCGCCAGCGCCTCAACCTGCTGCTGAATGTCAGCCACCGACCGCCGCTCCTCTTCCGTGTTTCGACAATCGTAGGAAATGGCGGCCGGACTTTCCGCTCCCGAGCCGAAGCATCTGCAGCCGCCGCGGCCGTAGCGTCCTGTGCACCGAGCAGCATGTTCTGAGAGGACGCCGCGATGACCGCGCCCGCCGCCCGCACCGCCCTGTTCCCCGTAGGCCCGACGACGCCGCTGGCGTTCGCGCCCGGCTCGCCGGAGCGCGTCAGCATCGCCGCAGCGTTGGACGAGGTGCGCGCGGAGTCCTTCGACGTCGCGAACGTGATCGGTGGCGAGCAGGTACGCACCGGGCGGCTCGCACCGATCGTCACGCCGCACGCCCACAAGGTGCAGCTCGGTTCGGTGCACTGGGCGGGCGCCGCCGAAACGCAGCGAGCGATCGACGCGGCCCTCGCGGCGTCCACCTGGTGGGGACGGCTGCCGTGGGAGGAGCGCGTCGCGCCGTTCCTGCGTGCGGCGGACATGCTCGAGCACGGCCCGTGGCGCGACCGGCTCAACGCGGCGACGATGCTCGAGCTGTCGAAGACGACCTATCAAGCCGACATCGATGCGGCATGCGAGACGCTCGACTTCATCCGGGCCAACGTCAAGAACATGCTCGACATGTACGACGTGCAGCCCGGCTCGCGTCCGGGTGAGTGGAACTCCGCCGAGTACCGCCCGCTGGAGGGCTTCGTCTTCGCGATCACGCCGTTCAACTTCACCTGCATGAACAACCTCGCGTTCGGACCGGCAGTGCTCGGCAACACGGTGGTGTGGAAGCCGGCCGAGAGCGCGTCGCTGGTCGCGCACCTCTCGCTGCAACTCCTGCGCGAGGCAGGCCTCCCCGACGGAGTCGTCAACGTCGCCTACGGCGACGGCGCGGAGATCGGCGAGGTCGCGCTCAACCACCGCGATCTGGCCGGGGTCCACTTCACCGGTTCGACGACCACGTTCCAGCACATCTGGCGCACGGTCGGGGCGAACGTCGCCAACTACAAGAACTACCCGCGCATCGTCGGCGAGACAGGGGGCAAGGACTTCATCCTCGCGCACCCGTCGGCCGACCTCGACCAACTCGCCGCGGCCTGCGTACGCGGCGCCTACGAGTACCAGGGACAGAAGTGCTCCGCGGCGTCGCGCCTCTACGCGCCGCGCAGCCTGTGGCCGCAGCTCAAGGAGCGGCTCATCGCGCTGACCGAATCCGTGGTCGTGGGTGACCCGACCGAGACCGAGACCTACGTCGGCGCCGTCATCAACGCCAAGCAGCACGCGAAGCACGCCGATGCCCTCGCCCGCGCGCGCGGTGAAGGGCTGGTCGTGGTCGGCGGTAACACCGACGACTCCGTCGGCTGGTTCGTCGACCCCACCGTGCTGGAGGTCGCCGACCCGTCGTCACCGTTCATCACCCAGGAGCTGTTCGCGCCCGTCCTCACGACCTACGTCTACGACGACGCCGACTGGACAGACACGCTCAAGACCGTCGACGAGTCGACGCCCTACGGACTGACCGGCGCCGTCTTCGCGGGCGACGAGGCCGCCGTGCGGCAGGCGAACGACGCACTGCGCTACGCGGCGGGCAACTTCTACGTCAACGACAAGCCCACCGGCTCGGTCGTCGGTGCGCAGCCCTTCGGCGGCGCCCGTGCGTCCGGCACCAACGACAAGGCCGGCACCGTGTGGAACCTGATCCGCTTCGCCAGCCCGCGCTCGGTGAAGCGCAACCACCTGCCGGTCACCGACTACCGCTACCCGCACCTCGAATCCTGATCGTCAGCTTCGCGGGTCGATGATCGTCACGCCGGGTCGGCCTGCGCCACCGGCATCGGCGAGCAGGCGCGCACCGTCGTCGAGCCCCACTCGCCGCTCGATCAGCGGCCTCGGATCCAGGCCGCCGGAGCTGATCTCGGCGATCATCTCCGGGTAGTCGTGCGCGGGCATGCCGTGACTGCCGAGGATGTCCAGTTCGGCGCTGAGCACGGCGGCCATCGGCACGCGCACGGTGCCGCCGTCCTCGGCGAGCAGGCCGACCTGGACGTGCCGGCCGCGTTTGCCGAGGCAGCTGATCGAGGTCCGGGCTGTCGCCGCGCTGCCGTAGGCGTCGATCGACAGCTGGGCGCCGCCACCCGTCAGGTCATGGACCGCTGACGGCACGTCGTCCTGGGACGCGTTGAGCACCGCTACCGCGCCGAACCGTCGTGCTCGTTCCAGTGCGGCGGTGGACACATCGACCGCGACGACACGAGCACCGCGAGCCGCAGCGATCAGCACGGACGACAAGCCGACTCCGCCACAGCCGTGCACCACCACCCACTCGCCCGTACGCGTGCGACCGCGATGCACGACCGCGCGGTAAGCGGTACCGAATCGGCAACCGAGCAGCGCGGCCACGTCCATGGGGATCTCGTCCGGAATCCGTACGAGGTTCTGTTCACCCCGTGGCACCGCCACGAGTTCGGCGAACGAGCCCCAGCAGTGGAAGCCGACCTGCTGTTGGTCGTCACACACCTGGTGCTGGCCGCGCCGGCACGCCTCGCAGCGCCCGCACGCACCGACGAACGACGCGGTTACTCGATCGCCGACATGCCAGACGCCGACCGAACTGCCGACCTCCCGGATGCGGCCGGCGAACTCGTGCCCCGGTACGTGTGGCAACGCGATGTCCGGGTCGTGACCCATCCAGCCGTGCCAGTCGCTGCGGCACAGGCCACTCGCCTCGACCTCGACGACCACGCCGTCGTCGGTGCACACGGGGTCGGGCACAGCCACCACCTCGGGCGTCGCCTGGAACCCGCCATAGCGAATTGCGCGCATGATCCCTTGGTACCAGCCCGCTCGATACCCTTGGGCGTGACCGCAGCGGACGCCGAGACGACCTTCGACGGCCTCGGGCTCGACCGTCGCCTCCTGCGCGCGGTGAAGGACCTCGGCTACGAGGTCCCGTCACCCATCCAGGCTGCGACGATTCCGACCCTGTTGGCCGGACGCGACCTCGTCGGGCTGGCGCAGACCGGCACCGGCAAGACCGCGGCGTTCGCGTTGCCGGTCCTGTCGAACATCGACGCCAAGTCCTCGGCTACGCAAGCGCTCGTGCTGGCGCCGACGCGCGAGCTCGTGCTGCAGGTGGCCGAGGCGTTCGGCCGGTACGCGCACCACGTCAAGGACCTGCATGTCCTGCCCGTGTACGGCGGGCAGGCCTACGCACCGCAACTGGCCGGCCTGCGCCGCGGTGCACACGTCGTCGTGGGCACGCCGGGGCGCGTGATCGATCACCTGGAGAAAGGCACGCTGCAGCTCGGCTCGCTGCGCACCCTTGTCCTCGACGAGGCGGACGAGATGCTGCGCATGGGGTTCCAGGAGGACGTCGAACGCATCCTGGCCCGCACGCCCGATCGCAAGCAGGTTGCGCTGTTCTCGGCGACGATGCCGCCACCGATCAAGCGGATCTCGAAGCGGTATCTGCACGACCCGGTCGAGATCACCGTCAAGGCGCGCACGGTCACCGCGGCCAGGACCAGGCAGCGGTTCCTCTTCGTGGCCGGGCAGCAGAAGATGGACGCGCTCACCCGCATCCTCGAGGTCGAGCCGTACCAAGCCGTGCTGATCTTCGTGCGCACGAAGTCGGCGACCGAGGACGTCGCCGAGCGGCTGCGTAGCCGCGGCTTCGCGGCGCAGGCGATCAACGGCGACCTCAACCAGGCTCAGCGCGAGCGCGTCATCGGCCAACTCCGCACCGGCGCGCTCGACCTGCTAGTGGCAACCGACGTCGCTGCGCGTGGCCTGGACGTCGACCGCATCACGCACGTCATCAACTACGACATCCCGACGGACACCGAGTCCTACGTTCACCGCATCGGGCGCACCGGTCGCGCCGGACGCAGCGGCGAGGCGCTGCTGTTCGTCACGCCACGGGAGAAGGGGCTGCTCAACGCCATCGAGAAGGCCACCCGGCAGCCGCTCACCGAGATGGATCTGCCCAGCGCCGACGACGTCAACGCGCAGCGGGTCGCGAAGTTCCACGACGCGATCACCACCGCCCTCGCCGCGTCCAACCAATCGATGTTCAAAGGCCTCGTGCTCGACTACGCGCGCGAGCACAACGTGCCGATGGCCGATGTGGCGGCGGCGTTGGCCGTGATGAGCCAGGACGGTGGCGACTTCCTGCTGTCCGACCTGGAGCGTGCCGGGCCGGCCCGGCCCGAGCGCGCGGGCGGCAAGGACCGCAAGCTGGCGAAGTACCGCATCGACGTCGGTTACCGCCACCGGGTGACGCCGGGGCAGATCGTCGGGGCGATCGCCAACGAGGGCGGCGTCGACGGTTCGGCCTTCGGCAAGATCGACATCCACGCCAACCACAGCATCGTCGAGCTGCCCGAACACCTGCCGAAGAAGGTGCTGGCCGCACTGGCGAAGACCCGCATCGCTGATCAGTTGATCCAGCTCCGGCCGGACGAGCGCATGGGCAAGCGACCGGCTCGGCCGCGTTGACGAGCCCCGGACTCGGTTCGATACTGGGCCGACCGGACATCCATGATCACCACCCCAAAACGCGCGGGGTGACAGTGGGGGCAGAGACATGACGAAACCGAAGTTGAGCTTCGCAACGGTGGTCATCGGAACGATCGGCAAGCACAGCGCCTATCGGGTCAGCTGGGTCACCAAGAAGAAGGACGCGGCCAAGCACGTCAATCCGGACGCCGCGTTCAAGAAGGTCAAGGGCGAACTCGGCGCGGAGCTCGACAAGCTGCGCGATCTCCTCGAGGCCGCCAAGAAGTTCCTCAAGGCCTACCCCGGGCTGGACGCCGACGGCAAGAAGCGCGTGACAGCGCAGATCGACAAGTGCACGCAACTGATGCGCGCGTACGAGAAGGTCTGCCAGACCGAGGCGAACAAGTCCGGCCTGTCCCCGGCCAAGAAGGGCGCGTGGGACGGCCTGTACTCGTACCTGGTGAACCTGGAGACCCGCATCGACGTCGATACGCGGCCGGTCCTCGCGTAGCGCCACCCGAGCGCCAACCGGAGTCAGCGCCCGCGTGTCGCCGCCGCGCGGGTGAGTCCGGCGTGTACTACGTCGGTTGTGGCCGAATCGCTCTCCACGCTCGACGATGTTCGGCCGGTGGAGACAGGGTCCGCGGCGCAGTGGGGTCGCGGCGTGGGCATCGCGGTGCTGCTCGTCGTCGTCGTGCTCGGCGCGACCGGCTTCTTCGGCGTCCGGTCGCGCACGACGACCGTCGCATCGGACGGCTACACCATGTCGGTCACGTACCCGCAGTCGGCCCGGGCAGGTTTGGACGTCCCCTGGCGGGTGCGGGTCCATCACCCCGGCGGGTTCCCGAGGCAGATCACCCTGGCCGTGACGCGCAGCTACTTCCACATGTTCGAGACGCAGGGCTGGTACCCCGATGCGGACAGCGCCAGCAGCGACGGGACGTTCATCTATTTCGTCTTCGACACCCGATCCGGCACCGACGACTTCGTGGTCGACTACGACACCTACATCCAGCCGGGCAGCCAACTCGGCAAGTCCGCCGAGGTGAAGCTGATCATCGGCGGCCGGCAGGTCGCCACCGCCTCGCTCCACACCTGGCTGCTGCCCTGATGGAAATCGTCTACCGCGCACTGTTCGTCTTCGCGTTCCTCTGGTTCATCACCCGGGTCAGCGGTCGGGCGACGCTCGGCGAGCTGAGCACCTTCCAGCTCCTGCTGTACGTGACGATGGGCGATCTCGTCCAGCAGGGCGTGACGCAGCAGGACTACTCGGTGACCTCGGCGGTGCTGGCCGTCGGCACGTTCTCGTTGTTGACGATCGCGATCTCCTGGGTCAACGCCCGCTCCCGCCGGCTGCGCCCGGTCACGCACGGTGTGCCGATCGTGCTCGTGCACGCCGGCGAACCGGTCTTCTCGGTGATGCGCAAACAGCTCATCTCGCTCGACGACCTGATGGCTGCCGCGCGCAACCAGGGCATCGAACGCTTCGACGAGATCCGGCTGGCCGTCCTGGAGACCAACGGCCGCATCTCGTTCTTCACCGACAGCGCCCGGGAGGGCGCGGCCGACCCGCCCACTGTCAGCTGAAGACACCGCAATTCGGCGTCGTCGCTGTATATTGCATCCATGGCGCCTCGCAAGGATCGTGATCTCGCCGGAGACCGACAGTTCGTCGCGCTCGTCGAGCAGCTCTCCGGCGGCTACAAGACCATCGGGCAGATGGTGTACGCCGTCCTGCGCGAGGCCATCATGAGTGGCGCTTTCGCACCCGGCGAGTGGCTGCGGCAGGAGTCGCTCGCCGAGGCGATCGGCGTGTCGCGCATCCCGGTGCGTACCGCGCTGCTGCAGCTCGAGTCAGAGGGCATCATCACGTTCCATCCGCATCGTGGCGCCCGCGTCCGGACGTTGACCCCCGAGCAGATCGACGAGATCTATCGGCTGCGGATCCTGCTGGAGTGCTACGCCGTCGAATGCGCATGCACCGAGGTCGAACCCGACCGGCTCGAGCGGCTTCAGACGCTGGCCAAGAAGCTCGACCGGCACAAGCAGGGCGACGAGTTCCTCGATCTGCGCATCCGGTTCTACCGCGAGCTCTACGACGCCGAACGCAACCCGTTGCTCGTCGAGATGATCGACGATCTGCGCAGCCACGTAGGCCGCTACTACCTCGCCATCAAGTTCCCCGACCGGCACCGCCACCACACGGACCTGATCGAGCGGATCGCCGAGGGCGACATCGCCGGCGCGAAGGCGTGGCTCACCAACCACTTCGACCGCATCCGCACCGGCATCAAGGAGCTTGCCGCCGTGGATGAGCAGAAGGCCGAGGAGGCGGCGGCCGCCGAGGGAGCGCGCCCGAACGGCAGGCGGAGCGGCACGGCGAAGGCTGCGAGCAGCAACGGCGCCGGCGCGAAGCGCAGCGATCGCGCTCCGGTGCGCGCCATCCGGTAGCGATCAGCTCGCTTGCTCGGCCAGCCATCCCCGGGTGAGGCCGAGGATCGCCGTGGTGTTCTCCCAGAACAGGCCGTGCTTGGCCCTCTCGATCGGTTCGAACCTCGCGCCCGGGATGTGGGCGGCGAGATACTCGCTCTGCTCGACGTGCGAGCCGGTACCGCCGCGGTGCGTGTCGGCCGATCCGACCGTCACCAGCGTCGGCAGCGCGATGCGGCTGAGCAGGTGGCGGGTGTAGTGGCCCTGCCGGGCGATGACGTGCCGGAGGTAGTTGGCAAGCGTGGCGCGGCCCGCCCAGAACGCGTCACCGAGCCAGCGCACCGTGTCGGGATCGCTCGCGGCGAAGGCGTCGGTGAAGAACGAGGTGCGCTGCACGTTGCGGATGAACTGCTCGTAGCCGAATTCGCCGAGACCGAGAGCGACGTTGGCCGGCACGCAGTCGCGCCACACGTGCCCGTCGTCCTGTCCGGCGCCCGTGGACACGAGCAGCAGCGAGGCGACGTCGTCGGCACCGTCGAGCGCCATCCACTGGGCGACCCGCCCGCCCATCGAGTGACCGAGCACGTGCACCGGGCCCGTGTCGAGCTCGCGCACCAGGCGCAGCGCGTCGGCGGCGAAGAGCCGGGTCGTGTAAGGATCCTCGTCCCCCGCCGGGCTGTCGCCGGTGCCGCGGTGGTCGAAGGTGACGACGGTGTACTCGTCAGCCAGGCCGTTCACGTAGTCCGGCGACCAGGTGCAACCTGCGTATGCGGTGCCCGCGACCAGCAGCAGGGGCGGTCCCGAGCCTGACCGTCGGTAGGCGAGTGGCACGGTTGCGGCCGTTGCCGCCTCAGACATCGGCCTTGCCGCCGACCCCGCGCACCAGCACGGCGAGCGTGATCGTGATCGCGGTGAGCGTCACGCACATCACGGTCGCTTCGGTAGTCAGGCCGTAGTTCCACTTCTGGTAGATCATCGCCGACATCACGGTATTCGTCGGCGAGGCCAGCAGTAGCGGGATCGTCAGGTTCTGCATGCTTGCCATGAAGACGAGCAGGTAGCCATTGGCGAACGGCGCACGGATCAGCGGGGCGATCACGCGGAACCAGGTCCTGCGCAGGGGCGCGCCGCTCGTCGCGGCCGCCTCTTCCAGCCCGACCTGCATTTGCGCGAAGGCCGCGCTCATCAGCCGAGTGCCCAGGCTGGTGAACAGCGTCGCCTGACCGATGACGATGATCCAGATGGTGCCGTAGATCGGGACGGGCAGCACGAGGTAGACCAGGAGCAGCGACAGGCCGAGCACGATGCTCGGGATCGCGTGCGGGATGAATGCCAGCATGTCGAGCAGCCACACCGACCGCGAACGGGCTCGCACGATCACCCAGGAAATGAATGCCGAGAGCACCATCGTGACGGCCGCCGTGACGGCGCCGACGATGAGCGTGTTCTTCATGGCATGGATGACGTTGGGGTCGTTGAACGTGTTGTTCCAGCCCGCCGTGTTGAGCCGGTTCCAGGCAGCCACGTTGATGCCGCTGTAGAACGGCTGCAGGCTCGTCCACACCAGGATGAACAGCGGCAGCAGCAGCGCGATGCACACGTAGCCGATGCAGCCCGCGAAGATCGCCCAGCGCCAACGTCCGAGGTTGACCCGAACCGGCCGGCGGGCCCGGCCGGACAGCGTCGCGTACCGGCCACGCGAGCCGATCGCCCGGTTGTAGACGACCAGCGGCACGAGCGCCAGCAGGAACAGGAAGAAGCCGTAGGTGCTGGCCCGTCCGTAGGAGGGCACGCCGACCGGCGGGTTGGTGTTGTTGTAGATCTCGAGGCTGAGCGTGTTGACGTGTCCGGGCAAGCCGAGGATCAGCGGTACGTCGAAGTCCTTCACCGCGGTTACGAACTGGTACACGAAGGCGGCCAGCAGCGCCGGCGTCAGCAGCGGCAGCGTGACCTTGCGCAGGGTCGTCACCCCGCTGGCACCGGAGGTCGTCGCAGCGTCCTCGAGCGAGCCGTTCATCGCCCGCAGCGAGCCCACTATCAGCAAGAACGTCAGGGGCACCATGCCGATGCCCATGACAAAGATCATGCCGGGCAGCGAGTAGGCGTTGAACTTGACGCCGAGCACCGTGTCCAGCACTTGGTTGACGACGCCGTTCGTCGGGTTGAGCAGCAGGCTCCACGCGATCGAACTGATGAGCAGCGGCATCCCGGACGGCGCAATGACGAGCACGAAGAGCACGCTGCGGCAGGGGATGTTCGACCGTTCGAGCAGCCAGGCGAAGGCCAGGGCGATGACGCCGGCGACCGCGAGCGAACCGAGCGCGAACACGAGGGTGTTGCCCAGGATCGTGTACGTCGAGCCGTGCGTGAACACCGCGCGGTAGTTCGCGAAGTTCCACTTCGTGCCCTTCGCGAAGGGCAGGTTGTCGTTGTTCGTCTGGAACGAGGTGCTGCCGAGCAGGAACAGCGGCGCCAGCACCAGGTAGAGCAGGATGACGACGGCGACGATCGCGAGAACGGTCCGGCCTTGTAGCCGGCGCGCCATCAGCGTATCCAGCCCACGGAGGTACCACGGCGGGCGTGGGGGTGGCGCCGGTTCCGGTACCCGCTCGGCAGGCGGTGCCTCGACGGCCGTCATGTGCTCGTCATCCCATCATCGATGCGGCCAGGGTGCGCGCGGTCAAACCCGGCAACACCCTGGCCGCAGGTGGCACTACTTGGTGATGGCCGACATCTTGGTTTCGATGTCAGCGATCTCGGTGATGTTCTGCTCGGTCAGGTCGTTCGTGAGCGACGCGCCCGACGGCATGCCCTTCGGCGTCGGCCCGTTCGTCTTGAACTCGTACTTGAACTGCTGAGCCTGCGACACCGGGCCGGTGAGCCAGGCCATGAAGCAGGTGGCCGCGTTCGGGTGCGGGGCGCCCTTCAGCAGCGGGACGACGACCTCGTCGACCGGGACCACGTCGAGGTACTTGATCGCCACCGGCGCGCCGCCCGCGGCCAGCTGCTCGACCTCTGCGCTGCGGGCCGAGGTGGTGATCGGTACCTCGCCGGACACGACCTTGGTGAGGCTGTCCGTCACGCCCTTGACGACCTGCGGCTTGTCGGTCTTGAGCAGGCCCTGGTACCAGGAGTACGTCTTCGTCGGTCCCCAGTTGGGGTCGGTCACGAGAGGTGCGATCCATTTGCCGCGCGGGTCGACCGAGATCTTGCCGGCGAGTTTGGGATCGGCGAGCGCCTGCCAGGTGTCCGGGATGTCGGACGCCTTGTACTTCTGGGTGTTGTAGCCGATGCCGTGGAACACCCGCTGGGTAACGAAGACCGTGGTGCCGAGGATCTTCACGCCGAGGTCGGACGCCACGCCGTACTGCGTCAGGTCGACCGCCTGGATGTCATTCGCCTTGAACAGCGGCAGGTCCGACTCAGGGTCGCCGGCGAGCACGTCGGCGTCGAGCTTGTGACCCGCCTGGATCTCGGTGAGCACGCGGGAGACCTGGTCCTGCGGCTCGAGTTGGGTGATCTTGACCTTGATTCCCGGGTACTGCGTCTCGAACGGCTTGGCTTCCTTGGCGAAGATCGACGGGTCCTGCTCGGTGAAGTAGTCCACCTGGCCTTCGGACTGGCCCTTCTGACAGATCGCCGACAGCGCGCCGTTGGCAGCCTGCGACGTCGGCGCGTTCGTTGCTGCGGAGTTCGTCGCCTGGCCGGCTGAACCGCCGCCGCTGCTGCTGCACGCCGTGAGCGCAAGGCTGAGCGCGCCCACGGACACCAGCGTCGCGTACGTCGCGCGTGCTCGTGTGATCATTTACGCTCCCTCATGTTGGTTTCCGCTATTCGGCGAACACGACGCAACTGCTCGCCGGAAGTTCGACGAACACCTTTTCCTCGCGGCGGAAGCGAGTGACGCTCGCCGCCCTTGCGTTCAGCATCAGCTCGCCGATCGAGACCTCGTGGTCGACGGCTTCACCGACGAACAGCGCGAGCTCCACCCGGCCGATGAAGACGTTCTCGCGCTCCGGACTTTCGCTGTGCAGGATCACCGACTCCGGCCGCACCAGTACCGAGCACTCGGCGCCGACCCGCATCTGTTCGGCTGACGGATCGGTCACCCGCAGCGTGCCGAATGTGGTCTCGAGAGTTGCGGCGCGCACGACCGGCGTGCCGTCCTCGTCGTCGGCCTCGTCGACGGAGATGACCCGCCCGTGCACCAGGTTCGCCGCACCGACGAGGTTGCCCACGAACTGCGTCTGGGGCCGGAAGTAGAGATCGCGGGGACGGCCCAGTTGCACGATGTCGCCGTCGTTCATCACGGCGATCATGTTCGACAGGGACAGTGCCTCGACCTGGTCGTGCGTGACGAAGACGGTCGTCACGCCGAGTTGCCGTTGGATGCGGCGCAACTCGGCGCGCATCCGCGAACGCAGCCGGGCGTCGAGGCTGGACAGCGGTTCGTCGAGCAGGAGCACCTGCGGCTCGCGCACGAGGGCGCGGGCGAGGGAAAGGCGCTGCTGCTGGCCGCCCGACAGTTGCGTGGCGCGCCGCTTCTCGAAGCGCTCCATGCCCATCAGTTCGAGCGTCGACATCACCTTGCCGCGCAACTCGCTCGCGCGCATCCGGCGCCGTGATGTCATCCGCAGCGGGAATGCGACGTTCTCGAAGACGGTCATGTGCGGCCAGACGGCGTAGTCCTGGAACACCATGCCGATGTCGCGCTTGTGCGTCGGCACGAAGTGGCGACCGGACACGACGACGACGTCGCCGAGCCGGATCTCACCCGACGTCGGCCGCTCCAGGCCGGCAATGCAGCGCAGCGTCGTGGTCTTGCCGCAGCCGCTGGGGCCGAGCAGGGTGAAGAATTGGTTCTCTTCGACGACAAATGAAACGTCGTTGATCGCTGCAGGATGGTCGCCCGCACCGGCATATCGGTGATGCAGGCTGCGCACTTCGATCGCTGCAACCATCTACTACCTGCACCGCCGATCCCGTGATGTTGGCGACACTGCTTCGGCCGCCCTGAGCTTGTCATCTGCTTGTTCATGCGTCAATGATTTCGTATCCAGAATCCCGTAACTTCTCGGTTTCGGTCCGCGGCACGGAGCTGCGGGCTAGCCGACAGCCCCGCGGGCGCGCAGGAATTCGGACATTTCCGCGTCGAAGCGCCCCGGCTGCTCGATGTAGCAGGCGTGCCCGGCACCCTCGAGCACGACCAGTCGCGCGTCCGGCAGCCGCGCCTGCAGCGCGGGGGCAGCGGCGCCGGTCGGGTCCTCGCTGCCGCTGAGGATGAGCACCGGGGCGCGCAGGTCGTGCTGCAACCAGTCCGGGTCGGGCGGCTCGACTGCCTCGAAGGTGCGGATGATCGAGTCGAGGTCGCTGGTGGCGTTGCGCTCGACGAACAGCTGCGCGAACCAGCGTGCGATGGGCTCGTCCCGGAAGGCCGGCGCGAAGTCCTGCAGGGTGTAGTCGTAGCGGTAGCCCAGCCCGTACGCGCGGTACTCGGCAATGCGGCGCGCGGGGAACGTTTTGGTCGGGCGCCAGCCGGCACCGCACAGGACGATCGCCCGGGTGCCGTCCGGGCGCCGGTGGTACATGAACTGCGCGATATGGCTGCCGATCGAGCAGCCCACGAGCACCGCGGGCTCGGTCGACTCGCGGTCCAGGACGTCCCAACACGCGTCCGCGAGATCCTCCATCGTGAGCCCCGGCACCGAGCGTGGCGAGCGGCCGTAACCGGGCAGGTCGACCGCTAGGCAGCGGAACCAGGTGGAGAAGTGCGCCATCTGATAGATCCAGCTCGAGCCGTCCATCGGGTTGGGATGGATGAACAGCATCGGCGGGGCGCCGGCCGGCCCGAGCGCGTCGTAGTAGAGCGGGCCGTCCAGGTGGTGCCGGCTCATGCCGCCGACCACTGCCGGTCCCGCAGCCGCCAGATGCCGCCGTTGAGCTCGCGCGGCGAACGCCCGGCCAGCGTGACGATGTCGTCCGCGACGAGGTCGGGGTCGAGCAGCGTGGCCTCGTCGACCCGGAACCCCTCGAGGTCGCGACCGAACGCCGTACCCACGAGCCGCTCGGCCTCGGCACGGGACGTGCGCTGCATAGCGGTGTCGACCATTCCCGGGTAGAACGCGGCGATGCCGACTGCGCTGTCGGCGGTGCGCAGCTCGGCACCGACGACCTTGACGAACTGGTCGACGGCCGCCTTGCACATCGAGTAGGTTGCGCGTGCGGTCGCGATCTTGTTCGCCGCGCCGCTGGAGGCGAGCAGCACCAATCCGGAGCCGGCCGCCACCATGGCCGCGAGGCAGTCGTGCGTCGACTGCCAGACGCTGGTCACCATGGTCGTCAGGCTGGCGAGCGCAGCGTCCTCGTCGCACTCCCAGATCGGCGCCACCGGTGCACCGGCCGCCGCCGTGTGCACGACCACCGTGTCGCCGCCGATCTCCGCCAGTCCGGCGTGCAGTTCGTCGGCGACGGTCACGTCACAGCGACGTACCTCGATCAGCCCGGTGGTACCGGCGTCGAAACCGTCCGGGCGGCGGCACAGGGCGAGCACCGGCACACCCTGGCCGGCGAAGGCGTGCGCGACGGACCGACCGATGCCCGATCCGGCGCCGATCACCACCGCGCGCGCCGGCTGCCAGGCTTCGCCCGGCGCGCTCACGCCTCGCCGCCGCGCTCGAAGACGAGTTCGCCGCCCGTGAACGTGGCGTCGACCTGGAACGGGACGTCGGGCCGCTCGTCGGGCGCCTCGGGCAGGACGATGACGTCGGCCCACTTGCCGACGGCCAGCGTGCCGCCCAGATGGCTCTCCCCCACCGTCACCGCCGGCGCCTGGGTCATCAGCCGGAACGCCTCGAGCGGTGTGATCGCCTCCTCCGGGGCGAACACCATGCCCTCGCGCGTGCGGCGCTGGGCCGCGGCCCGCAGCCCGACGCTCGGGTCGAGCGGTGAGCACGGGTAGTCGCTGTTGAGCTGGACGGCCACCCCCTGGTCGAGCGCAGTGCGCAACGGCAGCACCCCGTCGAGGAACTCGTCGCCGGTGGCGGCGCGCCAGCCGTCGGCCGAGGAGTTGAGCATCGAGACCTGAGTCGACCACACGACCGCAAGCTCGGCGAAGCGCTTGAGCCGCTCGCCGCGCTGGGCGAAGAATGCGTGCTCGATGCGGTGCGCGAGGTTGGCGTGCGGGACCGCCTCGCGCGCATGCTGGATGGCGTCGAGTGCCATGTCGACGGCCCGCGGCCCGATCGCGTGGATGGCCACGGGGAGCATCGCGCGGTGGCAGCTCTCGACGGCCTCGGTCAGCTCGCTCTGCGTCAGGCGCAGCAGGCCGAAGTTGTCCGGCTCGCCGGGGTAGGCGTCGTACACCGAGGAGTTCTTGTTCGCGGTGTCGCCGTCGATGCTCAGCTTCACCCCGGCCAGCCGCAGCCGCTCGCTGCCGAAGCCGTGCCGCATGCCGAGCCCGGCGAGGTATTCGAGCGGGGTCTGCGACTCGCGGCCGCGGACATAGAGGCGGATCCGGATCTTCAACCGGCCGCTCGTGTCGAGGTCGATGTAGTCCGCGATCTCGCGCGGCTCACGGACGATGTCGTGGATCGTCGCGATGCCGACCGCGGCCAGACGGCGCATGCCGACCTCGAGCGCCGCCTGCCGGTCCTTCGGCTCCGGCCGTGGGATGACCGTGTCGCCGCGCGTCATGTCCAGGCGAAGCTTGCCGTGCTCGTGCAGGATGCCGTTCGGCGCGCCGGTCGCGTCGCGCTCGATGCGGCCACCCGGCGGGGAGACGGTGTCGGCGTCGATGCCTGCCGCGGCCAGCGCGGCACTGCTCGCGGACAGCGCGTGCCGCCCGACGGTGCGCAGGACGACCGCCCGCCCGGGCACCGCAGCGTCCAGCTCCTCGCGGGTCGGCAGCCGCCGTTCCTCGAGCCGGCGTGCCTCGAGGCTGTCGCCCTGGATCCACGCGTTCGGCGCCACGGTCTCGGCGCGCTCGCGCACCAGGCGCAGCACGTCCTCGATCGAGCGGGGCTGCAGCCGCTCGAAGTTGAGATACATCTCCTCCATCACCGAGGCGCGATGGAAGTGCGTGTGGCTGTCGGTGATCGCCGGCGCAACCGCGCGGCCGCCGACGTCGTAGACCCGGGTGTCCGGACCGACGAGCTCGCGGGCATCGTCGTAGTTGCCGATGTGCGCGATCCGGCCGTCGCGGACGGCCACGGCCCGCAGGGCCGAGCCGGAGTCGTGCGCCGGCAACTGGGAGCCGGGTCCACATCCGGTCAGGACGAGATCCGCGTAGAGCCGCGCGGTCATGCCGACACCTCCGTGCGCGGCGCGGCGGCGGCCGACTCCACCCATTCGACGAAGTCGAACATGCTCTCGTAGGACTCCGGATCGGTACCCCAGCCGCGCTTGCGGATCTTGATGTCCTTGACGAGCTCGCGGACGAGGCCGGCCATCGGCAGCGGGATGCGCAGCGCGTCGGCACGCTCCAGCACGATCGCCATGTCGTCCTCGGCCCAGGGCATCGGACGCGGGCGGCGCCAGGTGCGCATCATCGGGTTGTCTCCGCCGGAGAGCAGCAGCGCCTGCCGCAGCTTCTCCTGGTCGACGCCGAAGCGCATGCCCAGCCGGAGTGCCTCGTAGTTGCCCACCAGGTTCACCCAGACGAGCAGGTTGTTCGTCAGCTTGCCGACCTGGCCGGCGCCGAGGCTGCCCAGGTGCACGATGTCCGGCGCGAAGCAGCGGAAGGTGTCCGCCCATTCGTCGAGCACCTCCTCGGGCCCGGCACCCATCATCAGCAGCGTGCCGTCGATCGCGCCGAACTCACCGCGCGAGAGCGTCGCGTCGAGGACGTGCACCCCGGCGGCCGAGCCGCGCTCACCGATCCGGACCGACGTCTCGGGCGAGACCGTGCTGCAGATGAACACCGCGTGCCCGGGCGCGGCCGCGTCGATCACCCCGCCCGCGGACAGGCACACGTCGACGACCTGCTCGTCGTTGCCGACGACGATCAGCGTGGCCGCGCTGCTGCGCACGAGTTCGGCGAGGTCGGCAAGGACCTCGACGCCACGCTCGCGCGCCGCGGCCTGCGCCTGCGGCGACGGGTCGTACCCGGCGGTCGGCTGTCCCGACGCGGTGAGATGTCCGGCGATGGGCAGGCCCATCTTGCCCAGACCCACCACCGCTATTCGGCCGTCCTTCATCCGCATACCTCCTCAACCGGTCACCGGCGTGCCGTCACGACATCGACGAGCGCCGGACCACCGGTGGACAGAACGTGCTGAGCCGCGCGGCGCACGGCAGGTTCGATTGCGTCGGGATCGATGATCGGTCCCTCCGCGTACCACGAGAAGGAAGCCGCGAGGGCGGCGAAGTCGGGGGCCGGATTGTCGATCTCCATGCCGAGGTAGGCCTTCTCGACATCGGTGCCGCGGTCCCGCGCAATCAGCTCCTGGTGGTGCCAGTCGTTGTAGTACGCGCGGTTGTTCACCATCACGACCAGCAGCGGCAGTTCGTAGTAGGACGCCACCCACAGCGCGCCGGCGTCGAACATCAGGTCGCCGTCCGGTTGCAGGTCGACGACGAGCCGCCCGGTCCCCTTGTGCGCGAGCGCGACGCCGAGCGACATGCCGATCTGGGTAGCGGTGCCGAGCTGGCGCCCGGGGTAGCAGTAGGGCCGGTCGAAGTCCCAGAGCCGCAGCGCCCACTCCTCGGCGGTGTTGGCCGTCAGCACCCAATCGTGTTCGCGGATCACCGACCACACGTCGGCGGCCAGCCGCGCCGGCGAGATCGGCACGGCGTCGCGCAGCTCGTCCGCCTTGGCCGCCCAGCGACGCCGCACCGCCGCACGCGCGGTGCTCACCTGCTCGCGCCAGGCGGCGTTGTGCGCGTCGGGGCCCGATTCACCGAGCCGGCGGCGACAGGCCGCGACGAGTTGCGGCAGCGCCAGCACCGTGTCCGCGGTGAGCAGCACGTCGGCCTGGCGCGGCGCGCCGCGGTCGTCGCTCCACGCGGAGATCTCGAGGTCGCCGAAGCCCAGGTCGATGACCGTGCAGTCGCCGGCCAGCCGGGAGCGGGTCTCCCGGGTGGTGGGTTCGACCGTGCTCAGCGCCTTCTCGGAGTCCTTCAGGTCGACGAGCAGGACGCAGTCGGCCTCGTCGAGGCAGTCGGTGCCGTGCGCGGCGAGCGGGTGCGCGGAGGGGAAGTTGAGCCGGGCGAAGGTGTCCACCACGCCCGCACCGAGCAGTTCGGCGAGTTCGGTGAGCTGGCCGAACGCGGCCGGGTCGCGGCCGGCGAACCCGACGACGATCATCGGGCGCTGCGCTGCGACGAGCCGGTCGGCGGCATCGGCCAGCGCCGCCGGGTCGGGTGCGATGCGTGTCGGCAGCTGGTGCGGGACCGGCCGCAGGGACGCGTCGGGCACCGGGTCCTCTTGCAGCGCCGCATCCAGCGCGACGTAGACCGGACCCTGCGGTTCGGTGAGCGCGATGCGCGCGGCGCGGGCGATCACGCCGGGTACGGAGGCCAGCGAGGTGGGCTCGTAGTCCCACTTCGTGTACCCGCGCACTGCACCGCCTTGCGTGTTGGCCGAGTGCACCCAGTCGATGTACGCGCGGCGCCGCTCGTGCGCGGCCGGTCCCGAGCCGCCGAAGACGAACACCGGCGCCCGGTCGGAGAACGCGTAGTAGACGCCCATCGCGCCGTGCAGCAGCCCGACGAGGTCGTGCAGCAGCACCGCCATCGGCTTGCCGCTGGCCTTCGCGTAACCGTGCGCGAGGCCTACCGCGATCTTCTCGTGCGGGCACTCGATGAGCTGGACGCCCTGGTCGAGATAGTTGACCAGCGAGTCGTGCAGGCCGCGGAAGGTGGCGCCCGGGTTCAGGCTGATGTACTCGACACCGAGCTCGGCGATCGCATCCGCCATCAGGTCCGACCCGTAGGCAGGCTTGCGTTCGGCATGCATGAGGCCACCCGGTATTGGTATTCTGGATTCAAATTAAGGCTGACTGTCGCAGAGCCGTCGGCGCGCTGTCAACGCCCCTCCGGAGGACCCATGCCCGTCGGTTCGAGTTCGGTCCGGGTACTCACCAGCGCGTGCCTGGCCGAGAACTTCACGGTCGGCGACGTCGTCGAGATGGTGGCCGACGGTTACCGCGCCGCGGCGGACGGGTCCCTCGTCGAGAAGCCGCGCATGCATGTCGACGCGCCTGGCACGAAGACGTTGCTGCACGTGTGCCCGGGTATCTGGACGGGCGGCTCGAGCGTCGGCGCCTACATCTACACCGGCGGCAACCGCGGGCAGGACGTGCCACAGAAGGTGATGATGCTCTTCCGGCTCGAGGACGGCGGTCTCGAGGCGGTGATCGAATCCGGCTGGTTGAGCTGGGCGCGCACCGGTGCCAGCGGTGCCGTCGCGACGCGCGCCCTGGCGCGTCAGAACGCCCGCACCCTGGGCATCATCGGCACCGGCCGGCAGGCCCGCGCGCAGGTTGCCGCACACGCCGCGGCCGGCTCGTACACCGAGGGGTTCTGCTACGGCAGGGACGAGGCGCGCCGGACGTCGTTCGCCGCGGACATGCAGGCGCAGTACGGCATCACGATGACTCCCCTGCCCAGTGCCGAGGCCGTCGTCGAACGCGCCGACGTGTTGTGCACCGCGACGAACTCGCGCGCGCCGGTGTTCGACGGCGCCGCCGTGCGGCCGGGCACGCACATCAATGCCATCGGCCAGCACTATGCGGACCGGCGCGAGCTCGACACCCGGACCATGACCGGCGCGCGACTCTATGCCGACCTCGTCGAGCGAGCCACCACCGAGGACGGTGAGCTGCTGATCCCGCAGTCGCTCGAGCCGGGCACGCAGCTGTCCGTTCTCGGCTCGATCGGGGAGGTCCTCACCGGCCGCTGCGCGGGGCGCGAGAGCGCGGACGAGGTCACGATCTTCCTGTCCGGCGGCACGTCCGGTGAGTACCTGTCGGTCTCGCAGGGCATCGCGCAGCGCGCCGCCGAACTCGATCTCGGCGCCACGATCGAGCTGGCGACCGGGTGGCCGGACGAGACGGCGCCCGCCCGCGAGGGCTAGCGCCGCGTCACGGCCGGGCCGGCACGGTGTGCGAAGCCGCCTCCGGTAGTGGCGGCTCGTCGGCGAGGACCACCGGGTCCGCGGCGTGCTCGCGCAGGCTCAGCGCGGTGATCGCGACGACGACGATCGCGAAGCCGAGCCACTGCGTGTTCGACAGTGAGCTGCCGAGGAACAGCACGCCGACGATCGCGGCGGTCGCCGGGAAGGCGAGCTCGGCGAAGGTCGCCCGCGTCGCCGGCGTGCTGCGCAGCGCCCGGTAGTACAGGTTCAGCGAGATCAGCCCAGGCACCAGCGCGAGCAGCAACAGGCCCAGCAGGTTGCCGCCGCCGGGGGCCCAGCTGTCGTGCTGCACGCTGACGATCAACGCGGCCGCGACGAGGCCCCAGGCGTAGCGCATGCCGGTGAGCTCGCGCGGGCCGATGGCCGGGCTGACCAGCCGGCCCAGCACGGTCCCGGCGCCCCACAGCGCGGCCGCACCGAGCGAGAGCGCGGCAACGGTGAACGCCGCCATGCGCACCTCGAACGGATGCGGGAACGCGAGCAGCCACGAACCGGCCAGCGCCGGGAGCGCGAACCAGGCGAAGCCGGGCCGGACCCGCTCACGCAGCACGACCGCGGCGAAGCACACCGCGAACAGCGGCTGCGTCTTCTGCATGACCAGCGGGCCGACGAAGTCGCCCGTTCTCGCCGCGACCTGGAACGCCTTCGTGAACAGCGCCGTCGCCACCGCCGAGGAGCCGATGCCGACGGCCGCGATCGCGAGACGGTCGCGCCAGCCGCACCGCCAGTACGCCCGGAACGCGACGGGCAGGGTGGGGGCGATCAGCAGCACGACGATGAGGTGTTCCCAGAGCACGACCGTCGCCGGTGCGAGCGCGGTGGCCAGCGGCTTGCGCAACAGCCCGTCCAGCCCCCACATCGCTGCGGAGACGGCGACCAGCGCGGTGCGATCCTTCACGAACGTGCTCCTACCGACGAAGGGGGTCAGGCTCCGGCCGCCCGCAGTCGGGGCAGCACTTCCTCGCCGTAACGGCGAAGGAAGGCGGCCTGGTCCGGGCCGGGTGCGTGGAAGACGAGATGGGTGAACCCGAGATCCAGGTAGCGCCGGATCGCGGCGACGTGCTCCTCGACGTCGGTCGAGACGATAAACCGGCTGGCGGTGCGCTCGACCGGGAGCGCGTCGGCCAGGCGTTGCATCTCCACCGGGTCCTCGACGCCGGTCTTCTCCTCCGGCGACAGCGCGAGCGCGCCCCAGAAACGGGTGTCGTCCATCGCGCGCGCGTGGTCCGGGTCGAAGGACACCTTGACCTCGATGAGCAGGTCGAGCTCGCTCTCGGCGCGCCCGCTCTTGGCGAGCCCCTCGCGCACGGCGGGCAGCAGCACGTCGGTGTAGAGCGTCGGGGCCTTGCCGCTGGTCGTGATGAATCCCGCGCCGCGCCGCCCGGCCAGCCGGGTCGCGGCCGGGCCGGAGCCCGCGATATAGATCGGCACCGGGACCTCCGGGCGGTCGTAGATCGTCGCGCAGTCGGTGCGGTAGTAGGTGCCCTCGAAGTCGACGCGCTCCTTGGCCCAGAGCAGCTCGATGAGGTCGATCGCCTCGCGGAGCCGGGCGAAGCGCTCCTTGGGCTCCGGCCACTGGATGCCCAGCGGCGCCTCGTTCATCGACTCCCCGGAGCCGATGCCGAGCACGATCCGGCCCGGGTACAGGCAGCCCAGCGTCGCGAAGGCCTGCGCGACCAGCGCCGGGTGGTAGCGGAACGTCGGGGTGAGCACGCTGGTGCCGATCGTCACGCGCTCGGTGCTGGCCGCGAGCGCGCCGAGCCAGGGCAGCGCGGCCGGCGCGTGCCCGCCGTCGTGCCGCCACGGCTGCAGGTGGTCGCTGACGAAGACGGAGTCGAAGCCGCTCTGCTCGGCGAGCACGGAGTAGTCGAGCAACTCCCGTGGGCCGAACTGCTCGGCGGACGCCTTGTAGCCGAACCGGATCGGGCGCGCAGCCGGCATCAGGCGACCGCCAGCTTCGCGTGCCCGGGCTGGCCGACGACCTTGTCGTTCTCGAACACCGGCACCCCGCGCACGTAGGTGCGCTCGATGTTCGCGCCGATCGTGCGCCCGTCGTACGGCGTCCAGCCGCAGCGCGACAGCACCCCGTCGTTCGTGATCGTCCACGTCGTGTCGAGGTCAGCGACGACGAGGTCGGCGTCCAGGCCGACGGCGATCGCGCCCTTCTTCGCGGCGAGACCGAACTTGTCGGCCGGGCTGAGCGCCACCAGCTCGCTCACCCGCTGCAGGGTGAGCTCGCCGCGCACGACAGCGTCGAGCAGCAGCGGGTAGTAGTACTGGATGCCCGGCGTGCCGGTGTGCGCGCTCCACATCTTCGTCCAGCCGACCTCCTTCTCCTCGCGCGTGTGCGGCGCGTGATCGGAGGACACCATGTCGATCGTGCCGTCGCGCATGCCTTCCCAGATCGCCGCGCGACCCTCGTCCGGCACCCAGTACGACAGCGCGTAGGGGCCGAGCGTCTCGACGTCGTTCCAGGTGGACAGGAACGGCGCCCAGTGGTTGACCTCGCACGTCACGTCCAGCCCGCGGGCCTTGGCCCGGCGCACCGCGTCGATGGAGCGCTTGGTCTGCATGTGCGCGATGTGGATCGGGCAGCCGGAGGCCTCGGCGAGCCGGAGGATGACGTCGATCGCGGTGTCCCAGATGACGCCGTTGCGCTCGGCGTAGGCCTGCGCGTAACCCTGCGGGGTGTTCTCGCCACGGTCCCAGTACTGCTTCTCGATGTAGTCCATCAGCGCCTGGTCGTGCGGATGGATGATGAAGCGCAGCCCGGTGGCCGCGATCTCGTCCATCATGCGCAGCAGGTCACCGTGGTCGTGCATGCCGGTGCCCGCCGGGTGCGGGTAGTCGCGGCCGGTGTCGACGACCATGTAGACCTTGTAAGCGCGCACGCCGCGCTCGGCCATCGCCTTGATCTCGCCGCTCTGCGTGGCGGCCGGGTTGTGGTTGTAGTCGACGAGCGAGGTGGCGGCGTAGCGGGCGAGCACGTCGTCCAGCGTCGCGGCGGTAGTCGTCGGTGGCCTGAGGTTCGGCATCCCGAAGATGGTTGTGACGCCGCCGACCGCCGCCTGCTGCGAGGTCGTGAAGATGTCTTCCTTGTGTTCGTAGCCGGGTTCGCGGGTGTGCACGTGGACGTCGATCATGCCGGGCAACACCTGCTTGCCGGACACGTCGACGGTCTGCGCGGCCTCGGCCGGCACGCTCGCGCTGACCAGGCCGACGATGCGGCCGTCGTCGACGAGCACGTCGGCCTCGACCGCACCGCCGGGCGTCGTTACGGTGCCGCCACGCAGGCGAAGGTCGATGCTCATCGCGTGGCCTCGCTGCGGTCGGCGTGGGGCTGCGCATGCTGCTGTGTCGTCTGAATTCGCTCGCTGCGCTCGCTCATTGGGCCACGTCCATGATGATGATCTCCTCGGTCAGGCGGCTGGAGGCGGAGCGCACGACCACGCTGGCCGGCTGCACATAGGTGTCGAGCCAGTCGACGATGCGCGGCGTGACCTGCGTCCAGTAACGGTCGTAGGCGGCGTAGTGCGTCGTGTGCCGCTGCAGGATGAATTGCTTGGGACCGGCTGCCGCCTCGTAGAGGTGCTCCGCGTGGTCAGTGGGGGTCGTCGCGTCGTCCTCGACCGCGATGACGAGCAGCGGCGTGGTCAGCCCGGTGGCCGCGACGATCGGCTGGTACTCCATGATCTCGTCCGCTGAACGCAGCGAGACCGCGGATGGGATGCGGTCGTCCACGTCCGCCTTCACCGTGGTGGTCTTGCGCTCCGGCGTCGGGATCATGATCTCCTCGCGGGGGTGCACGAGGCGGCCCTTGCCCGTCTTGGCGCGCTCGCGCCGGTCCGCGTCGAGATCGGCGAGGTAGGCGAGCCACTCATGCTCCTGGCGCATCCGGTGCAGCCAGTCACGTCCGTCCGCGACCGGCACCTGGCTGACCGCCGCCCGGACACGGGGGTCGGCGCCGGCGAGCAGCACCGCATTGCCGCCGCCGGTGCCGCCCGTCCCGAACACGCCGATCGCGTCGGCGACGACGTCGTCCCGCGTCGTGAGATAGGTGACAGCGTTGATCAGGTCGCGTAATTGGCCCGGCGGCGAGATGACGTCCTGCGGGCCTTCCGAGTCGCCGAAGCCGCGGTAGTCGAACACCAATACGCCGAAACCCGCCGCGGTGAGCGCCTCGTGGTAGCGGACATAGAGTTTCGCGTCCTTCAGCCCGAGCCACCCGGGGCCCTGGACGATCGCCCGGTACGGGCCGGTGCCGTCGTCCGGCGTGCGCCACAGCCCGCTGAGCCGCGCGCCCTCGCTGAAGAAGTGGACTTCCTCGGTCTTCATCGCCGTCCCACAATCGGATCCAATATTCAGGCAGCCTAGAGAAGCGGTTCTGCTTTCACAAGCTTGTGGAGCAGATCGGATTCTGCATACATTTACCACGCAGCGGTAACGCCCCGGCACCGGCTCTGCGCCACGCGCCGAGTCGCCCCGTCCACTTCCCGTGCGAGGAGAGCAAGCGTGAGCGAGGCAGCAAAGCAACCGGCCGCCGAGACGGTCGGCACCGACGTCCGCACCGACCAGCTCGTCGTGGCGCCGACCCTGCTGGACGCTGCGCGCACGATCGTCCGCGGGCCGTCGCTGAACCGCACCAAGACCGCCGGCTACGACGTGAAGTCCGGCGAGCGCATCCTGCTCGTCGAGAAGGCGACCGACGACCCGGCGGTGACCGCTGCGCTGGTGCAGGCCATGAACGAGATCGGCGCACTGGTCGACGTCTTCCATGTCGACGTCCCCGACCGGCCGCTCGAGCCCTTGGACGAGTTCCGTGGCCTGATGCACAACGTCGGCGTCGAACGTGACGTCGCGTTCGACGCCTGGCAGGGCCGGCTGCGCTGGCTCGAGGACGTCGCCGTCAAGCAGGGCTACTCGCTGCTGCTGCAGGGCGAGGGCGGCCCGCTGCCGGTGCTCGACGGGCCACGTTACGAGGGCATCCCGTGGTACCACCGCGCGACGTTCCCGGCCGCCGGCTTCCCGTGGCCGCTCTGGGACCTGATCAACGCGACCGCCTGGAAGCCCATCTGGACGAAGGGCAAGAACGCCACGGTGCACCTCACCGACCCGGAGGGCACCGACCTGACGTTCACGCTGCGGCCGGAGCACTGGGAGGGCGAGCACTACGCGCGGACGAACTCGCGCTGGCGCTTCCAGGAGAAGTACTACCTGGGTCACCTGTACGGCTATCCCACTCCCCCGTACGACCCGATGCCGACAGTCAACGGTGTCGTCGCCGGCACGCTCAACCACTACGGCAAGCCCTTCCCGCACTGCAGGCTGCACGTCGAGGACGGCCGCATCACCCGGGTCGAGGGCGGCGGCGAGTACGGCGCGAAGTGGGCCGAGTGCATCGAGCTCACCAAGGACATCCAGTACCCGGAGAACCCCGGGCCCGGCCTGTTCTGGCTGTGGGAGGTCGCCATCGGCACCCACCCGAAGATGGTCCGGCCGCCGTACGCGTTCTCCCTCGCCGGGCACGCGGCCATGTTCGAGCGGCTCAGCTCCGGCTACATCCACATGGGCTTCGGCACCGCGAACGGCAACCCGTCCGAGCACTGGGCCGAGGAGCAGGGCCTGCCGTGGGGCCACCTGCACATACACTTGCAGCTGCCCACCTATGTGCTCACCACGACCGAGGGTGAGGAGATCACCGTCGTCGAGAACGGCAACCTCAAGGCACTCGAGGACCAGGCAGTGCGCGATCTCGCCGAACAGCTGGGTGACCCCGACGAGCTGCTGCGCAAGGCGTGGATCCCGCCGGTGCCCGGCGCGACCGTGCCCGGTGACTACGAAGCCGACTACGCGCAGGACCCGGCGAGCTGGCTCGACAAACACCCCGCCGACGCGCGCGCGTGGGAATGACGCTGCCCGCGTCCCCGGAGCCGCTGCCGGACCCGGACACCGGTTCGGTATGGCAGCGCGACGTGCTGCACCAGGCACAGAAGCTGGCGCGCCGGCGCAACCACGTGCAGATCACGATGGAACACGTCGCCCTGGTGTTGCTCGACGCCGACGACTCGATCGTGCGCAACTGGCGTTCGCTCGGCATCGACCTGGAGAAGGTGCGGCGTGAGCTCGCCCCGCCCGGGCTGCCCGAGTCCAGCCGCTACGGCAGGTCGTTCCAGTTCCACACCGACACGCCGCGCGAGGTCGTGGTCACCCGCGAGGTGGCCGACTTCTTCCGCGAGTGCGCCGCGCTGTCCGACACCGCGGACGGGCGGGCGAGCGGGCCCGAGCTGGCGAACGCGATCCTGACCCGGCTCGACCGGCCGCTGCCGGGATCGCCGCTGCTCCAGAACGCCCAGCGTCAGCGGCCGCACCTCGCGGCGCCGGTGCCGGTGCCCGACGAGGATGACCTGACCGCACAGGCGGCCGCCGCCGCGGCGACGTCGCTGCCGGTGGTGAACGCGCCGCCGCCGCTCGAAATCGGCGACGAGGTCGCGCTCGCGCGCTTCGGCCGCGACCTCACCCAGCTCGCCGCGCTGGGGCGGCTCGACCCGCTGATCGGGCGTACCGCAGAGGTCGACGCCGTGCTTCGGGTGCTGCGGCGCAGGGCCAAGCGCAACCCGCTGCTCGTCGGCGAGCCAGGGGTCGGCAAGACCGCCATCGTCGAGGGCGTCGCCGCCCGGATGGCCGACGGCGCGCTCGGCGCGGCCCGGCTGATCTCGGTCGACCTCGGTGGCATGCTGGCCGGCACCCGCTATCGCGGCGAGTTCGAGGAGCGGGTGCAGGAGCTGCTCGACGAGGCCGTGCACTCGGCCAGCCCCACCGTGCTGTTCATCGACGAGTTCCACCTCGTGGTGCGCACCGGCGCCGCCGAGGGCGGGCTCGACATCGGCTCGATCCTGCTCGCGCCGATGGCGCGTGGGCACATCGCGGTGATCGGTGCGACCACTCCGGCCGACTACCGCCGGCACCTGCGCTACGCCGGCCCGCTCACCCGCCGGGTGCAGGTCATCGAGGTGGGCGAGCCGACGCCTGCCGAGACGCTGGCCATCCTGCGCGGGGTGCGCGAGCACTACGGCGAGTTCCACGACGTGACGATCGACGACGCGGCGTTGCAGGCCGCGGTGGCGCAGGGCCGGCGGACGCCCGGCCAGCTGCCCGACACCGCGCTCGACCTGCTCGACGACGCCTGCGCGCACGCCCGCTACCGTGGCGCCGAGGGCACCTCCGTGACCGTCACGGCAGCGGACATCACCGAGGTGATGGCCACCCGGCCGTCGCGCAGCCTGCTCGGCCGGCTCAGCCTGGGCCCGCTCAACCGAGTTCGACGGTGACGGCCTTCTCGCGCGTGTAGGACAGCAGCTCCTCGTACGAGGAACCCTTGCCGAGCCCGCTGGCCTTCCAGCCGCCGAACGGCGCACCGAGGGGCCGCTTGCCCTGGCTGTTCACGAACACGTAGCCGGCCTCGACCCGCCGCGCGGCCCGCAGCGCCTGCGAAATGTCGTTGGCCCACACGTTGGCCGTCAACCCGTACTGCGTGTTGTTCACCCGGCGGAACAGGTCGTCCGGGTCGTCCCAGGTCAGGATCGACATGACCGGCCCGGAGATCTCGTCGGTCGCGATCGTCATCTCGTCCTGCACGTCGTCGAACACGGTGGGCGCGACGAAGAAGCCCCGCTCGAGCGTGTCCGGCCGGCCGCCGCCGCACAACAGCCTCGCCCCGTCGCGCCGGCCGGCCTCGATGGCTGCGAGCACCCGGTCGTAGTGCGCGCGGAACGACATCGGGCCGAGGTCGACGGACTCGTCGCGCGGATCACCGACGCGCAGCGCCGCGACGACGGCGAGCAGTTCGTCGACGAACGCGTCGTGCACGTCACGGTGCACGAAGATCCGCGAGGTCGACTGGCACGACTGCCCGCTGGAGCGCGCGAGGTTCATGCCGCGGACCGCGGCGCGCGCGGCCTTCGCGACGTCGACGTCGGGGAAGACGAGGAACGGGTTCTTGCCGCCCAACTCGACGGTGACGTGCTTGATGTGCTCGGCCGCACCGCGCAGCACCGCGCGCCCGGTCGGCACCGAGCCGGTGAACGCGATGCGCGGGACGTCCGGGTGCCCGACGAGCGCCGCCCCGATGTCCGCGCCGCTGCCGGTGAGCACCGAGAGCACGCCCGCGGGCAGCGTCTCGGCGGCCACCGCCGCCATCTCGAGCGCGGACAGCGAGCAGTGCTCGGACGGTTTCAGGATGACCGCGTTCCCGGCGACGAGCGGCGCCGCGATCTTGCCGACCGCCGCCTTGAACGGATGGTTGTACGGGATCAGCCGGCCCACGACCCCGTACGCGGCGCGCTCGGTGAACGACAGCGCGCTCTCGACGGCGGGCTGCGTGTGTCCCTTCACCTCGGACGCGAGCCCGGTGTAGAAGCGCAGTTCCTGGATACCGCCGGCCGCGTCGTCGCGCATGGCGCCGATCGGGTTGCCCGAGTCGGCGACGTCGAGGGCAGCGAACTCGTCGCTGCGCTCGGCCAGCGCGTCGGCGAAGCGGCGCAGTGCCTTCGCGCGCTGCTGCCACGGCGCACCGGCCCACGCCGGTTGGGCCGCGCGGCCGGCCTCGACCGCGGCCGCCAGGTCGTCCGCGCTCGCCTCCGGCAGCGTCGCCAGCACGTCCTCGGTCGTCGGGTCGAGCGTGTCGTAGCTGCGCTCGCCGGTGCTGGGCCGGAACTGGCCGCCGATGAAGAGTGGACGCGTCCGCAGCGCCTCGGAGGACGCGGTCACGGCGATCTCCTTCGCTACTTGCGGGTCGGGTCGGTGCGTACCTGGACCACGGCGACCTCGCCGGCCAATGCGCGGTCGCGGGCGACGCCGAGCACGCCGCCGAGCACGTTCGGGTCGGCGATCGGGCCGGTGGCCCAGCAGCCGTAGGAGCGCGCCAGCAAGGCGAGGTCGACGTTCGGGTCAGCCATCCGCATCCCGATCCACGAGTTCTCGACCGGCCGGCCGCGGTGCCGCGCGACCTCGGCCTGGTGCTCCTCGTCGTTGTAGAAGGACGAGTTGTCGTTGATGACGACGAGCATCGGGATCTTGTAGTGCACCGCGGTCCACAGTGCGCCGGCGGCCATCAGGAAATCACCGTCGCCGATGATGCCGACGCCTAGCCGGCCCATGTCGCGCGCGGCGAGTGCGCCACCGACGAGTGCGCCGGGCCCGTAGCCGACGCCGGCGCCGACCGAGTGCCCGAGGAAGTCGCCGGCACCGTTGAACTGCCACACGTTCTCCGGCCAGCTGCGGGTGTTGCGCAGCAGCAGCATCCAGTCCGTCTCGCGCACGGTCTGCCACAGCTCGGTCACCATGCGCGAGGGGGCGATGGGCATGGCGTCCGCCTCGGCGGCGCGCGCGGCGGCCAGCTTCGTGCGCCGGTCCGCGCAGCGCTGCGCGACGCCGGCGCGGCGCTCGGCGAACGCACCCGGTGCCGCGCCCTTGGCCCGCAGCGCGTCGAGCAGCGCGAGCAGCCCCGGCAGCGGATCGGCGACGAGCAGCACGTCCGAGACGAGTTGGTGACCGCGTTCCTGCGACCACGACCGCAGTCCCAGATCGCCGTAGGACATCTCGATCACCGTGCGGGTTCCCCCGACCGCGATCGGCGGCAGGGTGCCGGGCAGGTCACCTACGCCGATCGCGAGGACGGCGTCCGCGTCGGCGAGCGCCGTCCGCGCGCCGTTCAGGTTCTGCGGATGTGCGGTGGGGAAGCACACCGCGTTGCGCTCGTCGACGTACGCGGCACCGAGCAGTTCGACGAGTTCGACGAGCGGTTGGGTGACGCGCGGGTCGCGGGCGAGCCGCCCGGCAACGACGGTGACCCGGTCGGCGTTGAGCAGCGCGTCGACCGCGGCCGCGAGCGCGACCGGGTCGGGTGCCAGCGCCGGCACCGTGGTCGCGGCGGTGGCGAGGGGCGGGACCGCAGCGGCGAGACGCTGCTCCTGCGCGTCCGCGTCCAGTGAGACGTAGGCCGGCCCGGGCGGCCCGGTGTGCGCGAGCGCGTGCGCGCGGGCGACGGCCGCGCGGAAGTCCTCGGGGACGAGGGCTTCGGCGTCCCACTTCACGTAGTCGCGGACGAGTTCGGCCTGCGTGCTCGCGGTGTGGATCCAGTCGATCGAGCGCCGTTTCCGCGGGTCGGCCGGTCCGCTGCCGCCGAGCAGTAGCAGCGGCACCTGGTCGCACGCCGCGTTGTAGACGGCCATCGAGGCGTGCATCAGCCCGACGAGGTCGTGCACGGCGGCAGCCGCCGGGCGCCTGCTTGCCTTCGCGTAGGCGTGCGCCATCGAGACGGCGATCTCCTCGTGCAGGCAGAGCAGCAGCTGCGGCTGCTCGTTGCCGCCGAAGTTGACGACCGAGTCGTGCAGCCCGCGGAAGCTCGAGCCAGGGTTGAGCGGGAGGTAGCGGTAGCCGAGCTCGCGCAGGGTCTCGACGACGACGTCCGACCCGTACTCGGGTGCACCGGCTGCGCCCGTGAGTCCCTGCGGCCGTTCCACCGTCACGTGGTCTCCAGATGGAAGATCCGGCGTGCGTTCTCACCGAGGATATTGCGCTTCGCGTCCATCGACAGGAACGGCAGGTCGTAGATCGTGCTCGGCAGGTTGAAGTCCCAGTGCGGATAGTCGGACGCGAACAGCAGCTGCGACTCGGCGTTGACCATCCGCATCGTCAGCTCGAGCGCCTCGAGGTTGCCGTCCTCGATGGGCTGCGTCGTGTAGTAGAAGTTGCGGCGCATGTACTCGCTCGGCTTCATCTTCAGCAGCGGCGCCTCGGACGTGCGCATCGAGTACTCGTTGTCGAGCCGCTGCATCATGAACGGGATCCAGGCGAGCCCGCTCTCCATCCAGATCCACTTCAGGCTGGGGAAGCGCTCCGGCAGGCCGTTGATCACGCAGTTCGTCAGATGCACCATGTTGTAGAACGTGAAGCCGAGTGCGTGCGCCGAGAGGAACTTGTTCATCCCCTCGAACATCCGCTCGTGCGGGTAGGAACTCGCGTGGAACGCGATCGGCAGGTCGCGCTCCTCGATGGCGCGGTAGACCTTCATGTAGGCGTTGTCGTGCACGGCCTTGTAACGCGCGCCGGTCACCATGAAGCCGACGACGCCGGGCCGTGACCCGAACGTCTCGACCGCCCGCAGGCTGGCGTCCGGGTCGGTGAACGGCAGGTAGACCAGCGTCATGATGCGGTCGTCGTGCGGCAGGATCTCCTCGGTGAGCCACCGGGTGTACGCCCAGCTCAGCGCCGTCTCGATCTGCGGGTCGGGGTGCATCCCGAGATGCAGCATCGGTGTCGGGAACTGCACCTGGTAGTCGATCCCGATGCTCTCCATCTGGCGACGCACGATCGAGACGTCCCGCGGTACGCCGGGGTCACCGACCTCCTGGCGGCGCTTCGGGTAGCGCACGATCCGGCCGGCCACCGACTGGTTCTGGTTGTACTCCATCGACAGCGACTGCGCCTTGCCGTACTTGTCGGTGCCCTGTGCGCGGTGCCGGATGACCGGATCCTCGATGTACTTCGCGATCTCGCCGAGCGAGTCGTTCTCGTAGTGGTGCGCGTCGGCGTCGACGATGAGGATGTCGGCGTAGTTGCGCTCGACCGCCTGCTTGCGGGCGTTGGCGAGGTGCTGCCGGCTGTCGAAGCCGGGCCGGGTGCCGCTGATGGCCTCGCGGACCAGGTCGGACTGCGTCACGGCCGGCCCCAGTGCCGCCACAGGCTGAGTTCGAAGAGGTCCAGGTTCGCCGCGGCCAGCAGGGCGGTCGTCGCCACGGACACCTCGGTCGCGTTGACGCTCTCCCCCTCGGGCACGGGCGGGAAATCGAGGCCGCCCGCCCGCTGGGCCGCGTAGAGCTTCACCGCGAGGGCGAACATCTGCTGCACCACCGGCGCGGGTATCGCGGCGACGCCGCCTGCGACGAGTGCGGCATCGACGCATCCGGTGAGCGCGGACATGGCGTCCGCCAACTCGACCGCCTCGGCGGATCTCAGCTCATGCGCGGACATAGACCGCTCCGTCCCGCTCGACGACATCGAACCGGTTGATCCGGACCGATCGGTCCCCGGCGTACTCCCCGGTCTCGAGGTCGTACTCCCAGCCGTGCCAGGGGCACACGAGATGCAGTTCGTCGGTCGAGAACCGCTCGCCGAGGCAGGTCATGTCCGGCCCGAGGACCGCCTCCACCCGACCGAGCACCGTGCCCTCGGCGACCGGTCCGCCGCTGTGGGCGCACCGGTTCTCGAACGCGTAGAAGCGGCCCGCGTGCCGGAACACCAGAATCTGGATCGGGCCGTGTTCGACGGCGAGCCGGGCGTCGCCGTCGAACTCCTCGGCGCGCGCGACGAATACGTCGGTCAACGCGCGCCCCCTTTCGTGCCCGGCGTAGACACACCAGGCGGTGCCTACGAGTGATCGGTGCTGCTGACTTCCTTCATCCGCACCTCGACGCCGTTCTTGCGGCACTCCTCGATGTACATCTCGCGCATCGCCGAGTCCTCGTAGGCGTAGTCGATCTGCTCGAGACCCTTGCCGTCCTTGGCCGCGTCGCCGCCGAGCGCGACCGAAGCGTGCAGCGCGACGAACTTGGCCGGGATCGGGCCGGTGTTGTAGTGCTGGTGCCAGTAGCCGGCCGGCGGCGAGACGACGGTGCCTTCCTGCCAGTCGTAGCGCTGCGGCTCCTCGCCGTCCTTCCACATCATCGTGTAGCCGGTCGAGTCGAGCGTGTAGACATGTGCGCCGACACCGTGCCGGTGCGCCTTCTTGTACGTGCCGACCGGGAACTCGGAGATGTGCGCGAACATCGTGCTGCCCGCGAGGTGGATGTACATGTTCATCGTGCCGGCCCCGCGCTTGGACCGCGGCACGAGCTTCACCTCGCGCAGGTCGGACACGAACGCGGTGTCGAGGATGCCGCCGTAGTACTCGGTGAGGTACTTACCGGGCCGCTTGTAGAAGTCGGAGATGTCCGGGTCGAAGCGGTCCCGGAACTGGTAGTTGCTGTTGAAGATGAATCCCGGGTCGCGGTACAGGTCCCAGGTGACCGGCGCGTCGGTGAGCGACAGCAGCCGGGCCGGCTGGCTTCCGCTCGTGTTGATGTGCTCGTAGTTGCAGTTGAGCGGGATCGCGAACAGGCTGCCGCGATGCCATTCGATGGTGTGCCGCGGGCTGTTCTCGTCCCACCAGAGCGTGGTCGCGCCCTGGCCGTCGGCGACGACGACGATCTCCTCGTACATCTGCCGCTGCGGGGGAAGGCTCTCGCCTGCCGCGATCTCGGTGACATAGCACTCGGACACGTTCTGGTCGCGGAACTCGAGGAACGCACCACGGGCCTTGCGGCGCGGCCAATCGCCCAGTTCGAGCGTGCGGACGTTCGGGATGAACTTCCCGTCGTAGGCCGGCAGGTTTTCCTGCTCGAGCCACTTGCGGTACGCGTCGTACTTGTCCTGCATGTAGAGCACGTACGAGTGCGTCTTGAACTCGATCTCGGTCTTGCGTTCCGGTTGGGTCATCGGGCTTCATTCCTCCAGAGTTCGAATGTCACAGCAACTGGCCGCCTACTTCGACGAACCGGCCGGTCTGCCCGGCCACCGTTTCCGCCCTCGTCTCGGGGAAGACCAGGGTCTTGACCACCACCGGCACCACGCGGCCGTTCTGGATCGCGTCGCCGACGTCGATGAAGTCGTTCTCCGACAGGTGCAGGCCGTCCACGCAGACGACCTCGCGTTCGCCGCCGACCACCTCGGCCAGCGCGGTGCCGAGTGACCGTGCGCAGTCCTGGGTCAGGGTGACGACGATCGGGCCCTCGGGTAGCACCGTCTTCGCCGCGGTCACGATCCCCTGCGCAATCGCGACCAAGGTGCGGTAGTAGGGCCGCCCATCCCACTCCAGTGACACGGCAACCGGGTCGAGCAGGTCCTCGCGCCCGGACGCGGCTAGTCCGTCGCGGACCGCGTCGGTGACCCGTTCGGGCGTCGGGTCCTCGCCGAGATGGCTGAGACTGACCGGGACGACGGGCAGGTTGCGTTGCGGGGTGGCCTGTGCGGAGGAGATGTAGACGGTGTCCCCCGACAGCTGCGTGGTGAACTGCGAGAGCCCGACGACCGTGGCCCGCATGCGCTCGGACGCAGCCTGTAGCTGGCGACCGGCGTGCGCGAGCCGGCTGGACAGCTCCTGGGCCAGCGTCGGGCCGAGATCGGCCGCGTCCTCCCCCGGATTGTCCAGGTACTCGGCGACGCCACCGGACATGATGACGTCGGCGACGTCGATGAGCCCGTCGATCGGCTCGGTGAGCAGCAGCCGGTTGGTCAACTCGGAGAAGTCGGCGGCCGACTTCGTCAGGTACTCGACGACGCTGTCGGCCAGCGTGGCGCACAGCAGGCGCCGGTCCGCGTCGGCGAGCGGTTCGCCGAGCGTGAGGGCGATGCCGACATGGGCGGCGGCGAGCCGGGCCGCGTCGTCGATCCGCGCGACGACACCGTCCTCGATCGCGACGAGCCGGCCGCCAACGTTCAGCGCGGCCGATGCCACGAGCTCGCCGTCGCGGATCAGCGTGAACTTGGTGGTGCCGCCGCCCATGTCGACGTTGACGATGGTGCTGCCCTGCTCGCGCGACTGCGCAACGGCGCCGGAGCCGTTGGCCGCCATGCGCGCTTCGAGCAGGTGCCCGGCCGAGGTGCAGACGAACTTGCCCATCGAGCCGGCGAACAACGCGGCGATCGACCGGGCATTCGTCTTGCGCGCGGCCTCGCCGGTGAGCATGACGATGCCGGTGTCCAGCTCTTCGTGGGTCACGCCGGATTTGGCGAAGTGGTCGTCGAAGAATGCGGAGAGGGCGTCGGCGTCGATCTCGGTCGCCGAACGGTAGGGCGTGAACGCGATGCCCGACCGGTAGAGCTCTTCCTTCTTCACGACCTCGAACCGGCTCATCATCGCCTGGCCGAGCCGGCGCAGCGTGATGCGGGACAGCAGGAAATGCGCGGTGGCCGAGCCGATATCGATGCCGACCGTGGTCAGCCGAACCTGGTCGACCGGTGGCTCGTCGGGGTCGGGCTCGAAGGTTTCCTCGACACCGTCGTCGGTGATGTACACGAAGTCGTCATCGTCGTCATCGTGGTGATGATGATGATGGTCGTGGTGGTCGTGCGCCAAGGCAGCGGATCCTTCGTGTCGTCGCGGACTCAGCGGAATTCCGGCATGATCGTCTCGGCCCAGAGCTGCATCTGCTCGTCCATCTCGTCGATGGAGCCGTACATCAGTTTGAGCTCGAAGTGCGTGACGCCGGAGTTCACGAACGCCTGCACCCGCTCGCGCACATCGTCGACCGAGCCGAAGATGTGCCGCTGCTTGGCGAACTCCAGGTCGTCCACGTCCCGCTCGTAGGTCTTGCTGCTCGTCTCCACGGTGGGCAGCGCGCGCCGGTACGCCTCGTCCTGGGTCTTCGCGATGGCCGTCAGCTTCTCGACGCCGATCTGGATCTTGTCCGGGTCGCGGTCGTGTTCTTCGGCCGTACGCCGCAGCACCTCGACGCCGTGCACCATCTCCTCGGGCGAGAGCCAGCCGGGGATCCAGCCGTCTCCGATCCGGCCGGTGCGCTCCGCGGCCTTGTCCGTCCAGCCGCCCACCCAGATCGGCGGGTGCGGGCGCTGCACCGGCTTCGGGAAGACCTCGGCCTCGTTGAACTGGATGGTACGGCCCTCGTGGGTGGCCAACGGCTCGGTCCAGATCTTCTTCATGACGTCGATGTACTCGTCGGTCAGCGAAGCGCGCCGCTTGAAGGGCACCTGGAAGACGTCGAACTCGTTCGAGCCCTCGGTCGCGCGCGAACCGAGCCCGACGCCGACCTGCAGCCGGCCCTTCGTGAGCTGGTCGATCGTCGCGGTCTGCTTGGCCAGATAGATCGGGTTATGCGTAGGCATCACGATGCAGGCCACGCCGAGCTTGACCCGCTCCGTGTGCGCGGCGAGGAACGCGAGCACCGACAGCGATTCGTAGAAGTCGGCCGTCTGATCGTCGGTGATGGCCTCCTTGGAACCGGAGGAGATGTGGTGCCGATGCATCTCCGAGCTCCAGACGATGTGGTCGTGCACCCACACCGTGTCGTACCCGAGCGCTTCGGCACTCTTCGCCGTCCTGACCAGGTTGTCGACACTGGACAGGGGGCCGGAGTTGGGCACCCGAATGCCGAACTCGATCTTGCTCATATCGCTCCCTCGGCTCTGAGTGAATACCGTATCCAAATTCATTGCACGCAGCAAGACACCGGGATGCCGCGCATTGCCAGGTTACGAATCGTCGGGCAGGTCGTTGAGCAGCCGCCAGACACGCTCCGGAGTGAGCGGTACCCGCGTCGGCCACTTGCCCGTGGCGCGCCCGACCGCGATGGCAACCGCGGCCGTCATCGGGTTCAACGCACCCTCGCCGGCGCCCTTCGCACCGTAGGGCCCGATGCCGTCGCGGCGCTCCACGATGATCGTGTCGATCTTCGCCGGCACATCACGCATCCGCGGCACCCGGTAGTCGACCACGTTCGGGTTGACGAGCTGCGGTCCTTCGTAGACCAGCTCCTCGAACAGCGCCGCGCCCAGCCCCTGCGTCGCCGCGCCGAGATCCTGACCCTCGACCGCGTGCGGGTTGATGGCGAAGCCGACGTCGGCGACCGTCACGAGTTGACGCACGTCGACCTGACCGGTGTCCGGCTCGACGGAGACCTCGACGCCGACGATCCCGCACTCCCAGAACGGCGGCATCTTCTGCGTGGCGCCGTCGCGCCGGACGAGGCCGACGCCGGTGATCTCGCCGGCGGCAGCGCCGAACCAGCGCATGATCACCTCGCCGAAGCCGACGAACTTCTCCTCCGGCCCGAGGACCCCCCCGGGTGCCGGTTGGATCGTCTCGACCGGCCAGCCGAACACCTCGGCCGCCATGTCGGCCGCCTTGGCACGGGCGTCGGCACACGCGCGTTGCAGCGCGAGCCCGGTGAGCGTCGTCGTCCGGCTTGCGCCGGTGGTCCGTTCGTAGGCCACGGTCGCGGTGTCCGACTGCGACACGCTGACGGCGATGAGCTCGACCCCGAGTTCCTCCGCGGCGATCTGGGCCAACGCGGAGCGGCTGCCCTGGCCCATCTCGGTCGATCCGCTCAGGACGACCACCGAGCCGTCGGTCTGCAGCCGGACGTGCGCGGTCGAGACCGGGAACGCGCCGGCGTCCGAGGCGGTGAGCGCGTAGCCGATGCCGGACGACTGCGCGTTGCTGGCGTCGCGGCGCAGCGAACCGACGAGCAACTCGAGGTCGGCCCGCAGGTCGGCGTCGAGGCCGCGCTTTCCCGGCAGGATCTCCTCCCCCGGGCCGACGAGGTTGCGCCGGCGCAACTCGGCACTGTCGATGCCCAGCAGGTCGGCGGCCTTGTCCAGGTTGATCTCGCCGGCGAACGAACCCTGCGGCGCGCCGAAGCCGCGGTATGACGAGGCCGGCGAGGTGTTGGTGTAGACCGAGCGGCCGCGCACGCGCAGGTTGGGTACGCGGTACGGGCCGAAGCTGCGGTTCGCCGCCTTCGCCACGACGAGCGGGCTGTTGTCGGCGTACGCGCCCGAGTCGAGGATCATCTCGATGTCGCGGGCGAGGATCGTGCCGTCGGCGTCGAACGCGGTGCGCACGTTCACCTCGGCCGAGTCGGCGCGCGTCGTGTAGATCGCCTCTTCGACGTCGAGCACGAGCTTGACCGGGCGCCCGGTGGCCCACGAGCCCACCGCGGCCAGCGGCTCGACCTTCGTGTAGGACTTCGAGCCGTAGCCGCCGCCGAGATAGGGCACCTGGACGCGCACCCGGGACAGCGGCAGATCGAAGATCCGCGCAAGGTCGGTGCGCACCATGAACGGGTGCTGCGCGGTGCTGATCACGTCCAGCTGGTGATCGGTGTAGGTCGCGACCGCGTTGTACGGCTCCATGGCGTACGCGTAGAGCATCGGGAACTTCATGCCCTCGTTGCTGACCACCAGATGCGCGGAGGCGAGCGCGGCGTCGACATCGCCCCAACCGAGGGTCACCTCGTGGGCGACGTTGTCGCGCTCGAGCACCTCGTCCGCAGTCGGCGTCGCCGCCATCGCGGTGAACGACTCGTCCGGGCTCACCACGAACGCCTCGTCGTGCACGAGCGGGGCGGACGGCGCCAGCGCATCGGCGGCCGACATCACCGCCGGCAGTTCGGAGTAGTGCACCTCGACCTGCGCGGCCGCGTCGGACGCGGCGGCGAGGGTCTCCGCGACGACGAGGGCGACCGGCTCGCCGTAGTAGCGCACCTTGCCGGTGGCCAGGATGTAGTGATCGGCGACGATGTGGCCGAAGCGGGGGAACAGGTCCTTGATGTCCTCGGCCGTCACGACCGCGACCACACCCGGCATCGCGAGCGCCGCCTCGGCGTCGATGCGGACGAGCTGGGCGTGCGCATAGCTGGAGCGCACGACCTTCGCGTGCAGCGTCCCGGACGGCTCGACGTCGACGGCATACACCGCGGCTCCGGTGACCTTCTCCAACAGGTCACGGCGCTGGACGGAGCGGCCGACGACGCCGTGCTCGCGCTCAGTCAACGCCGACTCCGCGCAGTTCGGCGGCCGCTTCGAGCACGGCGGCGATGATCGGCTGGTAGCCGGTGCACCGGCAGATGTTGCCGTCCAGGTACTCGCGGATCTCGTCCTCGGTCGGGTCCGGGTTCCGCTCGAGCAGCGCCTTGGACATCATCAGGAAGCCGGGCGTGCAGAAGCCGCACTGCAGCGCGAAGTTACGCACGAACGCGCGTTGCAACTCGTGCATGCGCTCGCCGGTCGCAAGCCCCTCGACGGTCTCGACCGTCCGGCCGTCGATGTCGGCCGCGAGATAGGTGCACGAGCTCACCGGCCGGCCGTCGACCAGCACCGAACACACGCCGCACACCTGCAGCTCGCAGCTCACCTTGGTTCCCTTGAGGCCCAACTCGTCACGCAGGTAGGCCGCGAGGGTGGTGCGGTTGGCCACCGAGCCGCGGTACGCGGCGCCGTTGACGGTGGTCGCGATCTCGCTGGTCGACCCCGCTGCCGAGCCGGTGGCGCTGCTCATACGGCACCGTCGCGGGCCAGGGCGACGGCACGCCGCACGTAGACGCCGGTGATGTGCTTCTTGTACTCGGCCGAGCCTGCGATGTCGGAGACCGGCTCGACCTGCGCGACGATTCCGTCCGCATCGATGTCGTCCCAGGACGCACCGGCGACGACGAGCGGGACCTCGGTCACCGAGCCGACGACGACGCGGCACCGCCCCGCTGCGGTTCGGACGGCGGCCACCCCGACAGTCGGCCGCTCGGTGACCTGCAGCTTCACGTACGCGCCGGTCGGGCACGGCCGCGGGATCGCGACCGAGACGAGCAGTTCGTCCTCCGCGCGGTCGGTCCAGTACGGGCCGAGCACGAACTCGGCCATCGCCAGGGTCCGGTCCCCGCGCACCGACCGCAGCAGCACGGTCGCGTCGAACGCGGCGAGCAGCGCCAGCAGATCGGAGCGCGGTTCGGCGAAGCATAGGTTGCCGCCGATCGTGCCCTGGCTGCGGACCCGCGCGTTGCCGACGTTCTGCTCCACCTGGACGAGCAGCGGCGCATGGGCCTGAATGAGCTCGTGCCGCGCGACCTCGTCGTGGGTCGCGCCGGCGCCGATCACGATCGCGGACTCGGAGGCGGAGATCTCGCGCAGCGCCGGGATCCGCTTGAGATCGACCAGTCCGGACGGGACGAGCAGCCCCATCTTCATGGCGAGCAGCAGTTCGGTGCCCCCGGCATAGGGCACGACGTCGGCGTTGAGCTCGCGCAAGACCTCGTCGATGTCCGCCGGCCGGCTGAGGGTGAACTCGGGCAGCACTGGGTCAGCCTCCGAGTTCGGCAGCCGTGTGCGTGAAGAATTCGTCGATGATCTTGGTTGCCTTCTGCTTGATCATGCCCGAGCCGAGGGTCGCGACCCGGCCGACGACCTCGTAGGTTCCGGAGACGCGCACCCGGGTGCGGCCGTCCTCGGCCGGTTCGAGGGTGAGTACTGCGTCCACGCCGATGCGCGAGGACACCTGCCGGTCCTCGCCGTTCGCGCGCACCCGGATCCGTCGGCCGACCTCCACCTCGCTCACCGTGATGGCGAGATCGGCGCGCAGCTTGAACGGGCCGAGCTTGTCCATGAGCACGGCCGTGTAGCTCTCGAGATACTCGAGTTCCTTGGCCTGGTCGACGATGGTCACCCACGACACGAGTCGCGGGACGTCGGTGAGCACCTTCCAACTGTCGTCAGGTCCGGCGGTGACGAGCAACTCGCGCTCGAAGCTCATCGCGGGCATGTCACTCCTGCAGGGCGGGCTTTCGTCGGTCGCGTCATGACCTCAACTGGGGCAGTACCTCGGAACCGAGCAGTTCGATCTGGTCGTACCACTTGTCGAACTTGAAGCGGAAGTCGAACACGAGGTGCTCGACGCCGAGCGCCTCGAACTTCTTGCACTCGGCGACCGCCTCGTCGGGGTTGCCGGCGATCAGCTGGCCCTCGAGGTCGTCGACCGTTTCGAACGTGCCCGACGGCGGTTTCACCGCGAACTTCGCCTTGTTGGCCCAGGCGAGCAGTCCCGGGATGTTCACGTGCTCGAGCGCCTCCTCGCGGGTGCGCTCGATCGAGGTCGGTGGGATCACCGCGATCGTCGGGCGGGTGCGGCCGGCTGCCTCGGACAGTTCTGTGATCGTGTCGATGCGTTTGGCGAGGGTGCCCATCGAGATGCGGCCCGGCATCCAGCCGTCACAGAACTCGACGGCGAGGCGCGCCGAGCGCGGCGTCGCGCCGCAGTACCAGAACGGCACCGGCCCGCCGATCGGCTTGGGCTCGATGGTGACGTCCTTGAAGTTGAAGTAGTCGTCGGTGTAGGTGACGTCGTTCTCCGTCATCACCTTGCGCAGGATCGCCGCCGTGGAGCGGACCAGCTCGACCCGGTCGGCCTCGCCGAGGCCCACGGCGTCGAACTCGTGGTCGAAGGTGCCTGCGCCGTAGCCGAGGATGACGCGCGGGCCGATCAGTTGCGTCATGGTCCCGACCATCAGCGCGGTGACCAGCGGGTGGCGGAACGGGATCAGCGAACCGGTGCCGAGCTCGATGCGCTCGGTGACCGCGCCGATGGCCGTCAACGTGGTCAGCGCGTCATAGAACGTCCGGTTCGGCTTCTCCATCTCGCCGTGCGGTTCGAACACGAGGTGGTCGCGGACCCAGACCGAGTCGAAGCCGAGTTCCTCGGCACGCTGCGAGCCCTTGAGCAGCTTGTCGCGGTCGGCCTCCTCACCGAAGTGCGGCAGCAGCAACCCGTATTTCGTCATGGTGCGAGTACTCCTCCTGACGTCGACCCGCCGATCCGGAGACAGAGCGGATCGAGCGTGAACCTCGGTACCGGATCATCGCGAAGCGGCCGCTCGGGCCATGCCGATCTTGCTTCGGCGTCAACCCCGTAAGAAGGATATGGTATCCAATTACAAAGTCAAGGTGCGCGATCGGTGAATCGAGGCGGGGCGTGGACGAACCGGTGGAGCCCAGCCCATCGAAGCGCAGCCCGTTCCGGTCGCGAGACTTCCGCTGGTACTGGGCCGGCGGTCTCGTCTCGAACGCCGGTACCTGGCTGCAGAACGTCAGCGGTTCGGTCTACGTCCTGGACCAGACGCATTCGACACTGCTGGTCGGCGTACTGAACCTCGCCACGTTCATCCCGGTGTTCCTGTTCTCCGTACCGGGCGGGGTGCTCGCCGACCGCTACGACCGGCGCGTGATCGTGACGCTCATGTCGCTCGCGTCGATCGGCTTCGGCCTGGTCGTGACGATCTGCTCGGTGACCGGCGCGCTCACCGCCTGGACGTTGATCGCGATGGCGTTCTGCTTCGGCTCCGCCTACTCGATCAGCAAGCCGGCGATGACCGCGATGCTGCCCGCGATCGTGCCGGAGAGCGACATCGCGCACGCGACGGCGATCAACACGCTGCAGTTCAACATGGGTCAGATCGCCGGTTCATCGCTGTCCGCGCTGCTGCTCGCGGTCGCGTCGTACAGCTGGGCGTTCGGTGTCAATACGCTCAGCTTCGTCGGGCCGATCGTCGCCATGATGATGGTGCGTCCGGCTGCCGAGAGTCGGCGCAAGACCGCGATGCGCGGCGGCGGCCGCGAGGGCATGCGGTTCGTGCTCCGCTCGCCGGTCATCCTGCCGATCCTCGGCGCGGTGATCCTCAGCAACGCCGCAGTCGAATGCCTGCGGACGATGACCCCGGCCTTCAGCGAGCGGGTGTTGCACGCGCCGAACTCGACGACGGGTGTGATCATCGCCGCGTACAGCGTCGGTGCGACGGCGGGCGTGGCGACCTTCGGGCTGCTCTCCCGGCGGATACCCGGCTACGCGCTGCTCGTCGGCGCCTTCGTCATGCAGGCGGCCGGGCTGCTCGGCAGCGGGTTGTCTCGCACGACCTGGGTGAGCGTGGTCTGCGCGGTCCCGGTCGGTCTCGGCATCGCGTTCAACATCCCGATCCTGAGCGGCGGCCTGCTGCGGCTGAGCCCGGACGAGTTCCGCGGCCGGGTCATGTCCTTCTTCAACATCGCGATGCTCGGCCTGCGACCGCTGTTCTCGCTCACGGCGGGCGGACTCGGCTCGTTCCTCTCCCCCGGCGTCGTGCTCATCGTGTTCATGTGCTTCCCGCTGGTCGCGATCCGCCTCTCGCGGGTCACCTACAGCGCGCTGCAGCAGGGAGATCTCGGCGGCACGAACCGTCCGGAACCGTCGTCCCAGCAACCCGCGCGCACGACCGCGCCCGGGACCTCCTGACGGTCGCGGCGATCCGGTGACGGCGAAGCGGGGGCAGCGGCGGGCGGTCGTCCTCGACATCGCCCCGCTGCGCGAGTCGGCACCGTTTCGCCGGCTGATCACCGGCCAGTCGCTGGCGATGACGGCCTCGGCGATCCTGCAGGTGACGACGCCGATCCAGATCTACGAGGCGACCGGGTCGGCGTTCCTCGTCGGGCTCGTCGGCTTCGTGGGCTTCATCCCGCTACTCGCCTCCACGCTGTTGGGCGGGGTCGCGGCCGACCTCTACGACCGGCGAAAGCTCCTGCTCATCACCTCCGCGTTGTGCGCGGTGATCTCGCTGAGCCTGATGGCGCAGGCGGCCGTCGACGACCGGCAGATCATCGGCTTGTTCATCGCGTCCGCGGCGCAGTCCCTCGTCGTCGCGACCGACACCCCGACCCGGCGGGCGGCGATGCCGCGGCTCATTCCGCGCCACCACTACGTCGCCGCGAACGCGCTGCTCTTCGGCGTCAACAACGTCGGGACGATCGGCGGCCCGCTGCTCGGCGGCGCGCTGGTGACCACGTCGGGTTTCGCGACGTCCTATCTCGTCAGCGCAGTCTGCTACGCCGGCGTCTTCCTCTCCGCCTACCGCTTGCCGCCGCTGCCGACCACGCCGGCAACACCGGCCGCCGGAGCCACGCCGCGCGGGCGGGGTCGGTCCGGGGTAGCCGCAACGGTCGACGGCATGCGCTTCCTGCGCTCGCAGCCCATCCTGCTGACGGCGATGCTGGCCGACTTCTTCGCCACCACCTTCGCAGCCCGCCGGGCGCTGTACCCGGTGCTCGCGGTCGGCACCTTCCACGGCGGCGTGCATGCCACGACGCTGCTGTACGCGGCGCCGGCGGTCGGCGCCCTGCTCGTCGTCCTCACCGGCGGCTGGCTGAACACGGTGCGCAGCCTCGGCCTGGGCATCGTCGTGGCGATCACCGGCTGGGGGCTCACCACGATCGCGCTGGGCCTCACCCACACCTTGTGGGTCGCGCTGCTGCTGCTCGCCGCCGGCGGCGCCGCGGACGCGGTGAACGTGGTCTTCCGCGCGACGACGCTGCAGCTCATCGCGCCGAACGAGATGCAGGGCCGCATGTCCGGGCTGTACTCGACATTCTCCAACGGCGGCCCGCGCCTCGGCGACCTGGAGGCCGGTGGCGTCTCGTCGCTGTTCAGCCCGGCCGTGTCGGTGACCAGCGGCGGCATCGCGTGCTGCGGCGTCGCCCTCGTCCTTGCCGTGCTGTTCCCGGACTTCCTGCGGTGGCGTGCGCCCGAGCCGCCGATCGACGACTCCGCTCAGGCGACCTTCGACCCGACCGCCTCCGCGGGCGGCATCTCCGCAGCCGGGTAGCGGCGCGGCAGATACCGGATCAGCAGCAACGCCACCACCACGGCGGTGGCCGCGTTGAACAGGAACGACGCGCCGTAGCTGACCTGCGCCGCCAGCAACGCGAAGATGGTCGGGCTCAGCGTCGAGCCGCTGAGCCCGGTGAAGCGCCACATGCCGAGGAATGTGCCGCGCCCCTCGGCCGGCGCCACGTCGGCGCCGACCGTCTGGATGGAGCCGGCCGTCAGCGCCTGCGCGGCAACGCACGCGATGAACAGGGCGACGTACCAGGTGAGCGACAACTTCGCGAACGCGGTGATCGACAGCGCCACCATCGTGACGGCCACGCCGGTGAACGCCGGGATCATGCTGTTGCGCCGTCCGAAGCGGTCGAGCAGCGAGCCGCTCAGGAAGTTCAGCGGCACCGACACGGCGGCCGCGCCGGTCGCGAGGTAGCCGATCTGCGCGGCATGCAAGTGGTAGCGGAACGCCGCGTACAGGTGCAGCAGATCGGCCGACACCGGCCCGCGGGTGAGGCCGGCGAACAGGGCGATGCCGAAATACGGCCAGCGCGAGACCAGGATCTCGCGCAGCGTCGCGGTGCGCCGCGGTGGCAACGGCAGCGCACTGCGCTCGGGCCGCCGCACGTCCTCGGAGAACACGAGCGCGGGCACGAGCGCGACCAGCGCGAGCACGCCGTAGGCGACGAACGGTGCGCGCAAACCCCACAGCGAGACCAGCAGGGCGCCGACGAGCGGCCCGGAGAGCTTGCCGGAGTTGTCCATGCCGAACATCCAGCTGACGTGCCGGCCACGTTCTTCGGGCGCTGACGTCTGCGAGATCGCGGCGAGCCGGGCCATCAACCACATCTGTGCCGAGATGCCGTTGACGAAGCGCAGCGCGATCAGCTCGGGGAACGACGTGGCAAACGCGATGACGAATGCGACTGCCGAGGTGATGACGGGGCCGGCGATGAGCACCCGACGGGTGCCCAGCCGGTCGATCAGCCAGCCGGACGGCAGGGTGCCGGCCAGGCTGCCCAGCAGGAACGCGGTGACCACCCCGCTCGCCACGCCGAAGCTGACGCCGAACGACTTGGCGAGTGTCGGGATCGCGGGGACCGCGATGCCCGTGCCGAGGGCGAGGGTGAGGGCCGGCAGATAGGAGGAGAGGAATGCTTCCTTCGACAGCGCCTTGCCATGCGTGTCCGGCACGCCGTCAGCCACCTGGAACCGGCCCTACCTCCGTCCTCGTCTAGCCGACCTCGGTCTTGGCCTTCTCGCCGAAGCTGGTGTCGACCCACTGCGCAGGCGGCACCGACTTGTCGATCGCCTTGGCATTGAGGAACAGGTCCTCTTCCTTGCTGATCACCGAGGTGTCGAGGATGGTCCCCGGCGGGTACGCGTCGGTGCTGCGCAGCGTGTCCAGCAGCTGCTTGGTTGCGGCCTCGTCACTGCCCGGTGCGATCTCCAGTGCGCGCTTGAGCACCGCGTCGGCGTTGGCCGGGTCGTCGAACCACTTGAACGACTCGAGGATCGCCTTGTTCACCTCGAGGGCCAGCGCGTGGTGGGTGTCCAGCCAGCTCTTCATCGCGAACAGGTTGTCGTCGTAGAGCTCCGGCGACTGCTTCGTGTAGTCGTAGAGCACCTTGTAGCCCTTGGGCTCGAGCTCGATCTGGCCGGAGTGGCTGAGCATGGTGGCGTCGATGCGGCCGGACACCATCGCCGAGAGCCGCGACGACTGACCGCCCGCGGTGACCATGTGCACGTCACCGACGCTCAGCCCGGCCGCCTTGAGCACGATGAGTGCCTGCGCCCAGTTGACGCCCACGGTGTCGATGACCCCGATCTTCTTGCCCTTGAGGTCGGCCAGCGAGTTGATGCCGGGCCGGGCGAGGAACACGTAGTCCTGGCGTGGCTGCAGCAACCCGAAGTCGACGAGCGGGATGCCCTGGCTGATCGCCGAGATGGCACCGGCCGTGGCCTCGGCGAAGCCGTCCACCTTGCCCTGCTTGACCTCGGCGAGCTGCACGCTGGACTGCGCCTCGGTGAAGTCCAGCGACGCGTCGACGCCCTCCTTCTTCAGGATGTCGACGACGTGCTGCTCGACGACCTTGTTCGGAGTCGGGCTGCTGGCCACGAGGATCTTGAACCGCTGACCCTTGATCCCGTTGCCCTTCGACCCGGACGTCCCGCCGCCGCTACCGCTACAGGCCGCCAACATCGAGGTCGCAAGCGCCGCTGCGGTCACGGTGGCCAACAAGCGGCTCCGCCTCATAGGTGTTGCGATGCCCATGCCGTCTCCAAGCTTCAAAGTGGATACTGGATGCAACTATTGCAGACAAGATTGTGTGGGGGAAGTACACACGTTCGTAACGTTTCTGTTAGTTCGCAGTCTTTGTCTTCGTGCCCGCCGCGGCGGCATCGCGCTCACCGATGACCAGGTCGAGCACCTCGCGGCGCAGGTCGGCGACGTGCATGTCGGCGAACATCTCCGTGCGCATCGAGCGCGGCCGGGGCACATCGATGTCGACCACCTGCCGGATCGTCTTCGTCACCGACGACATCACCGCGACCCGGTCGGACAGGAACACCGCCTCGTCGACATCGTGAGTCACGAACACCGACGTCGCGGAGGTCCGCAACACGATCGAAGCGAGCTCCTCCTGGAGGCGCGAGCGGGTCAGCGCGTCGAGCGCACCGAACGGCTCGTCCATGAGCAGCACGTCGGGCTCGCCGACGAGCGCGCGGGCAAGGCCCGTCCGCTGCTGCATGCCACCGGAGATCTGACGCGGCAGGTAGTCGCGGTAGTCGATCAGCCCCACGAGCTCGAGTGTCGCGTCGACCTTGTCCTTGATCTCCTGCTTGGTGAAGTTCTTGCGGCTCTCGTTGAGCCCGACCTTCACGTTCTGCCAGACCGAGCGCCACGGCATCAGCGCGGAGTCCTGGAAGACGAATCCGATACGCGGCGGGATGCCGCGGACGAGCTTGCCCTTCACGTGGATCTCGCCGGGGAAGTAGCTCGTCAGGCCGCCCATCATCCGCAGCAACGTCGTCTTGCCGCAGCCCGACGTCCCCACGAGACTCACGAACTCGCCCTGCCGTACCTCGAGGTCGACGCCCTCGAGCACCAGGTTGGGCTTCTTCTTCTTCTTCCGCGGTGGGTAGGTCTTGCCGACACCCTCGACGGTGATGACTGCAGCGGTCCGCGGATGAGCCACTGCGCGCTTCTCGTCCGGTCTCGTCATCTCAACGGCGTCGGTCATTTGCACCCTCGGTCCACGGGAAGAGCCACTTGCGAATCACCTCGAGCAGCACTGCCGCGATCACGCCGACCATCGAGGCGGTGAAGACGGAGCCGAGCAGGTAGGCGGTCTTGAACGCGTTGCCGTAGTTGACGACGAGACCGCCCAGCCCGGTCAGGCTGATCTCCATCTGCGCGATGATCATGCCGATGAGCGCCTTGCCCAACGCGATGCGCAGGCCGGCGAAGATGTTGGGCACCGCGTTCGGCAGCTCGATGCCGAGCACCATCTGCATCCGGTTGTACTTGTAGACCCGGCCCACGTCGATCAGCGACGACGGTGTCTGCTTCACGCCGGCGGCCGTGCTGATGATGATCGACCAGACGGCAAGGATGAAGACGACGACAACCCGGGCCTGGAAGCCGACGCCGAACCAGATGACGACCAGCGGGACGAGCGCGATCAGCGGGGTGGCCTGGAAGAAGTTGATGTAGGGGTTGAGCATCCGTTCGGCGACCTGGCTGCGGCCGATGAGGATGCCGACCGAGATTCCGACCGCCGCGGCCAGGACATAGCCGACCGCGAGATCCTTCATCGCGACACCGAACGCGGGGCCGAGCGTCCCGTCGGTGATCATCGTCCACAGCGCCCGAACCACCTTGCTCGGCGTGGTGAACAGGATCGGGTCGACCCGGCCGCCGACGAGCTGCCAGACGGTGAAGAAGATCGCCAGTGAGATCACCGGCAGGGTGAATCGGGAGAACCAGGTCGAGCCCGGCTTCCCGGGGATCGTCCAGCGCTCCCAGAAGGGGCGCTCGAAACCGTCCTTGCGCTGCGCACGGGCGGGTTTGGCTGGTTTGCGCGAGACGACGTCGGTAGCCATTTCGATCCCGTCGAAATTTCGGACGAACGGACGCGACCGCGCCCGGCTGGGTGCAAATAGTATTCAGGATCCCGTCTGAGATTCAACCGCCCGCGATCGTGCAGTTCGCCGGCCCGTCCCGAAGGAGCCGTCAGGTGGACGCTGCGCCACTCAACCTATTCGAATTCGAATCGGCTGCCGCACGGTTGCTGCCGGCCGAGCAGTTCGATTTCATCGCGGGCGGCGCCGGCGACGAGATCTCGATCCGGCGCGCGCGGGAGATCTTCGATGCGATCCAGGTACGCGGCCGGATCCTGACGGACGTCAGCACGCTCGACACTACGACGACGGTGCTCGGCAACCCGATGGCGGCCCCGATCGTGCTCGCACCCACGGGGTTCCACGACCGCGCGCACCCCGACGCCGGGGCCGCGCCCGCCCGCGCCGCGGCCGAGGCCGGGCTCGTCATGATCGCCAGCGTCAACTCGGCACTCACGCTCGAGGACGTCGCCGGCGCAGCCGACGGGGTCAAGTGGTTCCAGCAGTCGCTCTATGCCGACCGGGCGTTGACGGCGGAGCTGGCCGCGCGGGCCGAGGCGGCCGGCTACACGGCAGTGTGCGTCACCCTCGATTCCCCGCCCTATCCCCCGCGGCGCGAGCGCGACATCCGCAACGCCTATGTCTCGGCCAGCTCGCCGAACTTCACCGGCATCGCCCGCACGCCCGTC
>JAICKR010000050.1 GCA_025927835.1 Jatrophihabitans sp. | reverse complement strand
GCGCGCCGGTTGCGCAGCGACGGCGGCCTCGACCTCGCGGACGGCGAACTCGGCGCGGCCGGCGTCGGTGAGCACCTCACGGATGAGCGTGGCGGTGTCCGGATCGGCGAACGCGGCGACCTCCCGGTAGAAGTCGGCAGCCATGCCGTCGCCGACATACGCCTTGACCACGCTCTCCAGCCAGGTCGAGGGCTTGGTGAGCGAGTGGTAGGTCTCCAGCGCGGCCACGAACGGCGCCATCGCGTCGTCCGGCGCCGCGCCCAGGGCGACGAGTCGCTCGGCGAGCCGCGCGTAGTGCCCGTACTCGACGGCGGCCATCGCCGACATCTGCGCCCGACCGGCGAGCGTCGGCGCGAGCCCGGCGTCGTCGGCGAGATGGTCGAACGCGCTCAGCTCGCCATAGGCGAGCGCGCCGAGTAGATCGACGACCGCCTCGCTCGAAGCCACGAATGCGAGGCTAGCGGGCCGGCACCGATAGACTGGTCCACGTAGTACCCGTATCTGCGCGTTGACCGCGACGCGCCTCCCTCCTCCGGGTTGCAGGCGCAAGGTTCGTATTCCGGTCGGCGCATCGCATCGAAGGAAGCGCCGTGACCGAAGAAAGCATGCTCTCGCCCGCCGAGGCCGACCATCGCACCGACCTCGTCGACGCCGTGGCACCGGAGCCGACCGAGCTCGCCGCACGGGCACCGGTTCGCGAGGACAGTCCGGCGTTCAGCGAGTTCGACATCAAGCCGGAGATCGTGCAGGCGCTGGCCGACGTCGGCATCCTGCGCACCTTCGCGATCCAGGAGATGACCCTGCCGATCGCGTTGGCCGGCAACGACCTGATCGGGCAGGCTCGCACCGGCACCGGCAAGACACTCGGTTTCGGTGTGCCGCTGCTCAACCGGCTCGAGCTGCCCGGCGGCAAGGGTGCGCTGCCGCAGGCGCTCGTCGTCGCCCCGACGCGCGAGCTCGCGGTGCAGGTCAGCGCCGACCTGTCCGGTGCCGGGAAACACCTCGGCGCACGGGTGCTCACGATCTACGGCGGACGCGCGTACGAACCGCAGATCGAGGCGCTGCGCCGAGGCGTCGACGTCGTCGTGGGCACGCCGGGGCGATTGCTCGACCTCGCCCAGCAGGGCCACCTCAAGCTCGCCGAGGCACGCATCCTCGTGCTCGACGAGGCCGACGAGATGCTCGACCTCGGCTTCCTCCCCGACATCGAGAAGCTGCTCGCGATGGTGCCCGCGGCCCGTCAGACGATGCTGTTCTCCGCGACGATGCCCGGACCGATCGTGGCGCTGGCTCGGCAGTTCCTCATCCAACCGATCCAGATCCGGGCCGAGCAGGGCAGCGAGACGCCGAGCACCTCGCACGTCGACCAGTTCGTCTACCGCGCGCATGCGATGGACAAGGCGGAGTTGGTCGCACGCGTGCTGCAGGCGCGCGGGCGCTCGCTCGCACTCATCTTCACCAAGACGAAGCGCACCGCGGCCAAGGTGGCCGAGGATCTCGAGGACCGCGGGTTCGCGGCCGCCGCGATCCACGGCGACCTCGGGCAGGGCGCCCGCGAACAGGCGCTGCGTGCCTTCCGCTCGGGCAAGGTGGACGTGCTCGTCGCGACCGACGTGGCCGCGCGCGGGCTGGACGTCGAGGGCATCTCGCACGTGATCAACTACCAGGCCCCCGAGGACGGGATGACTTACGTGCATCGCATCGGCCGCACCGCGCGAGCCGGGGCGCGCGGCACCGCGGTCACGTTCGTCGACTGGGACGACGTGCCGCGCTGGAAGATGATCTGCGACGAGCTGCAGCTGCCCTTCCACGAGCCGGTCGAGACGTACTCGACGTCGTCGCACGTGTACCTCGAGCTCGACATCCCGCAAGGCACGAAGGGCACGCTGCCGCGCGCCGAGCGGACCCGTGCCGGGCTGGACGCCGAGGAGATCGAGGATCTCGGCGGCCGCGAAGCCCGGCAGCGCAGCGGCCGCGGCCGGGAGCGGTCGGGACCGGCCAGGTCGGGGCCGCCGCGCGAGCGCGGCGAGCGCACCGAGCGGCCCGCCCGCGACCGCGCGCGGGTGCGCACTCGCGGCGGTCAGCGGGTCGACGAGGCCGGCGACGGCAGCGGCAAGTCCGCAGACGCAGCACAGCCGGCGGCCGCGGACGAAGCCGCAGGCGGGGGCGCCAACCGCAACCGGCGCCGACGGCGCGGTTCGCGTGGCCGCGGCCGGGCCGCGGGTGAGAGCGCCGGCACGGCGACCGACGGCGGGTCCGGTACCGAGTGAGCACCCAGGTGCGGTCGGACGACGCGCTGACGCGCTATCGCGTGTCGATGCGGCGAAGCCGCACCATCTACTACGCGATCATCGCGGTGATCGTCGCTGCGCTCGGCACCTGGGTCGCCGTCGAGTGGTCGCAGGGCGAGATCTCGCATGCCTCGCTGCGCACGGTGCACACCGCGCCACCGACCCTGCCCATCGGCACCCCGTCACCGGCCCCGCAGCTCGCCTGGCGCGCCGGCGACCAGGTCGCGCTCGGCGTCCCGCAGTTCGGCGGCACGGTGATCGCGTTCTCGCAGCACACGGTCGGCGGCCGCGACATCCGTACCGGCATGCCGACCTGGACCTACACGCGCACCGACCGGACCGTCTGCACCGCGGCGCAGCTCAACGGCGTCACGATCGCCGCCTATCGCCACGACGGCAATTGCGACGAGCTCAGTGCGTTCGACTCCGGCACCGGGCAGCGGCGCTGGACCCGCACCCTCGACCAGGACGGCATGTTCGTCGACGGCTCGCCCCAGTACCAGGTCACCCCGTTCACGTTCCTCGTCGCGACCCCCGCGGTCATCTACGCCGTCGACCCGGTCACCGGCTACAACCGGTGGACCTACGACCGCTACGGCTGCGCGATCGAACACGTCGTGCTCGGCACCGGCGGCGCGCTGATCAGCCAGAACTGCTCCGACCGGCTGCGCTGCAACGGCATGAGGTACTGCGGCCGCGGACCACAGATCCTCCTGCGTGACGGGTCGGCCGGGCGCGACGACAAGTCCAAGACGAATCCGGACCAGATCAAGTGGAACCGCATCGGCGACCCGACCACCCCGGTCTCGGCCGACACGGTGATCAGCTCGACCGGACCGCGCGGGTCGGCGCTGTTCATCAACGCCGCCGGCGACGGCAACCACATCCATCGCGTGCCGCTGCACCCGCTCACCCCGGCACCCGGGCTCATCCGGGCCGCGGCCACCGACAGCGCCGAGATCGTGTGGCTCTCCGGCGTCGCGTACGCGATCCAGGGCGACAGGCGGCTCCCGCAGTGGGAGCTGCCCACGATCTCGCCGCCTGTCGTGACGTCGGTGACGACCGGGGACACGGTCAGCCTGGCAACGGCGCGCATCACGGTGCCGACGCCGGGGGGTGTCGGCCTCATCGACGGCACGTCCGGCACGTTCCGCAGCGACGTGCAACTGACCTCGCCGCCGCCTGTCGACAGCCTCGTGTTCTCGGCCGGCACCGGCTTCCTCGTCACGGGGCCGAGCGGCATCGTGGCCTACAAGTAGGCCGCACCGCTGATGAGCCCGTCCTCGCAGTTGCACGTCGGTGCGGCGCGCCGGGTCGACCTCGACGCCGCCGGGCAACGCATCGCCGCCCTGCAGTCCGGCGCCGACGACGCGCCGCCCGTCCTGCTCGTGCCCGGCTACACGGGCAGCAAGGAGGACTTCGGGCCGATCCTCGACCCGCTCGCGGCCGCGGGGCTGCGCGCCGTCGCGATCGACCTGCCCGGCCAGCTCGACTCCCCCGGACCGGCGGACCCGGCCGGCTACCGCGCCGACCGTCTCGGCGCCGTCGTCCGCGAACTGGCCCGCGGCCTGGGCGGTGGCTGCCTGCTGCTCGGGCACTCCTTCGGCGGGCTGGTCGCGCGCGCCGCGGTGCTCGCCGAGCCGAAGCTGTTCGGCTCGCTGGTGCTGCTCTCGTCCGGGCCGGCCCAGCTCGGCGGGGCGCGACGGGTCAGCATCGACGCGCTCGAGCGGGTGCTCGCGGAGGCCGGGCTGCCCGCGGTATGGGCCGCGATGGAGGCGGCCGCGCTGGCTGACCCGCGCTACGTCGCGCCGCCGCCCGAGGTGCAGGACTTCTTCCGGCGCCGCTTCTTCGACAGCTCGCCGGCGATGCTGCAGGGCATGGCCGACGCGCTGCGCACCGAGCCGGACCGCGTGGCCGAGCTGCGCGACGTGGGCCTGCCGATCCTGGTCGCACACGGCGTCACCGACGACGCGTGGCCCCCGGAGGTGCAGCGTTCGATGGCGCAGCGCCTGGGCGCCGACTACGTCGTGATCCCCGACGCGGCGCACTCTCCTGCCGTGGAGAACCCGGCCGGCACGCTCGCCGCGCTGCTCGCGTTCTGGTCGCGCTGAGCTTCGCTACGGCCCGGTGGGCCGGATCGCGCTCGGCAGCGCGAGGAGCCGCTCGTACGCGTCCGGGTCGGTCTGCCGTGCGCCGAGCGGGGTCGTCTTGTTCGTCCCGTGGTAGTCCGACGAGCCGGTACCGATCAGCCCGAGGCCGCGGGCGAGCCGCGCCGCGTGTGCGCGGTCATCGGGTTCGTGGTCCGGATGCTCGACCTCGAGCCCGACCAGCCCGGCGGCGGCCATCGCGGCGATCGTCTCGTCCGAGACCACCGGGCCGCGTCGGTGCGCGAGCGGGTGCGCGAAGACCGGCAGGCCGCCCGCGGCACGGATCAGCGCGAGCGCGGCGAACACGTCGGTGTCGGCCTTGCGCACGTAGTAGCGCTGCCGGGACGAGAGCAGGTCGCGAAAGGCGGTGTCGACGTCGGGGACGACACCGGACTCGACGAGCGCGCGGGCCAGATGCGGGCGGCCCACCGACCCGGCGCCGGCCAGCGTGCTGACCTGCGCCCAGCTGATCGGGTAGCCGTCGGCGACGAGGCGCTCGACCATCTCCCGACCTCGGGTGCGGCGGGTCTCACGCAGCCGCTGCCACTCCGCCTGCAGTTGGGTGTCGTTGCGGTCGAGCAGGTAGGCGAGCAGGTGCAGACTGATCCGCCGCCCGTCCGGTTCGACGCGCAGGCAGGAGAACTCGACGCCGGGCACGAGCGTCAGTCCGGCCGGGCGTGCCGCGAGCGCCTCGTCCCAGCCCGCGGTCGTGTCGTGGTCGGTGAGCGCGACGACGTCCAGCCCGGCCGCCGCCGCGTGGGCCATCAGCTCGGCCGGGGTGTCGGTGCCGTCGGAGGCGGTGCTGTGCGCGTGCAGGTCGATGCGCATCACCCGTGGCGGCGCCGGCCGAAGCGGTGCGGGCCGGGCATCGGCGGCAGCGGTTCGGTGACGTAGCCGTACGGGTCGTCGTCGGGGTCGAGCGGCACGCCGTCGCCGAACACGACGCGGCGCAGCTCGAGGTAGAAGTGGTGCGGTTCGGCGATGCGGCGCAGCCGGCGCACGTCGGGGTGATCGCCGGGCGCCTCGAGCTCGATCGTGCCGTAGTCGAGCAGCTTGCCCGGCACGGTCTGGATGAGCCGCGCGCCCGACACCCGGTCGAGCCGCAGCGACGCCTCGGTCGAGGTCGTCTCCGCGACGCCCTGCACCCGGATGATGCGCTTGCCGGTGAGGATCACCCATTCGGCGTTCCAGGTCTGCCAGCGCAAGAACGCGAACAACCCGACGACCAGGCCGAACAGCCAGGCCATCGGGTTGGGCTCGACGACAGCCGCGATCAGCATGATCAGCAGCGCGGCCAGCAGCAGCTTGTGGGGCAGCCGGAACATGACGATCCAGTGATGCCGGGTGCGGGCCCGCACCGGCAGCTCGGAAGGCAGGAGGGCGGGCAACCTACTTCGCGAGGTTGTCGATGAAGCTGCCCACGCCGTGCGCCACGTGGCTGGTCAGATGACCTGCGCCTTTGGCGATCGATGCGGCCTGGTCGGGCGAGGTCATGATGTAGAAGATGAGGAACGCGCCGACGAGTCCGACGATGGTGATCTTGACCATCTGCTCGTGCCTCCTGGGCTGACGTCCGGCATCGTGGCACGCCCGATCGGCGCACCTCGTTGTCGTTGATAGCGCACATTTGGGTGGGTTTCCGGGACGCCACGCCGTCCGGACGCGAGGGAGGTTCTGGTGGCCGGGTCCGAACGGTGCGCCGGGGCGGTCGTCTTCGACGAGGCGGGCCGGGTGCTGCTCGTGCGGCGCGGCAACCCGCCGTCGCCGGATCGATGGTGCGAGCCGAGCGGCCGGTGCCGGCCGGGTGAGTCGGCTGCGGACGCGTGTGTGCGCGAGTGCCTGGAGGAGACGGGGTTGCAGGTACGGATCGTGCGGCGCGCCGGGGCCGCGTCGATCGTCGACGACGGCACCCGCTACGACATCGAGGACTTCGTCTGCGAGATCGTCGGCGGCACGTTGCAGGCAGGCGACGACGCGGCCGAGGTGCGCTGGGTGGACGCGGCCGAGTTCGCTGCGCTCCCCCTCGCCACCGGAGTGCTCGACTGCTTCACCCGGTGGGGCTGCCTGCCCCGCTGATCACTCGCTCAGGCGTACTTGTCGCGGTCGGTCGGTTCCGGACGGCCGGGCTGCTCGCCGCCGCGCGCGTCGATGTACTCCTTGGTCGGCACCATCACCTTGCGCCGGAAGACGCAGACGACGGTGCCGTCCTGCTTGTAGCCGATCGTCTCGACGTGGACGACGCCGCGGTCGGACTTCGACCTGGACGGGGTCTTGTCGAGCACCGTGGTCTCGCCGTAGATCGTGTCGCCGTGGAAGGTCGGCGCGACGTGGCGCAGCGACTCGATCTCGAGGTTCGCGATGGCCTTGCCGCTGACGTCGGGCACCGACATGCCGAGCAGCAGCGAGTAGATGTAGTTGCCCACGACGACGTTCTTGCCGAAGTCGGTCGTCTTCTCGGCGTAGTTGACGTCGAGGTGCAGCGGGTGGTGGTTCATGGTGAGCAGGCAGAACAGGTGGTCGTCGTACTCGGTGACCGTCTTGCCGGGCCAGTGCTTGTAGACGGCGCCGACCTCGAACTCCTCGTAATAGCGTCCGAACTGCACGATGCGTCTCCTCGGGAACCGCGTGGCTTCGGGGCTCAGTCTCGCAGGCACGGGTGTGCCCTCGTCCGGCCCGTGGCCGCGCGGTGCGCAAGCCCACATCGGGGCGTCGCGGCCCGCTCAGTCGTCGAACGGCACGCTGCGCCGGGTCGGGTCGAGCAGGTCGACGGCATGCCTCGTCCACTGCTCGCGCAGCGCAGCGGCGCCGCGCACCCGGCACCAGGCGAGTTCGGTCTGCGTCGCGGGAGTCACTTGAAGCATCGCCACCGGGCCGGCGCCGGTCTGGACGGCCGGCTCGACCCACGGCTCGACGAGCACCCCGGTGCCCGACAGGTCGGGCGCGAGCGGCTCACCGAGGTCGACGCTCATGTCCGGCGCGTACACGACACCCTCGACCACGGGCGCGGCGGCCAGCACCGCGAGCCGGCGCCATACGTCGGCGTACGCGTCGGTCGGGTCGCGCAGATGCAGGACCAGCTCGGCCCGCGGACCGTCCGCGGCGAGCACCGACTCCGCCGCGCCGGTCATCGGCTGCCGGGACATGCCGAGCGTGACGTACGCCCGCTCGCCCGGGATCGGCTCGAAGCGCAGCACCTCGATCGGGTCGACCCCCACGAACGACACTGAGGCCCGCTGCGGCTCGTGCGCGAAGTGGCCGACCAGCGCGCGTTCGACGTCGGCAAGCACACCCGGCCCGGTCACCGGAGCGACGTTAGCCGGTCACCGGAACGAGGCTGCGATCTGCTGCTCCACCTCCGCATAGCTCACGCCGGCCCGCACGAGCAGCGCGCCGATGCCGTCGAGCGCATCGCACAGCCCACGGGCGTGCTGGTCGAAGTCCTCGTAGAGATGCGCGAACTGCGCGGCGGCCGCACCGGACCAGTCCGCGCCGAACAGCGGGGCGAGCTGGGCCTTCAACGACTGGTGCGCGCCGCGGACGTCGGTGCACACGCGATGGGTGGCGCCGCCCAGTGACTCGAGCTGCGCCGGGGTGACCTTCAGGCTGGACATCGGACTCCTCTCCGCGGTCGGGCCGCGATGCATCGGGAACGGGCGGCAACCGTACGGCGGCGGGCGCACTCACCGGGCGGAGATCGACCGGGCTGTGGACAAGGTGCCGCGGCGGTCCGGGTTTTCCACAGGCCGGTCCGGCATCGGCGCGTCCGGTCGGCACAGCGGCGCAGACTGCCCGGCGTGCGAGTCGAGATGAGTGCCGCGTACCGGGGCTGCGAGCGTGACGTCGGGGTCGAGGCGCCCGACGGCGCTGCGCTCGCCGAGGTCTTGCCACACCTCGCCCGGCTCGTTCGCGCGGAGCCCGACACGCCCGCATGGCACCGCGGCGGCCTGCTGGATTGCTCCGCACGGTTCGCCGACTGCGGGCTGCGTGCCGGCAGCGTCGTCCATTTCGGCGCTCGCCCCGCACCCGTGACGAGCCCGGGCGTGCTGTCGGTGCACGTCGTGGGTGGCCCGGCGGCCGGGCTGCACCGGCCCGTCGGACGCGACCGCATCACCGTCGGCCGAGGTGCCGACTGCGATCTGGTGCTGCCCGACGCCGAGGTCTCGCGCAGGCACGCCGCGTTCGCCGTGTCCGACGCGGCGATCACGCTGCACGACGTCGGCTCGACCAACGGCGTGCGCGTCGAGGGTGCGCCGGTGCCACCCGGCGGCAGCGTCGCGTTCGCGATCGGCGCGCTGTGCACGCTCGGCGAGTCGGTGCTCACCGTCGCCGGTCCGGGCGACCCACCGGCGACCACCCGCCCGGGCGGCGGCGGCACCGTACGGGTACTCCGCCCGCCGCGCCGCCCGCATGCGGTCACGGCCGACGAACTCGCGCTGCCGACCCGCGCCGCACTCACCCGCCCGCGCGGCATCCAATGGGTCGCGGCGCTGGTCCCGGCGGCGGGCGGCGCCGCGATCGCCTGGTACGCGCGCGCGCCACAGTTCCTGCTGTTCGCGCTGCTGTCCCCGATCATGATCGTGTCCTCGACCGTGGCCGACCGGCTGCACTGGCGCCGTTCGCGGCGCCGCGAGGCGACGTCGTACCGGCGCCGCCGCGCAGCCGTAGATCGCGAGGTCGCCGCGCGGCTGGTCACCGAGACCGAGACGCGACGCGCCGCGGCGCCGGACCCGGTCGCGATCGCCCGGCAGGCCGCGCTGCCGGGCGGGCGACTGTGGGAGCGGCGCCGCGGCGACGCCGACGTGTTGCGCACGCGTGTCGGGCTGGCCGACCAACCGTCCGCACTGGTGCTGCGCGACGGGACGGAATGCGCGCCCGCGGGCACCCTCGTCGCCGTGCCGATGTGCGTCGACCTCCGGACCGGCCCGCTCGGCATCGCGGCACCGCCGCCGGTCGTCGCGGCGATCGGACGATGGCTGGTCGGACAGCTCGCGGTCCTGCACTCGCCGGCCGATCTCGAGCTTGCGTTCGTTCTCGAGCCGGCCCGCGCAGCCGGATGGGTGTGGGCTCGCTGGCTGCCGCACGTCCGCGGCCGCGTCGCGGCCGACGACGACGAGGCGGCGGAATTGGTGGGCGAGCTGGCCGGGCTCGTCGAGCGGCGCACGACGGCACGCCGCAGCGACGCCCGTTGGCCGGGTCCCTGGCTGGTGCTCGTCGTCGACGGCGCCGCAGAGCTGCAGGAGCTTCCCGGCCTGGCCGCGATTCTCGACCGCGGCGCGCAAGCCGGCGTTGCCGCGGTGTGCCTCGACACCGACGTCGCGGCCTTGCCGGCCCGCTGCGCCACGGTGGGTGTGGCAGCGGGGCCGGCGGGCACCCGCCTCCGGCTGCGCTCACCGGATGAGCCAGGCGAGCGGAGCGCGCTGCTCGATCAGGTGAGTGCCGAATGGGCTGCCGACCTCGCCCGTGACCTCGCGCCGCTCGTCGACGCCGGCTCCCTCGGCTCGGACGTGCCTGACGCCTGCACGCTGGCAGCCGTCTGCGGCGAGCCCGACCCGGAGACGACACAGCGCAGGTGGTCGACCTCGGACGGCAGCGCGCGAGCGGTCCTCGGCCTGGCTGCGGACGGCCCGCTCGAGGTCGACCTGGCCCGCGACGGACCGCATGCGCTCATCGCCGGCACCACCGGGTCGGGCAAGTCCGAGTTGTTGCGCAGCCTGGTCGCCGGGCTCGCGACACACCAACCGCCCGACGAGCTCACCATGCTGCTCGTCGACTACAAGGGCGGCGCCGCGTTCGCGGAGTGCGCGGCGCTGCCGCACGTCGCAGGCGTGGTCACCGACCTCGATCCCTATCTCACCGAGCGCGCACTGCGCGCACTGGCAAGTGAGCTGCGCCGCCGCGAGCAACTGTTCGCCGACGTGGGCGCGAGCGACCTGGCTGCATACCGCAGTTCGGGCGGGCCGCCGATCGCCCGGCTCGTCATCGTGGTGGACGAGTTCGCCGCCCTCGCCGACGAGCTGCCCGGTTTCCTGCGCGGGCTGATTGCCGTCGCGCAGCGCGGGCGTTCGCTCGGTGTGCATCTCGTGCTCGCCACGCAGCGGCCGGGGGCTGCGGTCTCGGCCGAGATCCGGGCCAATACCGCGCTGCGCATCGCGCTGCGCGTCACCGACCCCGCCGAGTCGAGCGACGTCATCGACGACCCTGCGGCGGCAGCACTGCCGGCGGCCCGGCCGGGGCGCGCCTATCTGCGCACGAATACCGAGCTGAGCTGCTTCCAAACCGCGCACGCCTCCTCCGCCGCGCGCGCAGCAGCGACCCAGGTCTGCGTCACGCCGCTCGGGCCGTGGCGGCGTACCGCGGCCGAGGCAGCGCCGGACGGCGACACACAACTGCGCCGTCAGGTAGCCGCGGTACGCGAGGCGGCCGCGCGGTCCGGCCGCGCCGCCGCGCAGCGGCTGTGGCTGTCGCCGCTGCCCGAGGCGCTGCCGCACGCCGAGCTCGAATCATCACCCGTCCCGACGGCGGTGACCGTCGGCCGGGTCGACCTGCCGGACGAGCAGCGCAGCCCGACCTGGTCGATCGACCTCGACGCCGCACCGTCGTTGCTCGTGTCGGGTGCGCCGCGTTCCGGGCGCACCAGCGCGCTGGTCACGGTGGCGCTCGGCGCCGCGTCACGGCTCCCGCCGGAGCGGCTGCACCTGCACGTGGCCGATGCCTCGGGCGCGCTGTGCGCCGCGCTGCGCCGGCTGCCGCACTGCGTGACTGCGCTCGGCCCGCACGACGCGCATCTTGTGCCCAGGTTGTTGCACCGCCTCACCGAACTCGCCGCGCCGTCGACGGCGCGACCGTCGACAACGATCCGGCTCCTGCTCGTCGACGGCTGGGAGACGGTATGCGGCGCGCTCGCCGACCTCGACGCCGCACGCTGCGCCGACGCCATGGCCGGGCTGCTCCGGCTCGGCGCGGCTGCGGGCCTCTCGATCGTGGTCACCGGCGACCGCGGCACCTTGGCCCCGCGGTTCGCCGGCGCGTTCGGCGAACGGGTCGTGCTGCGACTCGCCGATCGCGGCGACTTCGCGCTGGCCGGTATCGCGCCGCGCGACGTGCCCGCGACATTGCCGCCGGGCCGCGGGGTGCGCGCCGGCGACGGAGCCCTCGTGCACTTCGCCCACGCCGGGGCGCAGCCCGGCGCGGCGGGCGACACGGCCGCCGCAGACGCCGTCGCGGCCGGCTGGGCCGACGCTGATCCGGGCGGCGACGCGATCGTGGTCCGACCGCTGCCACGCGTGGTGAGACTGACCGAGCTCACACCGCCGCCCGGGCTGCTCTGCCTCGGCGTGGCCGGTGACCGCGCCGAGCCGCTCGCCCTCGACCCCTTCGCCGGCCCCGGGCGCGTCCTGGTCGCCGGGCCGCCACGCTCGGGGCGCTCGACGCTCCTGCGCGTGCTGCTGCGGCAGGCGCACGCGGCGGGCATCGCGACGCTGATCGCCGCGCCGGCGCGATCACTGCTCGCTGCGGAGGCCGACGAGCGCGGGCTGCCGGTGATCGGGCCGCGCGATGGCTGCGAGCGCGCCGCGCTGCCCGGCGGCCCGACGCTGCTGCTCGTCGACGACAGCGAAGCCTTCACCGACTCGCCGGCCGGCGAGCGGCTCGCGGAACTCGTGCACGCCGGTGACCGCCCGGTCGCCGCGGTGGTAGCGGGCCGGTCCGACGAACTTGCCACCGCCTACCGCGGTCTCGGCGCCGAGGTGCGGCGCAGCCGATGCGGGATCCTGCTGCGTCCCGGCCCCATCGACGGCGAGCTGCTCGGCCTGCGGCTACCGCGAGGCGATGCGGGCGGGCCGCCAGGGCGCGGTGTCGCGGTGGGCGACGCGAGCTGGGGCGCACAGTTCGCCGCCGGCGAGCCGGTGCCGGTGCAGGTGGCGACACCGTGAGGCGGTCAGTCCGTGGGTAGGCCCATGTGCGGGTACCGGTGGTCGGTCGCCGACACGAAGGTTTCCTTCAGCGCGCGTGGCGACACCCAGCGCAGCAGGTTCCAGATCGAACCCGCCTTGTCGTTCGTTCCCGAGGCCCGGGCGCCACCGAAGGGCTGCTGGCCCACCACCGCGCCGGTCGGCTTGTCGTTGACGTAGAAGTTGCCGGCCGCGAACCGCAGCGCTGCCTGGGCCTGCGCGATCGCACCACGGTCGCGGGCGAACACCGCGCCGGTGAGCGCGTACGGCGTCGCGGAGTCGATCTCGGCGAGCACGTCCGGCCAGGCCGCGTCGTCGTAGACGCGCACGGCCAGGATGGGCCCGAAGTACTCGTCGCGGAACATCGACAGCGACGGGTCGCTGCCCTCGACCACCGACGGCTGCACGAAGAACCCCACCGAGTCGTCGGCCTTGCCGCCGGCGAGCACGGTCGCACTCGGCTCGGCGTGCAGCCGGTCGAGCACGCCGCTGAGCCGGTCGAACGCGCGCCGGTCGATCACCGCGCCGCCGAAGTTGTCGAAGTCGGTGACGTCGCCGTAGGTCAGCGACTCGGTGACCGCGATGAGCTCGTCCTTTACCCCGGCCTGCCACAGCGAGCGCGGCAGGAAGGCGCGCGAGGCCGCCGAGCACTTCTGGCCCTGGTACTCGAACGCGCCGCGGACGAGCCCCGTGACCAGCGCAGCCGGGTCGGCGCTCGGATGGGCGAGCAGGAAGTCCTTGCCGCCCGTCTCACCCACCAGCCGCGGGTAGCCGGCGTAGCTGCCGACCCCCTTCGCGACCTCGCGCCACAGGTGCTGGAAGGTACCGGTCGAGCCGGTGAAGTGGATACCCGCGAGACGCGGGTGCGGCACCGCAACCCGGCTCACCGCGGCGCCGTCGCCGGTGATCATGTTGATCACCCCGGGCGGCAGACCTGCGGCCTCGAACAACGCCATCGTGTGGTGCGCGGCGAGCTGCTGGGTGGGCGAGGGCTTCCAGACGACGACGTTGCCGAGCAGCGCCGGCGCCGAGGGCAGGTTGCCCGCGATCGCGGTGAAGTTGAACGGCGTGATGGCGAGGACGAAGCCCTCGAGCGGGCGGTAGTCCATCCGGTTCCAGGTCTGCGGTGCGTTGCCCGGCTGCTCTTGCAGGATCTGGCGCGCGAAGTGCACGTTGTACCGCAGGAAGTCGGCGAGCTCGCACGCTGCGTCGATCTCGGCCTGCTGCACCGTCTTCGACTGGCCGAGCATCGTCGCGGCGTTGAGCCGGTCACGCCACGGGCCGGCGAGCAGATCGGCGGCGCGCAGGAAGACCGCGGCACGGTCGTCGAACGTCAGGTCGCGCCAGGCCGGCGCGGCTGCCAGCGCGGCGGCGACGGCGGCCTCGACGTCGGCGTCCGTGGCCTGAGCGGTCTCGCCGAGCACCTGCTGGTGCCGGTGCGGGGCGACCACGGCGATCCGCTCACCACCGCCCATCCGGGCCGAGCCGCCGATGGTCATCGTCAGCTCGACGGGCCCGGCCGCCATGTCCTCGAGCGCTGCCGTGAGGCGGCGCGCGTCGGCGCTTCCCGGTGCGTAGGTGCGCACCGGCTCGTTGGCGGGCAGCGGCGGATGGGTGATGGCATCCATCCTTCGATCGTGCCACGGTCAGAGTTGCTCGAGCACCGCCGCGATCTCCTGGCTGGCGTACCACGACAGCTCATAGCCCTCGGCGTCGTCGACCCGCTCCTGTGACTCCGGGTCGCCGAGGTCTGCGGCGATGATCGCATCGGCCGCGGCAGCCACCGTGTCCTGGGCGTCGGCATCGTCGACGTGCACGGATGCAACCGCGCCGAGCCGCACCGGTTCGCCCACCTGCACCACGCCGCGGTCCAGGTCGTCGCGCACGTCGATTGCGCTGTCCGGCGCATCGACGGCGATCACGACCCGCCGCCGTGCCGCGGTGTCGTCGGCATCGATCAGGCGTAGCGAGCCGCGCGCCGCTTCGACCATCGCTGCGTACTCGAGCGCCTCGAGGTCGTCGTCGACGTACCACTCGCGCAGACCCGGGGTGACGGTGAACGCGGTCAGCGGGGCGGGGCCGACCTCACCGGACTCGAGCAGCGCGCGCAGCGTGGACGTGGTCGCGGGCAGATACACCCTCACCGGTTGTCCGTCCGTCGGGTGGGCGGCCGCCGGCTCGGGCCGCGACGTGGGGTGGCGCGGTCGGACGCAGCCCGGGTGCGCTTGCCGACCGCACGGGTCTGGTCACCGGCCGCGGTCGCCGCGTCGGTCTCGGCGGCCGCGACGAGCTCGGCGAGCGACTCCTCGACGAGTTCGCCGATCGAGGCGACGTCCGCGACGGCGTCCCGGTCGGCGGTCACGCCGTAGTAGAGCCCGCCGTCGTAGGAGGTGAGCGCGATCGAGAGCGCATGTCCCTCGCCGAGCGGCAGGATCGGGAACATCTCGGTCATGCGTGACCCCGCGGCGTAGAGCGGCAGCTGCGGTCCGGGCACGTTCGTGACCACGAGGCTGAACATGCGCCGGGTCAGCCCGGCGGCCGCCCGCGCGCTGATGGCATGCATGGTGGGCGGCGCGAAGCCGCTCAGCCCGGCGAGCCGGTCGGCCCGCACCGCCCGCTCGGACGCGCCGTGCGAGGCCATCGCGTAGCGCAGCTGCGCGAGCCGCAGCGCCGGGTCGGCCTCCCCGACCGGCAGGTCGAGCAGCATCGGGCGCACGTGCGCGGCGAGCGGGCCCGGTCGGCCCTGCGCCGAGGGATGCCGGCTGCGCCCGGCTGTACGCGGCTCGGCGGGGTCGAGCACGCTCATCGGGAAGAGCACCCGGACGGTCGACGCCGGGCGCAGCGGTTCCGCGCGGGCCAGCAGCCAGCCGCGCAACGCGCCGGCGATCACCGCGAGCACGACGTCGTTCACGGTGCCGCCGAACGCGTCACGCACCGTCCGGTAGTCGGCCAGCCGGGTGCGTGCGATAGCGATGCGGCGTTGCTCGCTCAACCGCGCCGACAGCGGCGAGCGCGGCTGCCGGCGCGCCAGTGCGCCCGCGGCCGAGGCCAGCCCACCGGTCAGCGCGCCGAGCTTGCCGGCCGTCGTGCGCAGGTCATGGCCCGCCTCGCGCACCGTGTCGCCGAGCGCGGCCGGACGGCGCACCAGGTCGACCACGGCGTCGCGCACGAGTTCCAGCGCGTTCGGCTCGGGCTGCGGCACCCAGATCGCCTCGACGGTGCGCCGCGGTTCCGGCGCGGCATCGAGGATCACCTGCGCGAGATCGATCCCGGACCGCTCGTCGACCATCGCCTCGTGCGTCTTGGTGACGATCGCGACCCGGCCGTCGGAGAGCCCCTCGACGAGGTACATCTCCCACAGCGGCCGAGACCGGTCGAGCAGCCGGGACTGGATGCGCGCGCAGAACTCGAGCAGCTGCGCGTCGGTGCCCGGCCGGGGCAGCGCCGAGCGGCGCACGTGATAGGTGATGTCGAACTTCGGGTCGTCCACCCACAGCGGATGGGCCAGGTGCCCCGGCACCATGCGCACCTTCTGCCGGTAGCGCGGCGCCAGCGAGATGCGCTCTTCGAGCAGCCGCACCAGCCGGTCGTAGTCGAACCCGCCGACTCGCGGCTCGAACAACGCGAGGCCGCCGACGTGCTGCGGCGCGTTGCGGGTTTCGCGGTGCAGGAACGCGACGTCGGCGGAGGTCATCCGTTCGGTCATCGCGCCAGTCCTCCGCCCTGCGGCTGAGCAGCCATTCTCACAGACCCGCTGCGCCGCCGCGCCGCGGCGCGGCGACCGCGAGCCGGGTCGTTGCCGGTCAGCCCCTGCGGCGCCGCTTCGGTGCGGCGACCTCGACGCCGGCAAGCGCACCCGCGAGCTGGACGATGCCCTGCCGCAGCGCGCTGCCCGGGCTCGACTCGCTGAGCAACCGCCCGTTCGCGATCGCCTCGTCGAGGGCCGGCGCGTCGGCCGCCAGCAGCGCGGTCGGCGTGACGCCGGCGAACCGCTCGAGCGCGGCGGACAGCTCACGCACCGGGTCGCCGGGCACCGCACTGTTGCGCACCCGGTTGAGTACGACCCATACCGGTGCGGACAGCTCGAGGTCACGCAGCTCGCCGAGGCCGCGCACGAGACGTTGCATGCCGATCGGGTCGGCACCGCCGACGGCGACGATCATGTCCGCGTCGTCGAGCACGGCCAGCGTCGCCCCGTTGCGGCGCGGCGCAACCGTGTCGAAGGAGAGTTCTTCGTCCGTCTCGAGGCAGAAGCCGCAGTCGACGACCGTGACGTCCGCGAGCGCGCGAGCGGCGGCGAGCACGACCGGTATTGCGGCCGGGCGCAGCTCCGGCCAGCGCGCGGCGAGCGGCACGCCGGTGAGCACCCGCAGCCGTGGCGCGAGCTGCCAGCACAGCGCCGCGAGGTCAGCCGCGGCCAGGAACTGCCCACCCGCCTGCCGGCACGCCGACGCCAGACCGGGCGACTCGTCCAACAACCCGAGCACCGCGGCGATCGTGCCGCCGTACACGTCTGCGTCGACCACCATGGCCGACTTGCCGAGCGCGGCGATCTCGTCGGCCAAGGTGACCGCGAGCGTCGTGCGACCCGGTGCCCCGGTCGGGCCCCACACGGCGACGACCGTGCCGCTGCGCGGTGGTTCGTCCGCGGCGAGCGGCGCGGCAGCGCCGGGCGGGATGGGCATCGACAGCGCGGGGTCGGCGAAGCCGCGTGCCGCGTGCCGGCCTGCGGCGACCGGGTCCGACGCCGCCCGCACCGCCTCGCCCAGCACAGCCGCGACCACGGCGGGCTCGGCGTCGTCGGGTACGAGATGCAGCACACCCGCCGAGCGCAGCCGCTCCTCGGCCGCCTGTCCCGCGCGCGGCGTGACACCGACCGGAACAACGCCCGCGGCCCGCAGCCGGTCGACGGCGTCGGCATCGAGACGGCGTAGCTCGGCCGACACCAGTGCGGCGCGCCCCTGACCGGACGCGGCGACGGCGAGCAGGTCGATCACGTCCACGCACCGGCGCACGATCTCGACCGCGTGCGGCCCGCGTTCGAACGCGCTGACCAGCCGCTCCTCCCATGCGGCGCCGTCGGCGACGGAGAGGACGGGCAGCTTCATCGCGACGCGGGCGTCGCGCACGACGCGAGGTCGGGCAGCGGCCCGGACGCCACCCGTGGCCCGACGAGGACACCGGCACGCAACTGCACCTGGTCGAAGGCGAGCGCGCTGATCACCCGATCGGCCAGCGCGGGCGACACGCTGATCACCACGTTCTGCCCGCCGCTTCCCTCGGTGAACGACCCGCCGGTGTCGGCGCGCACGGCCTGCACGGTGACGTCGGACAACAGCACCTGGGACGGGCACGAGCTCGCGGACACCCACAGTTCGACCCGCTGCCCCTTGCGGAGGTCCGGCGCGGAACCGGTCGCGAGCGGCACCGTGACCGTGGTCTGTGCCGCGACACGGGCGAGGGCGCCGGCCGGCACCAGCTCGCCCGCCGACACCGCCCGGGACAGTTGCCGGCCTACGGCGTTGCTGACGTCGCCGAGATAGACGCCGGCGCCGTGCCCCGGCAACTGCACCCGACTCACCTGCAGGTCGCGCGCGGTGAGGATCGTGCCGACCGCGAGATCGTGCCGCGCGGCCACCCGCGGGTAGGTGTGCCGAGCGCCTGAGACGATCTTCGCGCCGAGCAGGACGGAGCCCAGGACGAGCGCCACGCCGAGCACCAGGCGCAGATCGAGCCAGCTCGGCGTCGCTATTCTGCGGGGGCGTGGCGAGGACGGTTGAGCGAGCGGGACCGGCATAGGTGACATAGTGCCCAACTCTGACATCAGCGGGAATTGCCACATGTCACGTTGTGGATCGCCGGGTGCTCCCGCGGCCGCGGTGGAACACTCCGTGCGTCGCGCCGACTCGACCGGGAGGAGCCTGCATTCCGATGGCCAGCGAGCCGCGGTTCCTCACCCTCACCGACGTGGCGGACGTCCTGAACATCTCGACGTCGCAGGCATATGCGCTCGTGCGCAACAAGGAACTGGCGGCGATCAAGATCGGCGGCCGGGGCCAGTGGCGGGTCGAGCGGGACAAGCTCGAGGACTACATCCAACGGATGTACGCCGAGACGAGCGAGTTCATCGCGAGCCATCCGTTCCCGGGCGACGACGCGTCAGCCGACGCGCCGAACGGCGACGAGCGCGTCGAGCGGAACTAGCTCGACATCGTGCACGGCGGCGCGCCGGCGCGGCTCGCCCGCCGGAACCGTCGCGACCTCGACGAAGTCGGCGCCGACCCGGTCGAGCGTGACGTCCAGACTGGTGCCGTCACGCAGGAGCAGCCGGACCGCTGCGCGATCGCGCGCGATGCCGCGCAGCGCATGCCGCAGCCCCAGCCGCGCGAACACCTCACCCGCGGTGCCGGGGACGGCGGAGTAGCGGCCGAGCCCGCGCAGCCGCAGCACGTGGGCGAGCGCGATCAACGACTCGCGCCCGCCGCTTTCGTCGAGCAGTAGCCAGTCGGGCCCGACCCGGTCGACCCGGCCCGAGACCGCGACGCCGCCGGTCAGGGACAGCCACACGGAGGCACCCTCGGCCGTGCGCAGCCGGTCGATCGCGTGCAGCGCGTTGACCTCGCCCCGCGTGCGCTCGTCGACCTCGACGGCGCGCTCGGCAGCCCCGAGTGCATCGGCCTGCGCCTCGAGGTCGGCGAACAGCGCATCCCACCGCATCGGTCGATCCTGCCGTCCGCGGCGACGTTTCGCATGGTTCGTCCACATCCGGCCGGATCACTTGACCGGTGTCTGCACGATGCAGTTCTATGCAAACAGAAGCAAACGGAGGGAACCCAATGGATGAGCAGGGCGCACGCGTCGCCGCACTCGGCTCGGCCGACCTCGCAGCGCTGATCTGGCTGCGCCCACACGTGCACGCACTCGGCCGGCAACTCACCCATCCGCATGCCTGGATCGCACGCGTCGGCGCCGACACCGCGCTCGCCACCCTGGCGGGTGCGGCCATGTGGTGCGCGGCGGCGTGGCTGGCCGTCGGCCTGCTCGCGTCGGGGCGCGGCCGGCTCCCCGGCGCGGTCGGGCAGGCCGCGCAGGTTGTGGCCGACCGGGTGGTTCCCGGCGCACTGCGCCGCCTCGTCGCGGGCTCGGCCGGCATCGGCGTGCTGTTGGCGCCGGTGAGCGTCGCCGGCGCGGTCGCGGCCCCGGCGGCCGCGCCGGCGATCGCCG
>JAICKR010000237.1 GCA_025927835.1 Jatrophihabitans sp. | reverse complement strand
CTGACGCTGCGCGACGACGTCGCGCTGTACCGGGTCCGCTGAGCTGTGCCGCTGAGCCGCGAGTGACGTGGCCGGCCGCGTCGGTTGCGCCGTCCGGCCGGGTGCCCGGGGGCGGTCCGGCGACGCGGTCCAGGGTCGCCGCCCGGCCGACTCACCCCCGGAACGAGACCAAACGGCCTCCGAGAACGGCAACGACGAAGGAGCATGATGTCGGTCGATCTGCCCGCCCCGGTCGTCGCGCACCCGCTCGCACTGGACGTCGACGTCACGGCACTTCGTCGCGCGTTGGAAGAACGGGTCGACGGCGAGGTGCGCTTCGACGCAGGTACCCGCGCCGCCTACTCGACCGACTCGTCCAACTTCCGGCAGGTGCCGATCGGGGTCGTGGTGCCGCGTGACGTCGACGCGGCGGCCGAGGCGGTCGCGGTCTGCCGCGATCACGGGGCCCCGGTGTTCTCGCGCGGCGGCGGCACCAGCCTGGCGGGTCAGTGCACGAACACCGCCGTCATGATCGACTGGGCGAAGTACTGCGACCGGCTGGTCTCGGTCGATCCGCAGACGCGCACCTGCGTCGTCGAGCCCGGCATCGTGCTCGACGTGCTCAACGGGAAGCTCGCCCCCTACGGGCTGCGCTACGGCCCCGAGCCCGCCACCCACCCGAACTGCACGATCGGCGGCATGATCGGCAACAACTCCTGCGGCGCGACCGCGCAGCGCACCGGCAAGGTCGTCGACAACATCGCGCGGCTGGAGGTGGTGCTGTACGACGGCACCCGGTTCTGGTGCGGCGAGACCGACGACGAGCAGTACGCGCGGATCGAGCGGCGCGGCGACCCGCGCGCCGCCGTGTACCGCGGCCTGCGCCGGCTGCGCGATCAGTACGCTGACGAGATCCGCGCACGCTTCCCCGACATTCCGCGCCGCGTGTCCGGCTACAACCTCGACTCGCTGCTGCCCGAGCACCGCTTCGACGTGGCCGGCCTGCTCGTCGGCAGCGAGTCGACGCTGGTGACCGTGCTGCGCGCGCAGCTGGAACTGGTGCCGGTGATCAAGGAGCGCACGCTCGTCGTGCTCGGCTTCGGCTCGGTCGCCGCCGCGGGCGACGCGGTCCCGGCGATCCTGCCGCACGAGCCGATCGCGCTGGAGGGCCTGGACCACCGGCTCGTCCACGACGAGCGGATCAAGCACATCAACACGCGTGCCATCGGCAAGCTGCCGATGGGCGACGCGTACCTCATGGTCCAGTTCGGCGGCGACACCACGGACGAGGCGGACCGGTCCGCCCACCGGATGCTCGACGCGCTCGGCGAGAGCGAGCACGAGCCCGACGTGGAATTCCTCGACGAGCCGCAGCGCGAGGACGAGCTGTGGCGGGTGCGGGAGGCCGGCCTCGGCGCCACCGCCCACGTCCCCGGCGAGCGCGATACGTGGGAGGGCTGGGAGGACTCCGCGGTGCCGCCCGACCGGCTCGGCGACTACCTGCGCGACCTCGACGCCCTCTACCGCGAGTTCGGTTTCGCGGACGACACCGCGCCGGCCCTGTACGGCCACTTCGGCCAGGGCTGCGTGCACACGCGCATCCCCTTCGACCTCGTCGACGCCGACGGTGTCGCGAAGTACCGGCGCTTCGTCGAGCGCGCGGCCGACCTGGTCGTGTCGTACGGCGGTTCGCTGTCCGGCGAGCACGGCGACGGCCAGGCGCGCGGCGAGCTGTTGCCGAGGATGTTCGGCGACTCGCTCGTGCGGGCCTTCGGCGAGCTCAAGGCGGTCTTCGACCCGATGAACCGGATGAACCCCGGCAAGATCGTCGCGCCGTACCGGGTCGAGCAGAACCTGCGGCTGGGCGACGGCTGGGCGCCGCGCCTGCAAGGTCCGCTCTACTTCAGCTATCCGGAAGACGGCGGCTCGTTCGCCGCCGCCGCCGACCGGTGCGTGGGCGTGGGCAAGTGCCGCCGGCACAGCCACTCCGGCGGCGCGGTCATGTGCCCGTCGTATCAGGTCACGATGGAAGAGGAGCACTCCACGCGCGGCCGGGCGCGGCTGTTGTTCGAGATGCTGCACGGCCACCAGGACTCGCCGGTCCGCGACGGCTGGCGCTCGACCGCGGTGCGCGACGCGCTCGACCTGTGCCTGGCCTGCAAGGGCTGCAAGAGCGACTGCCCGGTGAACGTGGACATGGCCACGTACAAGGCCGAATTCCTCGCGCACCACTACAAGGGCCGGATGCGCCCGCGTTCCCACTACGCGCTCGGCTACCTGCCTGTGGCGGCCGCCGCCGTCACGCGTGCGCACCTCAACCCGGTGATCAACAGGCTGACGAAGGTTGGTCCGCTGGCCGGACTGGCGACCCGCGCGGCAGGGCTCGAATCCCGCGAGATCCCGCGGTTCGCCGAGCAGACGTTGCAGCAGTGGTACCGCCGTCGCGGCCGTGGTCCGCGTGGCGAGCGCGGAACGGTGTTGCTGTGGCCCGACACGTTTACGAACAACTTTCATCCGCGCGTCGGCCAGGCGGCCGTGCGCGTGCTGGAAGACGCCGGCTGGCGGGTGCGGATTCCGACCAGGCCGCTGTGCTGCGGGCTGACCTGGATCTCGACCGGACAGCTCGACGTCGCGCGCCGGGTGCTGCGCCGCACCGTCGACCATCTCGCCCCGCACGTGCGCGCCGGCGGCCTGGTGCTCGGGCTGGAGCCGAGCTGCACGGCGGTGTTCCGCTCCGACGCGCCGGACCTGATGCCGCACGACATGGACGTCAAGCGGCTGCGCGAGCGGACCGTGACCTTCGCCGAACTGCTGACCGAGCACACGCCCGGCTGGGAGCCGCCGCGGCTCGACGGCGTGCGCGCGATCGCGCAGGTGCACTGCCACCAGCACGCGGTGCTCGGCTGGGACGCCGACGAGGAACTGCTCGCCCGCGCCGGTGCGCGGGTCGAGCGGCTCGACTCCGGTTGCTGCGGTCTGGCCGGCAACTTCG
>JAICKR010000045.1 GCA_025927835.1 Jatrophihabitans sp. | reverse complement strand
TCGTGCTGGGCGTCGTCCTGCTCGGCGCCGTCTGGGCACTCGTCCCGGACAGCCGCGACCCGAATCCGGGACGGGTCGACCTGGCCGGCTTCACCGTCGGCACCGGCGGCATCTTCTGCGTCGTCTTCGCCGCGATCTCCGGCGAGTACAAGGGCTACGGGACGTGGTGGGTGATCATCCTCTTCGTCATCGGGGCGGCGGGCCTGATCGCCTTCGTGCCGGTGGAGAACCGGGTCTCCTCCCCCATGCTGCCGCCGGCGTACCTGAAGGCACCGATCGTGCGCACGGCGCTGTTCGCCGCGGCCGCGGTGTACTTCGCGGTCTTCGCGATCTTCTTCCTGACCGCCCTGTACCTCGACATCGAACCCCGGCTGGACTACACGGGTTGGCAGCAGGCCGGCATGTTCGCCCCGATGGCCATCGCCATCGTTTTGGGCGGGCTGCTCGCCGGTCCGTGGGTGGCCCGGCAGGGCACGAAGGTGCCGATGGTCGTCGGGTGCGGGTTGGCTGCGGCCGGCATCCTGCTGGCCCGGATCGAACTGGGCAACGGCCCGTCCCTCACCTTCGGGCTGCTGTCGGCCGCGCTGGGGCTGGCCGGGCTCGGTTTCGGCATCACGGTCGTGCCGCTGACGTCGGCGGTGCTGTCGCACGTCCCGGCGCGGCACTCGGGCATCGCCGCCTCGGCGACCAACACCGCCCGCCAACTCGGCGCGGTGCTCGGCGTCGTCGCGCTCGGCGCGATCGTGAACGCGCACCTGACGGCGGAGGTCAACCGCACCTTCGGCGACCCGATGCTCGCCGGCGCGAAGAAGGACATCATGAAGGTCCTGGAGACGGGCGGGGAGGCCGGCGGCTTCAACCCGCACACGATCCCGCCGAACTTCCTCAACGCCTTCCTCGACGGGGTGAAGGTGTCGCTCATCGTGGCGATCGGGTTGATGGTGCTCGCCGGGCTGGCGTCGGCGCTCGTCCGCGAGCCGCAGACCGCCGACGACGGTCAGCCGACCGCCACCGGGTCGACCGCCTCCGGATCGGCCCCGCCGATCACTTCGAGCACGGGCGCCGCGTAGCGGGTGAGCTTCGCCGGCCCGACGCCGGAGATCTGGGCCAGGCCATTCGGGCTCTGCGGGTGCGCGTCGGCGATGGCCACCAGCGTCGCGTCGCTGAACACGACGTACGGGGGGACGCCCTGGGCCTCGGCCTGCCGCTTGCGCCACGCCCGCAGCCGGCCGAACAGCTCGGCGTCCTCGGCCTCCGGCTTCACCCGCTTCTTCTTCGTGGTCACCGGCGGCCCGGATGCCGGGCGCAGCCCCTCGAGGAAGCGGCTCGGCCGGCGGCTGCGCCGCTGGCCCGGGCTGCGGGCCAACGCCCAGGACAGCGCCAGCCGCTCCCGCGCGCGGGTGATGCCGACGTAGAGCAGCCGGCGTTCCTCGGCCAGCTGCGCCGGCGTCGTCGCGTGCTGGATGGGCAGCGTCGAGTCGGTGAGCCCGACCAGGAAGACCGCATCCCACTCCAGACCTTTCGCCGAGTGCAGGGACGCGAGCGTGACGCCCTGGACCGTCGGCGCGTGTTGGGCGTTGGCCCGCTGGTCGAGGTCGGCGACGAGCTCGGCCAGGTGCGCGTTCGGGTCGGCCGCGCGTAGCTCGTCGGCGAGCGTGACGAGCGCGGCGAGCGACTCCCACCGCTCGCGCGCGGCACCGCCGGGCGGTGCGCTGTCGGGATACCAGCCGAGCGAGGACAGCACGCCGCGCACGGCATCGGGCAGCCCCTCGGCGGAGTCCTCACCCGCCCGGGCCGCGCCGCGCAACAGCAGCCGCGCCTCACGGATCTCGGGCCGGTCGAAGAACCGTTCGCCGCCGCGCAGCACGTAGGCCACCCCCGCCTCGGCGAGCGCCTGCTCGTACACCTCGGACTGCGCGTTGACGCGGAACAGCACGGCGATCTCGGCGGCCGGGGTGGCGTTCTCGGTCAGGCTGCGGCACTGCGCGGCGACGTGGGCCGCTTCGGCGGGCTCGTCGTCGAACTCGGCGAACGTGGGCTCCGGCCCGTCCGCGCGCTGGCCGGTGAGGACGAGACCGGTCTCGCGGCTGACCCCGTTCGCCAGCGCGACGATCTGCGGAGTGGAGCGGTAGTCGCGATGCAGCCGCACCACGACCGCGTCCGGGAAGCGGCGCCGGAAGCCCAGCAAATAGTCGGGGGTGGCGCCGGCGAAGGAGTAGATCGTCTGGTTCGCATCGCCCACGACGCACAGGTCGGTGCGCTCGCCCAGCCACGCGTCGAGCAGCCGCTGCTGCAACGGCGAGACGTCCTGGTACTCGTCGACCACGAAGTGGCGGTAGCGGGAGCGGATCTCCTCGGCGACGTCGGGCAGCTCCTCCATCGCGCCGGCCATGATCAGCAGCAGATCGGCGAAGTCGATCTGCCCGGCGCGCCGCTTGGCCTGTTCGTACTCGGCGTACAGCTTGGCGATCTCGTCCGGTGCCGCGTTCGTCTCGCGGCCCGCGGCTGCGGCCCGTTGCGGGTAGGCGTCCGGTGTGGCGAGCACCGACTTGGCCCAGTCGATCTCGGCCGCGAGGTCGCGCAGCTCGGCGCGCTCGGCCCGCATCCGCAGCCGGGCGGCCGCGTTGGCGACCAGCCGCAGTGGGTTGTCGAGCACGTCGGGCATGGCACCACCGAGTACCCGCGGCGCGAAGTACTGCAGCTGGCGCAGCGCCGCGGCGTGGAAGGTGCGGGCCTGCACGCCGGACGCACCCAGCGTGCGAAGCCGGCCGCGCAGCTCGCCCGCGGCGCGGGCGGTGAAGGTGACGGCCAGCAGCTGGCCGGGCGGGATCGCCTCGGTGCGCACCGCGTAGGCGATGCGGTGCGTGATCGCGCGCGTCTTGCCGGTGCCCGCGCCGGCCAGGATGCACACCGGGCCGCGTACCGCCTGGGCGGCAGCGCGCTGCTCGGGGTCGAGCCCCGCCAACACCCGCTCGGCATCCACGGGACTCGATCCTGCCAGCGGGTTCCGACGAGACCCGAGCCGGGAATGTCCCTTGTGGGCGCCGCGTTGCGACGAATAGTTGAAACTGCAACGAATGCTGGGAACACAGGGAGCTGCGGAAGCGATGTTGACGATGTACACCACCGACTGGTGCGGCTACTGCGTGCGCCTCAAGCACGGCCTGGAGCGAGAAGGCATCGGCTACGACGAGGTGAACATCGAGCACACGCCCGAGGCCGCGGAGGTCGTGATGCGCGCCAACGGCGGCAATCGCACGGTCCCCACCCTCGTCTTCCCGGACGGCACCGCGCTCACCAATCCGACCCTGCGCGAGGTCAAGGCCAAACTGGCGGCATGAGCTCTTGGGCGCCGGTGGCCGCGGATGAACTCGCCGACCGCATCGCCGCCCCGCTCGCCGAGCTCGACGGCGTCCTGCGGGTCGCTGTCGACGGCCCGCCCTGCACCGACCCGCACCAGTTCGCCGCGGCGCTGTGTCCGCCGCTGCAGCTGCGCGGTCGCCCGGTCGCGCATGTCGTAGCCGAGTCGTTCTGGCATGACGCGTCGCTGCGTCTCGAACACGGCCGCGAGGACGTCGAGTCCTACCGCTCCTGGCTGGACGCCGACGCGCTGCGCCGCGAGGTGCTCGACGCCGCCGTCGAACAGTCGCTGTACCTGCCGTCGTTGCGCGACCCGGACACCAATCGCTCCACTCGCGAGCCTCCGCGGGCGCTGCCCCCGAGCGCGATCCTCATCGTGAGCGGCACGTTCCTGCTCGGCCGTGCGCTGCCGTTCGACCTCACGATGCATCTCACCCAGTCGCCGCTCACCCGCGCACGCCGCACCGCGGCCGACGACGCCTGGACGTTGCCGGCCTTCGACGAGTACGACCGCGACGTCCGCCCGGCCGAGGTCGCCGATCTCGTGATCAAGCTCGACGACCCGCGTCACCCCGCCGTCCGCTGGACCTGAAGTCGACTTCACCTTGTCTACTGGACGCATGACCGAACTCACGACTGCGCAGATCGCCTATCTCGCCGGCCAGCCCCTCGGCCGTATCGCCACCGCCGGCGCGGACGGCAAACCGCATGTGGTGCCGTCGTCGTTCCGGTACAACGCAGATCTCGGCACCGTCGACGTCGGCGGTATGCACGTCGCGACCACGAAGAAGTTCCGCGATGTGCAGGCGAACCCGTGGGCGGCGATCGTCGTCGACGATCTCGTGAGCACGGATCCGTGGACGCCGCGCATGCTCGAGATCCGCGGCCGCGCCGAAGCCGTGGCCGACGGCGGCCACGACCTCGGACCGGGTTTCGGCGGCGCCTTCATCCGCATCCACCCGACCCGGGTGAACGCGTACGGCATCGACTAGCCGACCTCGCCGGAGAGCCACTGGTCGATGAGGTAGCGCGAGATCGAGAACCGCGGCGGGATCGCGCGCAGCCGGGTGCCCTCGACGGCGAGTTGCTCGCCGTCGGTCCAGTCGGCCGCGCGCCGCACCTCGTCGCGGGTGAACCAGGCCGCCTCGGCCATCTCGACCGGGTCGAGCGTGATGTCGGGGTCGCCGTCCAGCCGCGCCGTGAAGCCGAGCATCAGCGAGGAGGGGAACGGCCAGGGCTGCGAGGCCACGTAGCGCACGTCGCGCACGCCGACCCCGACCTCCTCCCAGACCTCGCGCGCGACCGCGGCCTCGAGCGACTCCCCCGGCTCGACGAACCCGGCGAGCGTCGAGAACCGGCCCTCCCCCCAGTCGGGGCCGCGGCCGAGCAGTGCGCGTTCGCTGCCGTCGTGCACGAGCATGATCACCGCCGGGTCGGTGCGCGGGAAGTGCTCGCTGCCCTCGGCCACGCAGCTGCGCGTCCAGCCGGCCTGCGCCTCGCGCGTCTCGGCGCCGCAGCGCGGGCAGCGGCCGTGACGTTGATGCCACTGCTCGAGGGCGACCGCCGCGACGACGAGGGCCGCGTCGAGCTCGTCGGCGTGTGCACCGAACTCGCGCAGCGTCTTCCAGTCGTCGCGGTCGGGCTCGGCAGTCACCGCGAAGTACGGCTCGTCGCCCACCAGGCCGAGGAAGCGCCGCGGCCCGTCCGGCGCGTCCGCCGCGGCGCGTACGAGTACCCGGTTGTCCGGCCCGACCGGCGTCGCCGACCGAGAGCTGATGAGCACGACCTGCGCGCGCTCCCACGCCTCGGCAAGCCACGCCTGGTCGCTGCGCCGGTGCGCGGCGCGCTCGAAGCGCGCCTCGGACAGCGGCGGGCCGGCCAACCCGTCAGCCCTCGACGGGCACGAGCGCAGCCAGCGGATCGGTGATCGCGGCGGCGTCGCCGACGATGACGGACGTGAAGCCGTTCGGCGACAGATACCGTGCCGCTGCCTTGCCCACGTCGTCGAGCGACACCGCCTGCAGCAGCCGCGGGAACTCGGCGATCCACTCCAGACCGAGCCCGAACGCGGACAGCCCGGACAGCGTCGAGGCGAGCCCGGACTGGGTGGCGGTGGACAGTGCGAGCGTGCCGATCGCGTACTGCTTCACCGAGGCGACCTCGGTGTCGGTGACCGGCAGCGAGGCGATGCGGCCGAGCTCGTAGAGCGTCTCGAGGATCGCCGGCGCGGTGACCTCGGACTGCACCTCGACACTGAGCCCGAGCGCCGACGCGAGGACGTGGTGCTCGATGCGGCTGTGCGGGCCGTAGGTGTAGCCCTTGTCCTCGCGCAGGTTCTGCGTCCAGCGCGACGTGAAGTAGCCGCCGAAGACGAGGTTGGCCAGGTGCAGCGCCGGGTACGCGGGGTCGCTGCGCGGTGCCGCGAGCCGGGCCATCCGCACCGTCGACTGCACCGACCCGGGCCGGTCGACGATCCGCCACGGCCCGACCGGCGGCTCGAGCGGCGACGCGACGCGGGCGCGGGCCGGGGTGCCCGCCCAGTCCGCCAGCGCGGTGCCGGCGAGCTCGATCATCCGCGCCGGGGTGATGTCGCCGACCAGTACGAGCACCGCGCGCCCGGGACGCACCAGCGCGCGGTGCACCGAGCGCAGCTGCGCCGGCGTCACCGCGGCGACGTCCTCGGGCCGGGCGAGATCGCGCCCGTACGGGTGGTCGCCCCACATCCGAGCGGCGAGCGCCTCGTTCGCGATCACGCCGGGCCGGGCCCGCGCCATCGTGAGCCGCTCGGTGAGCCGGTTGCGTTCGATGCCCACTTCGCCGGCCTGATAGCTGGCGCTGCCGACGACCAGCGCCATCAGCTCGAGCAGCTTGCGCAGGTTGGTGGCGAGCACGTTGCCGACGAGGACGAGCCGGTCGGCGTCGACGCTCACCGTGAGCTCGGCGCCCAGGCCTTGCACCGCGGCGGCGAACTCGGCCCGGCCGTAGCCCTCGACACCGGTCAGCATCGTCTCGGCCAGCAGCGTGGCCTGCGCGGGATGCGCAGGCTTGTCGACCAGGAACGGCAGCCGCAGCCGCACCTCGACGAGCGGGACGCCGGGCTTGCGCACCGCGAGGACGGTGAGCCCGTTGTCGAGCTGCGCCTCGGTGCTGCGCAGCGCGCGGGCAGTGCGCGGTGCGGTGAGTTCGGGGACGGTCAGGGCCGGCGCGGCGCTCACGAGGCATCTCCGGTCACGAGTTCGAGGACGGCGCGCCGGTCGGGACGTAGTTCGGCGGCGGCCTTGCGTACCGCGTCGTCGGTGACGGCGGCGAGGCGTTGCGGCAGCTCGGTGACCAGTTCCGCGCGTCCGTGCAGGAGTTCGTACTTCGCGAACTCGAGGCCGCGGGAGAGCACCGCGTCGAGGCTGCGTACGAGCACGCTGACGAGTCTGGTGCGCACCCGGTCGAGCTCACCGCGTTCGAGCCCGTCGTCGGCGACCCGCATGATCTCCTCGTCGGTCGCGCGCAGGATCGTCTCGAGCGCCCCGGCGTCCGGGTAGCGCGCGCTGATCGTGAGCGCGGTGGGGTCACGCTCGTCGAACGGATCGCCGAACTCGCCCACGTAGGCCGAAACGTCGGTGACCAGCTCGTCGCGCTGCACCAGCCGGCGCTGCAGCCGGGACGCGTCGCCGTCGCTGAGCACCTCGGTGAGCAGCAGGGTCGCCAGCAGGTCGTCGAGCTGGTTGACCGGATCGGGCACCCGGTAGCCGACGGCGACGGCCGGGACCGGTGCGTGCGCATCGCGGTGTGTGCCGCGGCGCTCGCCGGGCAGCGGCGGCTCGCTGAAATCGGGCCGCTTCGGTGTGCGCCGCCGCTTGATCGCGCCGAAGTGCTGCTCGACGAGCGCGATCGTCTTGTCGACATCGACGTCACCGGCGACGGTGAGCACTGCGTTGCCCGGCGCGTAGTAGCGCCGGAAGAAGTCGCGCGCGTCGTCGGTGGTCGCGCTCTCGAGATCCTCGAAGCCGCCGTAGCCGTTGTGCGAGTTCGCGAACGTGTCGAACAGCAGGGCCGGCAGCGGGATCCACGGGAACCCGCCGTAGGGCGAGTTCATCACGTTGACCCGGATCTCGTTCTTGACCACGTCGAGCTGGTTGGCGAGGTTCTCCTCGGTGATGCGCGGACCGCGCATCCGGTCGGCCTCGAGGAACAGTCCGCGCTCCAGTGCATTGGACGGCAGCGCCTCGAAGTAGTCGGTGTAGTCGAAGTGCGTGCTGCCGTTGAACATGCCGCCGCTCGACTCGACGTAGCGCATGTGGTCGAGCTTCTCCAGATTCTGCGAGCCCTGGAACATCAGGTGCTCGAAGAGGTGCGCGAAGCCGGTGCGCCCCTCGGGTTCGGAGCGGAAGCCGACGTCGTAGAGGACGGCCACGCCGACGACAGGAGCCGACCGGTCGGGCGCGACGACGACGCGCAGCCCGTTGTCGAGGGTATGGCGCACGATCTCGAACGTCGGCGCAGGGAGCCTAGGCACGATCCTCACCCTACGGTCAGCGCGCGCGCAGCCCTTCGGCACCGACCGCGGCGAACCCGCTCCACAGGTGCGCGGCCGCCTCGGCGCCCTTGAACAGCATCGGCACGCTGACCTTCTCGTTGGGTGCGTGGATCTGGTCGTCGGGCAGCCCGACGCCGAGGAACACCAGCGGCGCGTCGACCGCCTGCTGCAGTGCGGCCTCGGGCCCGCTGCCACCCTCGCGGGTGGGCAGCACCGGTGCACCGTCGAACGCCGCGCTGATCGCGTCGCTGAGCACGCGGTAGGCGAGGGTGTCGATCGGCACGAGGCACGGGCGCACGCCGGCGCCCTCCCAGTGCACGTCGGAGACGATGCCCTCGGGCGTGTGCTCGGAGACGAACTGCTCGAACCCCTTGGTGATCTTGGCGGGGTCCTGGTCGGCGACCAGCCGGAATGAGACCTTCACGAAGGCGTCGCTGGGCACGATCGTCTTGTGCCCGGCGCCCTGATAGCCGCCGCCGATGCCGTTGACCTCCGCGGTGGGCCGGGCGCCGAGCCGTTCGAGCGTCGAGTAGCCGGCCTCACCGTGCAGCGCGCGTGACTGCGCGACCTTGAGGAACTCCGCGTCGTCGGACGGCACGCGCGCGAACAGCGCGCGCTCGTCGTCGGACAGCTCGAGCACGTCGTCGTAGAAGCCGGGCACCTGCACCCGCCCCTGCTCGTCATGCAGCGCGGCGACGAGCCGCGCGATCGCGGTGGCCGGGTTGGGCACCGCGCCGCCGAACGAACCGGAGTGCAGGTCGAGGTCCGGGCCGTGGAAGCTCACCGTCGCCGCGGCGAGGCCACGCATGCCGGTGACCACGCTGGGCACGTCGGCGGCCAGCATGCCGGTGTCGGTGACCACGACGACGTCGCAGCCGAGCCGGTCGCGGTGGCGCTCGAGGAGCTGCTCGAAGTACGGCGAGCCGGACTCCTCCTCGCCCTCGATGATCAGCTTCAGGTGCACGGCGGGGGTGCTGCGCCCGGTTGCGGCGAGGTGCGCGCGCAGGCCGAGCAGGTGGAACAGCAGCTGGCCCTTGTCGTCGGACGCGCCGCGGGCGCGCAGCACGTCCCCGTCGAGGGTGGGGTCGAAGGGGTCGGTGTGCCACAGCTCCAGCGGGTCGACCGGCTGCACGTCGTGATGGCCGTACACGAGGACGGTCGGCGCGTCCGCATCGGCGCTGCGCCACTCGGCGAACACCGCGGGCAGCCACGCGCCGTCGTCCAGGATGTCCACGGTCGGAAAGCCGGTGCGCCGCGCTGCCTCGGCGAACCACTCGGCGCTGCGTCGCACGTCGTCGTGCCGGTCGGGCTGGGCGCTGATGCCGGGGATGCGCAGCCACTGGTCCAGGTCGGCGAGCAGATCGTCTCGGTGGTCGTCGATGAAGTCGCGGACGTCGCTCATGCCACCGACGATAGCCTTGGTCGCATGCCGTCCCCGGAGCCTGTGGTGATCGTCGGCGCGGGCCTGTCCGGCGCCGCCACGGCCTGGGCGCTGAGCCGTCGCGACGTGCCGGTGCGGGTCTTCGAGCAGTTCGCGCCCGGGCACGATCGGGGCAGCTCGCACGGCAGTGCGCGCATCGTGCGCCGTGGGTACGGCGACGGGCTCTACGTCTCGCTGACCGGCCGCGCGTTCGAGCTGTGGCAGGAGCTCGAGTCGGCGTCGGGCACGCCCGTGCTGCGCATGCTCGGCGGGCTCGACTTCGGGTCGCGCCGCAACGTGCCCAAGGTGGCCGCGCTGCTCGCCGAGGCAGGCGTGCCGCACGAGGTGTTGCCGGCTGCCGAGGCGGAGCTGCGCTGGCCCGGCATGGTCTTCGAGGGTGAGGTCGTCCACCACCCGCAGGCCGGCACGATGGACGCCGCGCGCGCGGTCGAGCTGCTGCTGGCCGAGGCCGCGAAGTTCGGCGCCGAGGTGCGGCACGAGAGCCCGGTGACGCGGGTCGAGCCGAACGCGGTGGAGCTGGCCGACGGCACGCGGGTCGCAGCGCGCTGCGTCGTCGTTGCCGCGGGCGGCTGGGTCGAGCCGTTGCTGGCCGGGCAGGTCGCGCTGCCGACGCTGCGCATCGAGCAGCAGCAGATCTTCCACTTCCCGCGGCTCGACCCGGCGGCTCCGCCGTGGCCGAGCGTCATCCACGAGCCGGACGGCAGCCCCGTCTATCACCTCGCGGGCGGGCGCGACGGCGGCGCGGGCGACGACCGCAAGATCGCCGAGCACGTGAGCGGCAGATACACCACCGCCGACGACCGCGACGGTCTCGTCGACCCGCTCGCGCGGGAGCGGGTGACCGCCTACGTGCGGCGCTGGCTGCCCGGTCTCGACCCGACGCCGCGTGGCGAGGCGACCTGCCTCTACACCGAGACGCCGTCCGAGGACTTCATCCTCGATCGCGTCGGCGACCTCGTGGTGTGCTCACCCTGTTCCGGGCACGGGGCGAAGTTCGCGCCGCTGATCGGCGAGTACGTCGCCGACCTCGTCACCGGGGCCGGCGACGTGCCCGAGCGCTTCCGGCTGGCGGCGCACCGCACCGCCCGCGTCGGCGCCGTCTCGCTCTGAGTGTCGCGGAGTCGAAGAGCGACGCGCACCGCCTAGAACCAGGGACCGCCGCCGAGCAGGACCGGCCCTGCCGAGCCCTGAACACGTGCGGTGAGCGAGACGTGTTCGGCGATGTCGATGTGCAGGTCGACGCGCAGCACCGCCAGCGCGGGCCGCACCGAGGCCGGGTCGGGGTGGGTGGCGCGCAGTTCGAGCAGGTCGGCACGCGGCAGGTCGCGGCTCGTCGGATGCGGCGTGGTGCCCCAGTCGATGAGGAACGGCACCAGGCCGTCGCCGTAGTCGAACCGCGGCGGGGTCAGGCGCCATTCGAGCAGCGCACCGTCGGGCGCGCGACGCGACATCGCCAGCGCGGCACCGGGGTCGTAGCCACCTTCGCGGGCCTCGGCGAGCAGCGCGTCCAAGCCGTCGGTGCGCACCGCCCAGGTGACCAGACGCGGGGTGATCAGCTCGTCGATGCCGAACGGGCGCGGCTGCGCCGGCTCGGGCTGGTCAGGGTCGGGGCCGATGATCTCGAGGTAGCCGCCGGCGCCGAGGTCGACGAGCTGGTTTGCGGTGCCGAGGCCGACGTGGCTGCCACCCGGAGCGGGTTGTACGCCGGTGTGCTCGGCGAACGCAGCTACCGCGCCGGCGAGGTCCGGCGTGGCGAGCACGAGATGGTCGACGTGGTCGAGCACCTCCTCATCCTTGCGCGGACACGACGAGGTTGCGCAAGCCTTCGGCATCGAGCAGTGCGGCCGGCTCGACGGTCTCGTTGGTGCGCACGTAGTGGAACGCGGCCCGCACCCGCGGCAGCTCGGCGTCGGTGAGCCCGGCCAGCCGGGCCCACGCCAGCCGGTAGGCGGCCAGCTGCACCGCAGCCGCCTCGGCCGCGGCGCCGCTGGGCCGGGCGCCGGTCTTCCAGTCGACGACCAGCCAGCCGTCGGCATCGATGAAGACTGCGTCCATGCGTCCTCGGATCACCCGGTCGCCGATCGGCATCTCGAACGGCACCTCGACATCGGTGGGCGTCCGCGCGGCCCAGGCGCTGGCTTCGAACGCGTCGCGCAGGCTGAGAAAGTCGGCGTCGTCCGCGTCGTCGTCGGCCGCGCCGGGCAGCTCGTCGATGTCGAGCAGGGTCTGCTTGTCCCAGCGCTGCTCGAGCCAGGTGTGGAACGCGGTGCCGCGCCGCGCCCACACCTCGGGCGGCCGCGGTACCGGCCGGTAGAGCGCGCGGGCGAGTGCGCCGGGGTCGCGCTCGAGTTCGACGAGTTGCGAGACCGACAGCGCGGCGGGCAGCTCGACATCGACGACCGTGCCGCGGCCGAGCCGCGCGCGTTCGTCGAGCAGCCGGTCGACGTCGCGGCGCCAGTCGGCCGCACGCTCGCTGTCGGCCGCCGGCGGCTGCGGGTCGGCCTGCGCCGCGCGCACCAGCGCGGCGCCCTCCTCGACCTCTGCCCGCCGGCCCGGGCCGGAATCGCCGGGGTAGGGCCCGAACGGGTCGAGCGGCCACTGCGCGGAGCGCGGCTCGGCGGTGAGCGGGTTGGCGTGGTCCGGACCGGGCTCGTACCACTCGGCGGGATCGGCGAAGGCACGCAACTCGGTGAGGAACGCGGACGGCTCGCGCGGGGTGATCGTCAGGTCCCACACGAAGCCCGACGCGAGCAGGACGTGGCGCGCGCGGGTGACCGCGACGTAGGCGAGCCGCCGCTCCTCGTCGGCGTGCCGGGCCTTGAGCCCTTCGTTGTGTTCGTCGACCAGGTCACGCACGTCCTTGCGGGTGCTCGCCGCGGACAGCTCGAGCGACGGCAGGTCGATGTTGTCGCCACGCAGCGGGATCGGCAGCTCCTGGCGCGTCTTCGTCCAATCGATGGCGCGCGGCTCGGCCGGGAACACCGACTGCACGAGTCCGGGAATCGCCACGACGTCCCACTCGAGCCCCTTCGCGCCGTGCACGGTCAGCACCTGCACCCGCTCGGCCTCGACGACGACCTCACCGGACTCGAGGCCGTTCTCCTCGTCCTCGGCGGCCTCGAGGTAGGCGAGGAAGGCGGTCAGCGATGCCTCGTCGGCGTCGTTGGCGAAGGCGGCGGCCTCGTCGAGGAACCGGTCGAGGTGCGTGCGGCCCACCGCTTCGCGATCGGCGCGGGCGGAGACCTCGAGGTCGACGCCGATCGTGCGCTCGACGTCGGCGACCAGCTCGGGCAGCGGCCCGGCCACCCGGCGGCGCAGCCGGCGCAGCTCGTCGGCGAGCTCGGTGAGCCGTCGGTAGCCGTCGGCGGAGAAGCGGCCGGGCGGGCCCAGCTCGTCGAGTGCCTCGATGATGCCCACCGGGTGCGCGTTGACCGCCGGCGCCTCGGGCTCGTCGCCGGTGCCGACGAGGTCGCCCTGCACGCCCGCCTTCAGGCTGACGACCGGCCGGCCGAGGAACTGAGCACGCTCGTTGAGCGCGACGAGATCGGCCGGGCCGATGCGCCAGCGCGCGCCGGTGAGCAGCCGGACGAGCGACGTGGCGGCATCGTGCTGCACGAGCACGCGCAGCGTGGCGACGACGTCGGCGACCTCGGGCGTGGTGAGCAGTCCGCCGAGCCCGACGATCTCGACCGGCAGGCCGGCCGCCTGCAGCGCCTCGGCCAAGAGCGGCATCTGCGAGCGGCGGCGGACGAGCACCGCAGCCGTGCGGCCCTCGGCGGGCAGCGCGTCCCACGCGACCTTGAGCCGGGCGGCGATCCAGGCGGCCTCGTGCTCGACCGTCTCGGTGCGAGCGACCTCGACCCGGCCCGGGCCGGCCGCGGGAGCCTGCGCCAACTGCACCGCCGCGCCGTGGGCCCGCAGCGGTGCCGCGACGGCGTTGGCGGCGTCGAGGATGCGCCGGTCGTTGCGGAAGCTGGTGGCAAGCGGGAAGACGGCGGCCGGCCGTCCCGTCGAAGCCGGGAAGGTGCTCGAGAACCGGCTCACGTTGCCCGAGCTCGCGCCCCGCCAGCCGTAGATCGACTGGTTCGGGTCGCCGACGGCAGTCACCGGGTGGCCCTCGCCGAAAAGCCGGCGCAGCGTCTCGACCTGGGCGTGGCCGGTGTCCTGATACTCGTCGAGCAACACCACGCGGAACCGGTCGCGCTCGATGCGCTGCACCTCGGCAAGCCGGGCGACGTCGGCCGCGAGCGTCATCTGGTCGGCGAAGTCGACCGCCGGCAGCGCCGCCTTCGCCACGGCGAACGCGCGGATCAGCGGCAGCAGCGCGAGCCGGTGCTCGAGCGCGTCGATGAACTTCGCCGTGGAGCCGGGGCGCGCGGACGTGATGCGCGGCCCCGGCGGCAGGCCGTCGAACCGCTCGATCGTCTGCACGCAGAACCGCTCGACCTCGTCGGGCGTGACGAGGTGGTCGGCGAGCTGGGCGCTGAGCTGCAGCACGTAGCGCGGCACGCTCGACGGTGCTCCGATGTCGACGGGCAGCGACACGTGCCGGCGCGATACCGCATCGGCGAGCTGCCAGCCGACGGCCGGCGAGATCAGCCGCGCGTCGGGCTCGGCGCCGACACGCAGCGCATGCTCGGCGACAAGTCGGCCGGCGTAGGCGGCGTAGGTGAGGACGGTGGGCTCGCCGGCGAGCAGCTCGGCCAGGTGTGCTCGGGCGTCCTCGTCGCCGCCGGCGTCGTGCTCCACGACTCGGCGCCACTGTGCGAGCCGCTGCCGGATGCGCTTGCCGAGCTCGGCGGCCGCCTTGCGGGTGAAAGTCAGGCCGAGCACCTCGTCGGGCGCGACGATGCGGTTCGCCACGAGCCACACGACGCGTGCGGCCATGGTCTCGGTCTTGCCCGACCCGGCGCCGGCGATGACCACGGCCGGCCCGAGCGGCGCCTCGATGACCGCCGCCTGCTCCTCGGTCGGCGGGTGCGTCGCACCGAGCAGCCTGCTGAGCTCGACCGCATCGATAGGCGTGTCGGTCACAGCGTCACCTGCCGGCCGGCCTGCAGCGGGCAGCACTTCTGCAGATCGCAGTTGCCGCAGTAGGAGTTCGCGGTCGCGCTGAACTGCGCGCCGCGCAACCGGCCCGCGACCTGCGCGACGCGCTCGCGGATCCAGCCCGGATCGGCGGAGTCCTCGAGCGGGGCCTGCCACTGCTCGGGGTTCTTGCCCGACGCCGCGAGCTGCACGAGCAGCGCGCCGCCGGAGCGCGTCTCCGCGCCGAACGCGCCCTCCTCGACCGCGAGCTGGTATGCCCCGAGCTGCGGGTGTTCGGCGAGCTCGTCCGCGCGCACCTTCGACTTGCCGGTCTTGAAGTCGACGACGACGAGCCTGCCGTGCGGGTCCTTCTCCAGCCGGTCGACCGCGCCACTGAGTTCGGCGTCGCCGACAACGGCGCGGAACTTTTCCTCGACGGCGACGAGCTCGAGCTCGCCGCGGCTCGCGTGCAGCCAGTCGACGAGCCGGGCCAGGATGCTGCGGGCCCGCTCCCGCTCGTTCTCCGCGAACCACACCGCGCCGAAGTCGAGGCGCTGCCACTGCGCGTCGAGCAACGCCTCCAGCTCGGCCAGGCTCGCGTCCGGCGGCGCCGTCGCCGCGACGTCATGGACGAGGGTGCCGAGCGATGCGGACAGCTGCTGGCCGTCCTTGGCGCCGAGGTCCTGCAGCAGCGTGCGCAGCTCGCAGCGCAGGAAGGAGTCGATGCGCGACGGGCTGACGCGCACCGGCCGGTCGGGGTCGGCGACCGGCGCGTCGGTGGACAGCGGCGCCAGTCCCCACCAGTCGTCAGGGTCGGCGCCGCGCACCCCGGCCGCGGCCAGCCGGGCGAGCTCGGCAGCGGCGGCCGGGCGGTCGGCGGCGTGCGGGTCGCAGGCCACGGCCCGCAGGTGGGCGACCAGCCCGCCGAGGTGCATCGGCCGCTGCGCGCGGGTCAGCGGGCGCTCGTCCTCGACCGGATCGAGCTCGTCGAGGAACCGGGACGGCTGCTCCTCCTCGCCGCGCACCGCGGTCACCACAAGCCGCTGCCGGGCCCGGGTGACCGCGACGTAGAACAGCCGCCGCTCCTCGGCGAGCTGGGCCGACATCGGCGGCCCGCCGGGGGTGTCGCGGCCGGCGACGACGTCGACGAGATGCTCGCCGCCGAGCAGCGAGCCGCGCCGGCGCAGGTCGGGCCAGGTGCCCTCCTGGACATGCGCGATGCAGACGAGATCCCACTCGAGACCCTTGCTGGCGTGCGCGGTCAGGATCGAGACCGCGTCCTGCCCCGCTGCGCGCGACGCGAAGGAGTCGCCGGGGATCTGCTGCGCGGCCAGATGCTCGACGAACTGGCCGACCGTGCCGCGCGGCAACCGGTCGGTGAACTTCGCGGCCGTGTCGAAAAGCTCGACGACGGCGTCGAGATCGCGGTCGGCCGCCGCCCCGGTGCCGCCGCCGGCACCGCTCTGCTCGGCCCAGCGCGCGCCGAGCCGGCTCGCCGCCCAGATCGCCCAGAGCACCGCCTCCGGGCTCTGCTTGGCGGCGAGCGCGTCGCGTCCCGCGGCGAGCACGGCGCGGATCCGCAACACCGGCCAGCGCACCTGTTCGGGCAGCGCGTTCGCGTTGAGCTGATCGAGCAGTGCGGGCGCGACCGTCGGCGGCTCGTCGGGCCCGACGACGCCCGCGATGCTGCGCCGCAGCCGTTGGAGATAGACGACGTCGCCCCGCGCGATCGGGCCGAGCAGCAGGCGTTCGGCGACGTCCTCGGTCAGCTGAGCGGGATCGAGGATGCAGCGCAGCACCTCGAGCAGCATCGCGACGGCGGGCTGCTCGGCCAGCGGCAGGTCGTCGCCGCGCACTGCGACGGGCACGCCGGCGCCGACCAGTGCCCGGCGCAGCGTGCCGAGCACCGCGCTGGTCGAGCGGACCAGCACCGCCATCCGCGACCACGGCATCCCGTCGAGGTGCGCCCGGCGCAGCACCGTGGCGAGGTGGTTCGCCTCGGCAGACGCGGTGCCGAAGAGACCGATCTCGACCGACCCGGGCGCGGTCGGGTCGGCCGGCCTGAGGGTGCGCTGCTCGGCGCGGCCGGGCAGCCGGCCCGCGATGCGCCGCGAGGCCCCCAACAGCTGGGGGCCACACCGGCGGGAGACGTCCAGCGCCACCACCGGCACCGTGGCGCCGCGGCCGAACCGCGCGTCGACCTGGTGGAGCGCGGACTGGTCCGCACCGCGGAAGGCGTAGATCGATTGGTCCGGGTCGCCGACGAGCACGAGCTCGTCGGCGGTTGCCGCGAGCAGTTCGAGCAATTCTGCCTGCGCGGGATCCGTGTCCTGGTACTCGTCGACGAACAGCCGGCGCCGCTGTGCGCGTTCGGCGGCGAGCAGTTCGGGATCGGCGTGCAACGCGTTGAGCGCGGAGCGGATGAGCTCGGCGGGGTCGTACGCGCCGGGCTTCGCCAGCGAGGTGACGTTCTGGTACTCGTCGAGGAAGTCACCGGCGGCGACCCAGTCGGCCCGCGCGCGCGAGCGGCCCAGCGCGGCCAGCGTGGGGCCGTCGAGCCCGCGTTCGACGGCGCGCATCAGCAGATCGCGCAACTCGGCGGCGAACGCGCGCGTGCGGAGCGCCGGGCGCAGCTCGGCCGGCCAGGTGGCGGGATCGCGGCCGGTGATGAGTTCGCGGATGAGGACGTCCTGCTCGGCGCCGGACAGCAGCCGCGGCGGTGGCAGCGGCACCGCGAGATCGGCGCCGCGGCGGTTCGCGATGCGCAACACCCCGAACGCGTAGGAGTGCAGCGTGCGCGCGACCGGCTCACGCACGGTGCGATCGAGCCGTGCCGTCACGCGATCGCGCAGCTCGCCCGCGGCGCCGCGGCTGAACGTGAGCATGAGCACCTGCTCGACCGGCACGCCCTGCTCGACGCGGCGCACGACGGCCTCGACGAGCGTCGTCGTCTTGCCGGTGCCTGGGCCGGCCAGCACGAGCAACGGGCCGCGGTCGTGCTCGACAACCGCGCGCTGGGCCGCCTCGAGCACCGGAGCAGCCGCGCCGGCACGGTTCGCCGGCACGATCCGGTACGCCGGTTCAGCCACGTCGATCATCTGAGCACAGCCGGGCGACACTTCGCGTCAGCGGCCTGGCGACGCGGTGTGTCAGAACTCCGCACCGAGCTGCTCGAACAAGGTGAGCTGCATCCCGTCCGGCGCGATCAATCGCGCGTTGAGCGAGTCCCACGGCGTGGGTGTCGGCGGCGCGATCACCTCGGCGCCCGCCGCCGCGAGCCGGTCTGACGCCTCGTGGGCCGAGGCCACCTGGAACGCGACCCGGATCCGACCGGCGACCCGGCGGCCCACCTCGACCTCGTCGATGAACTCGGCCTGCGCTGCGTCGGCGAGCTCGAGCGTGGCGCGGCCCGCGTCGAGCAGCGTCACCCGGCCGCCGTTCGGCGCCGCGTACGCGGCCTCCTGGCGCAGCCCGAGCGCATCGCGGTAGAACGCGAGCGCGCCCTCGTAGTCGTCGACGGTCAGCACGAGACGCAGTTCGGTCACAGGTGGCATGCGCCGATATTGCCCTTCCCCCGGGGCAACCTCGTAGCGTCTGCGCCGTGGACGGGCTGATGAGCGTGGGGCAGCTGGCGCGCCGCGCCGGGCTCACCGCCAAGGCCTTGCGGCACTACGACCGCATCGGGTTGCTGCGTCCCGACCTCGCCGACGCCGCCGGGTACCGCTGGTACGCGGTCGAGCAGGTCGCCGTGGCGCAACGCATTGCGGTGCTGCGCAGCGTGGACGTCCCGATTGACGAGATCCGCCGCTGCCTGGACGACGACGCGCTGGTGAACGACGTCCTGAAGGAACAGCGGCGGCGGCTGGAGTCGCGGCTGACCCGGGTCCAGCGCGACCTGCACACCCTCGATCACCTGCTCGAAGACGGTTGGGAGAAACCCATGGCCACCGCACTCGAACCGATGGACCCGCAGGCCGAGCGCACGCTCGCCGCCGGGCTGTTCAACGCGACGTGGACGTTGCTGGAGAAGGAGAGCCGTACCGGCGAGGAGGACGCTGCGATGGTGCACATGGCGCACGCGTCCGCGCACCACTGGCACCAGATCGGCAAGGCGCAGAACTTCGCCCGCGGCGAGTGGCAGTGCTCGCGCGTGTATGCCCAGCTACGACGTGCGGAACCGTCCCTGCATCACGCGCAGCGCTGCCTCGACATCTGCCGGGACAGCGGCCTCGGGGACTTCGACCTCGCGTTCGCGTACGAGGCACTCGCCCGCGGGCACGCGATCGCCGGCGACCCGGAACAGGCGAGGACGTGCACCGAGCAGGCGCTGGCCGCGGCGGAGGACATCAGCGAGGACGACGACCGCGAGCTGCTGCTCACCGATCTCGAGACGATCCCCGGCCAGACGCGTTTCTGGTGACTCGTGCGACGCCGTTGCGGCGCGGGTCTGCCGCGGCGTCGAGGACGCCGTTCGGCGGCGACGGTGACGCCCACGCCGCCGAGGCACATCGTGAGGTCGGTCTCGAGCTTGATGTCCTCATCGCTACGGCCGGCGCGATGCACGTGGACCCGTGGGCGGCTCACCGCCTCCTCCAGCGACATCCCGCCGCTGACGTAGCCGGCGAGGACCTGCGCGATCGCGGTCGTGATGCGGTCGGCGCCCGGTGAGCCGATGGCGAGCGTCGAGCCGTCGCGGTGGCGTCCCACCGTCGGGGCCATGTTGGAGAGCAGTCGCGACCCCGGCGCACGGGCGGCCAGCCCGGCGGGGTTGAGTTCCTGCTCGCCGAGGCAGTTGTTGAGCCAGATGCCGGTCCCCGCGGCGATCATGCCGGAGCCGTAGCCGCTCGGGACGGCTGCCGCCTCGTTCGGTGCCGCGATCGCGACGTCGGTCACCACCTGCACGCTACTGACCGACACGTGTCACGGCCTACGCGGTGCGACCGTCCCAGCGGTGGTTCGCCAGGTCGACCTTGTCACCGCGGAAGCGCACACCTTCGGACAGCAGCCGCTGGCGCTGCTCGGTGTACAGGTGCTCGGCGAGCGTGCCGTTCGCGCGTAGCACCCGGTGCCACGGCACCGAGCCGTCGTCCAGCGCAAGCACCCGGCCCACGATCCGCGGCGAGGACGCCCCCACGTACTCGGCGATGTCGCCGTAGGTCATCACCTTGCCGACCGGGATCGACTCGACGCAGGCGAGGATCCGCTGCGCGAGCGCGTCGGCTCGTTCGGTCACATCGGCACGTTCGCACATCGCCGCCGGAGCAGGATGATCGGGTGAGCGTTCCGAGCCGGCTGCCAGTGGTGCAGGCGCCGATGGCGGGCGGGCCGTCCACGCCCGAGCTGGCTGCGGCGACGAACGCAGGCGGCGGGTTCGGCTACGTCGCGGCCGGCTACCTGACCGTCGATGCGCTGCGCGCGGCGCTCGAACGCACTCGCGCGCTGACGAGCGACCCGATCGGGGTGAACGTCTTCGTGCCGCGCCACGAATTCGCGGACGCGCGCGACATCGCGGCCTACGCGCAGACGCTCGCGCCCGAGGCGGAGCGGCTCGGCGTCGCGCTGGGCGAGCCGCGCTGGGACGACGACGGGTACCCGGCCAAGCTCGAGCTGCTCGCCGGCGCCGGAGTGCACACCGTGAGTTTCACCTTCGCGTGCCCGCGCGCGGACGATGTGCGCGCGCTGCAGCGGGCCGGCACGCGCGTTGCGGTCACCGTGACGAACGCCGACGAGGCGGAGCAGGCGGCCGCGGCCGGTGCCGATTCGCTCGTCGTGCAGGGCGCCGAGGCGGGCGGGCACCAGGGCACGTTCAGTGCAGGACCGAACCACACGCCGTTGCACGACGCATTGCGCGCGATCCGCGCGCGGGTGGACCTGCCGCTCGTCGGCGCGGGCGGGATCATGTCCTCCGCGGACGCGGCCGCCGCGCTCGACGCCGGCGCGGCCGCGGTCGCGCTCGGCACCGCGCTGCTGTGCACGCCCGAAGCCGGCACGTCCGCGCCCTACCGAGCTGCACTGCTCGAGCACCGCTACCCGGACACGGTGATCACCCGCGCGTTCAGCGGCCGATGGGCGCGCGGCTTGGCGAATCGGTTCGCCATCGAGCACGCCGACGCGCCGCTCGGCTACCCGCAGGTGCACTACCTGACGCGGCCGTTGCGCGCCGCCGCCACGCAGGCCGGCGACGCGGAC
>JAICKR010000193.1 GCA_025927835.1 Jatrophihabitans sp. | reverse complement strand
GATCACGATCGGGAACATGTGCGAGCGCTTGACCATCAGGATGGCGACGACCGACGCGGCGACGATGCCGAGGTTGAACCCGCCGCGCACCTGGTTCGAGCCGAGCGTGTCGATGATGCCGCCCACCGCGGCAATGGCGACGAGGATGAGCAGCGCGCCCCACCAGGGCAGTCCGCGCTCGTGGACGGCATGCCGGTTCTGCAGTGCCTGCACCGAGCGTTCGGTGCGCCGGTCGGCGGCGCGCACATCGCGCTGCTCGCGGCCCGAACGCGGCCCGCCGGGCACCCAGACGTCACCCTTGGGCTGCGGCCTTGCCTGCGTGTTCGGGTAGTACCCGCGCGCGGATCGAGAGCTCGGCGCGGCGGTCGCGGCCTGCCCGGCCGACGCCGAATAGACCGCCGTCGACGGCCCCCAGCCGTCGTCGTCCTGCGCAGGCCAACCGCCCCGGCTACGCGGGGTGGACGGACGCGCCATGACGACTCCAGCTTCGATCGGCAGCCCCTACGCGGTACGGGCGTATCCCGGGAACGGTACCCGTGATTTCTGTGATCTACCCGTTACCTGTGCCTGTGCGCGTCACGGGTGGCTAATGTCGCGCGGATGACCTACCTGGCCGGGCGCGGCATCGCCGACATCACCGGGGAGCCGGCCGACTGCGGGATGATGGGCTACGGCAAGGCGGATCAGAAGAGCGCCGGCATCCACCTACGGCTGCGCTCCCGGGCCTTCGTTTTCGCTGAGTGGGACGAACCGGACGCGCCCGTCCTGCTCGTCGTCGCCGAACTGCCGCTCGTGTTCGACAGCGTCCGGCAGGCGGTGCTCGGCCGGCTGGCCGAGCTCTATGGCACGCGTTACACCGACGCGAACACCATGATCACCTGCACGCACACGCATTGCGGCCCCGGCGGCTACTCGCACCACACGCTCTACAACATCACCACCGGCGGCTTCCACCCGAAGACGTTCGCCGCGATCGTCGACGGCATCGTCGAGTCGGTGCAGCTCGCGCACGCGGACATCGCGCCGGCCACGCTCGCGCTCGCATTCGGCGAGCTGCGCGACGCCAGCGTCAACCGCTCGCAGTCGTCCTTCGAGCTCAATCCGGCCGAGGACCGCGATTTCTTCCCGGACGCGGTCGACCCGCAGACCACGCTGCTCACCATCGAGCGCGACGGCGTGCTCGTCGGCGCGGTCAACTGGTTCCCCACGCACGGCACGTCCATGACGAACAAGAACCGGCTGATCTCCAGCGACAACAAGGGCTACGCCGCCTACGCGTGGGAGCGGCTCGCAGGTGGCGCGGACTACCTGTCCGGGTCGCAACCCGCGTTCATCGGCGCGTTCGCGCAGACGAACGCGGGCGACATGTCGCCCAACCTCAACCGGCGTCCCGGCAGCGGACCGACCGAGAACGACTTCGAGAACACCCGCATCATCGGCACCCGCCAGTACCAGGCGGCGGCGGGGCTGGTGGGATCGGGCGAGCCGGTCGAGGGGCCGCTCGACACCCGGCTCACCTACATCGACCTCACCGACTTCGAGGTTGCCGCGCAGTTCTGCCCCGACGGGCGCGCGCATCGCACCAGCGGCCCGTGCGCGGCCGCGGCGGCGACGGCGGGCACCGACGAAGGCCCGGGCTTCTTCGGGTTCCGGCAGGGCCGCAACCCGTTCTTCGACACCGTGTCCGCGCAAGTGGCGTACCGGATCTCACCGCAGCTGCGTGACTCGCAGGCACCGAAGGGGCTCATCCTGCCGCGGTTCGCGAACCGGCTTACGCCGCTCGTGCAGGAACGCATCCCGGTGCAGCTGATCCGGCTCGGGCCGCTGTACCTGATCGGGTTGCCGGCCGAGATCACGATCGTGTCCGGGCTGCGGCTGCGCCGAGCCGTCGCGGCGATCGTCGGTGCGCCACTCACCCACGTGCTCGTCGCGGGCTACAGCAACGGCTACATCCACTACGTCACGACGCCCGAGGAGTACGTGGCACAGCGCTACGAGGCGGGCAGCACGATGTACGGCCGGTGGGAGTTGCCCGCCCTCGTGCAGACCGTCACGCGGTTGGCCGCGGCGATGCGCGACGGAGCCGCGGTCGAGCGCGGCACCCCGCCGCCGGACCTGTCCGCGCGGGCGAAGGGAAAGGCTCGCGTCCGCCCGGACGTACAGGCCGGCGGCGCGTTCGGCGACGTGCTCGTCGCGCCACGCTCGGCCTATCGAGGCGGCGACACGGTGCGCGCCGAGTTCGTCGGCGCCTACCCGAACAACGACCTGCGCCGCGGCGCGACCTTCGTCGAGGTGCAGCGTGCGGTGGACGACGGTTGGGTCCGGGTGGCCGACGACAGCGACTGGGCGACGAAGTTCCACTGGCGTCGCGCCGGCCGGGCCGGCTCACGCGTGACGATCACGTGGGACGTCCCGAGCGAGGTCGACGGCGGCCGGTACCGGCTCGTCTACCACGGCGACGTGCTCGAGCCCGGCGGCGCGGTGCGCCCGTTCGCCGCCGCGACCGACCCGTTCGAGGTGCACGCCTAGTTAGGACGTGGCGCGCACCTCGTCGCCGCCGTCGGTGAGCAGTTCGCCCTGCCCGACCGGCACCCGCGGCTTGGGCAGCGCGACGAGTCGCTGCTCGGCGAGTTCCGGTGCCTGCGCCGACCGCGCGGTCTCGGTGATCTGGTTCGGCGCGTCGATCGTGTCGCTCGGCGTCACCACGTCGAGGTCGATCATCTTGCGTGCCGTGACCAGCACCCGGCGCTCGAGGGACGCGACGGTCGTGTTGTAGTCACCGACCGCGCTGTTCAGCGACCGGCCCAGCTTGTCGATGTGCTTGCCCATCGTGGACAGCCGCTGATACAGGTCGCGGCCGAGCTGATGCACCTGGGCGGCGTTCTCGGCGAGCGCCTCCTGCCGCCAGGTGTAGGCGATGGTGCGCAGCAACGCGACGAGGGTGGAGGGGGTGGCGACCACGACGTTCTGGTCGAACGCGCGCTCGAGCAGTGTCGGGTCCTCGCGCAGTGCGGCGTCGAGGAACGCGTCGGCGGGGACGAAGCACACCACGAACTCAGGCGAGGGCGTGAAGTGCTCGAAGTACGACTTCGCGCCCAGCGCGTCGATGTGGTCGCGCAGGTGCCGCGCATGCGCTTTCAGCCGTGCGTTGCGGGTGGTTTCATCGCGCGCCTCCATCGCTTCGAGATAGCCGCTGAACGCGACCTTCGAGTCGACGACGACGCGCTTGCCGCCGACGAGGCGCACCACGAGGTCGGGCCGCAGCCGTCCGTCGGGCCCGTTGACCGTCTCTTGCGTGACGTAGTCGATGTGCTCGGTCATGCCGGCCGCCTCGACCGCGCGCTCAAGCTGCATCTCACCCCAGCGGCCGCGCACCTGCGGTGCGCGCAGCGCGGTGACCAGCTGCGTGGTCTCCTTCTGCAACTGCTCGGACGTGGTGCGCATCATCGCGACCTGCTCGAGCAGCTTGGAGTAGGACCCGGCACGCTCGCGCTCGACCTGGTTGAGCTGCAGCGCGACCTTGTCAAGCGATTCGCGCAGCGGCATCACCAGGCCCTCGATCGCCTGCTGCCGCTGGGTGAGATCGCCGTCGGCGGTCGCCTTCGCGGTCGCGAGCTTGGCGGCGGCGAGTTCGGCGAAGGCCTCGTTGTTGCGCTTGAGCGCGTCGCCGGCGAGCGAGTCGAACGCTTCGCGCAGCCGGGCCTCGTTGCGCGCCTGTGATTCCTCACGCTCGATCGCCGCCGCCCGCTCGGCCCCGAGCGTCGCCTGGAGCCCGGCGACCTCGAGCCGCGCGGCCTGCGCGTCGGCGTGCGCCGCGTGGACGGCCTGCTGCCCGCGATTGCGGGCCGCGAGCCAGCCGATCGCCAGGCCGGCGAGCAGCGTGAGCACCGCGACGAGGACACCTGCACCGTTCATGCCTCGATGCTCACACCGGGGTGCGACAGTTTCGGGATCCGACGCGCCGGGGCGGTGCACAACGTCCGTAAGCTGGCCCGTCGTGGCCCTCACCATCGGCATCGTCGGTCTGCCCAACGTCGGCAAGTCCACCCTGTTCAACGCGCTCACCAAGAACGACGTCCTGGCCGCGAACTACCCGTTCGCGACCATCGACCCGAACGTGGGCGTCGTCGGGGTGCCCGACGAGCGGCTCGGGGTGCTCGGCGGGATCTTCGAGTCGGCGAAGATCGTCCCGGCCACGGTGAGCTTCGTCGACATCGCGGGCATCGTCCGCGGCGCGAGCACGGGGGAGGGGCTGGGCAACAAGTTCCTCGCCAACATCCGCGAGGCCGACGCGATCTGCCAGGTGATCCGCGCGTTCAGCGACCCGAACGTCGTGCATGTCGACGGGAAGGTCGACCCGGCCGGCGATATCGAGACGATCAACACCGAACTGATCCTCGCCGACCTGCAGACGATCGAGAACGCGCTGCCCCGGCTGCAGAAGGAGGCGCGCATCCAGAAGGACCGCGCGCCGCTGCTCGCGGCCGCCGAGCAGGCGCGCGAGACGCTGCAGACCGGCGGCACGATCCACGGTTCCGGGCTCGACCGCGGCCCGCTGCGCGAGCTGCAGCTCATGACGGCCAAGCCGTTCCTGTACGTCTTCAACGTCGATCCGGACGAGATCGCCAACACGGCGTTCACCGACGAGCTGCGCGAACTGGTCGCGCCCGCCGAGGCGATCTTCCTCGACGCGAAGACCGAGTCCGAACTCATCGAGCTGCCCGACGACGAGGCGCTCGAGCTGCTGCAGTCGATGGGGCAGGAGGAATCCGGCATCGACCAGCTCGCCCGGGTCGGCTTCGCCACCCTCGGCCTGCAGACGTTCCTCACCGCGGGCCCGAAGGAGTCGCGGGCCTGGACGATCAAGGCGGGTTCGACGGCACCCCAAGCAGCAGGCGTGATCCACACCGACTTCGAGCGTGGCTTCATCAAGGCCGAGATCGTCTCCTACGGCGAACTCGTCGACGCCGGCTCGATGGCCGAGGCCCGGGCGCGCGGCAAGGTCCGCATCGAGGGCAAGGACTACGTCATGGCCGACGGCGACGTCGTGGAGTTCCGCTTCAACGTTTAGGCCGGGTGGCGACGACGGCGTCGCGTGACTAGAACCCTTATTTCGTATGGCTTTCTGGCGTTGGCTGGCGTTGGTGGAAACAGATGAGAGTGAACCATGTTGAGCCACGAATGAACCACGGCGGAGCGGCGGATGCGTGAATACGCTTGGGTGTGCCGAATTGCGGTGTTGACTCCGTAGCGTCGTCGTCCGAATATCTCTGTGGGCATCGTCAGCACTCGCCCTCTAACCGGAACCGACCGCTCACTGCGGCGAGACGCTGACAAAGCGGAGCCGAGGGGCCATGAGTTGCCACCAGCCCGTTGCTCAGTCCATCGGACGCTCCAGCGCACGCCCGTGCCGACCGCTGGAGGCCACGACCGCCAGCCGTGGCGACCAAACGTCGCAGACGG
>JAICKR010000162.1 GCA_025927835.1 Jatrophihabitans sp. | reverse complement strand
CTGGCCGGGCGCGACCTCGTGATGGCTGAACTCGACCGAGATGCCCAGCCCCTCCAAGGCACCGACCGCTGCCCGGCGGAAGTCGTGCGCGACGTCGTGGCTGGTCATGTCGAAGTAGCCGCCGTTGTCGATCGGCTCAGGCTCGCTGCCGTCGGACGGGCGGTTCTTCAGCAGGAAGAACTCGATCTCGGGGTGTGTATAGAACGTGAAGCCGCGCTCGGCCGCCTTGGACAGCGCCCGCCGCAGCACGTAGCGCGGGTCGGCCCAGGACGGCGAGCCGTCGGGCATCTGGATGTCGCAGAACATGCGCGCCGAGTCGGCCGGCCGGCCGTTGCTCTCCGGCAGGATCTGGAACGTCGAGGGGTCGGGACGAGCCAGCATGTCGCTCTCACTGGCGCGGGTGAAACCCTCGATCGCCGATCCGTCGAAGCCGATGCCCTCTTCGAAGGCGCCGTCGAGCTCGGCCGGCGCCACGGCAACCGACTTGAGCATGCCGAGGACGTCGGTGAACCACAGCCGCACGAAGCGGATGTTGCGTTCCTCGAGCGTGCGAAGCACGAACTCCTGTTGACGATCCACAACGACCCAGTCTCCCGACGGTTTATTACCGGCAGGTTACCGTCGCCGCGAACTACAGGGCCGAGCCCTTCAGCCATTCGCTCCAGGGGACGCTCCACTCGCCGCCCTGGTTGAACGTGATCTTCGGACCGCCCGAGTGGACGACCTTCACGACGTCGCCGATCAGCGAGTGGTTGAAGAACCACTTGGCGTTCGTGTAGTTCAGGTTCAGGCAGCCGTGCGAGACGTTCGAGTGGCCCTGCGCCCACACCGTCGCGTCCAGCTCGTGCAGGTAGATGCCGTCGGTGCTGATCTTGGTCGACCAGTACACCTTCTCCGGGGCGTAACCGGCGGGTGAGTTGGCGGGCAGGCCGTAGCTGTCCGAGGACATGATGGCCGGGTTCTCATGGTTGATCACCGTGTACGTGCCGGGCATCGTCCAGAGGTAGATAGGGCCGTACTTGCCCTGCACGGTGCCGCCGCGACCCATCGACGTCGGCATCGTGCGCATCAGCCTGCCGTTGAAGTAGACCTTGACCTGGTGCGTCTTGGCGTTGGCCACCGAGAAGTGCCTGGCGCCGATCGTGAAGGAGGCCGACTGGTCTGCCTGGCCGTAGAGCCCGGAGCCCACGCGCGCCCCGTAGACGTTCGCGCTGACCGTCACCTTGGTACCGGGCTGGAAGTAGACCCGCGGGCGCCAGTAGACGTTCTGGTCGTCGGACCAGTACCAGCCACCCTCGGTCTCGGGAGTGGTCGTCACCTTCAGCCTGCGCTCGGCACGAGCACGGTTCACGGCCTCGTCGAAATGGACGCGCACGATCATGCCGACGCCGTACGTGCCGCCGTTGTCGAGGTTCGTGCCGTAGATGTCGGTGAGGTAGGGCATCGTCATGTTGCCCGGCGTCACCGTGGTGACGTTCACGGTCTTGCTGACCGGCGTGCCGTCCTCGGCTTCGCCGTTCGCGACGACCGTGTAGGTCTTCGAGTAACCGAGTACCTCGGTGTTCTGCCACGAGGTCTCGTCGGCGCCGATGGCGCCGGTGACGTGCTTGCCCGCGGCGTTCACCATCGTCACCGAGGTGAGCTTGCCGTTGTCGATCGAGACCTTCACCGGCGTGGCCGGGCTGATGAGGTGCGTGCTCGAGCTGGTCGTGATGACCGCGGGCGGAGCCGGCGGCGGCGCCGACGTGGCGGGCGCGCTCGTGGACTGGTCACCGCCGACGCTGCTGCCGTGGGCAACCGGAGAACGGTTACCCACGTCGGAACTCCCCGTGCAGGCCGCGAGCGTGAGCACTGCGACTCCCGCGGCAGCGAGCCCGATCAGTCCGGCGCGCCGCGGCGCCGTACCGCGCCCCGCATTGGCAACCTGCCCCATGAAACCCTCCGTACCGCCGATGTACCCGCCGAGCCGCACCCCTGAACCGTCCATCGTTCCCAGGGCACCGCGCCGGCGCTTCCAGTGTCTCTCATGGAGCCCTGACGCCCTGACACGGCGCGTCACAATCGGCTCACACTTGCTCAGACGCGAAACCGCACCACTCGGTTGCGTCCGATACAGGATCGTCACAAATGCCACCGACGATGCGACCATTTTGCCGCATGCCGACCGCGGCCACGATCACATTCGCAGCCGATTCACATGCGTCACACTGGACGTGTGACGGTGCTGCGGCTGGGCCTGGCCCAGGTGAACACGACCGTCGGCGACCTCGCCGGCAACGCCGAGGCCGTCGTGCGGCGCACCGCCCAGGCCGCCGCCGCCGGTGCCGACCTCGTCGCCTTTCCCGAGATGATGCTCACCGGCTACCCGGTCGAGGATCTCGTGCTGCGTCCGGCCTTCCGGGCCGCCTCGCGCGCTGCGCTCGAGAAACTCGCCACCGAGCTCGACGACGCCGGGCTCGGCGAGATCGGCGTCATCGTCGGCTTCGTCGACGAGGACCCGCACCCGCGCAACGCGTCCGCCTTCCTGCTGGGCGGGCAGGTCGTCGCGCGCTACAACAAGCACCATCTGCCCAACTACGGCGTGTTCGACGAGCGCCGCTACTTCGTTCCGGGCAGCGAGCTCACGGTCGTCCGCCATCTCGGCGTCGACATCGCACTCACAGTGTGTGAGGACGCGTGGCAGGACGACGGCCCGTTCACCGTCGCAGGCGCGGCCGGCGTCGGGCTGGTCGTGAACATCAACGCGTCGCCCTATGAGCGGAACAAGGACGACGTGCGGCTCCCGCTGCTGCAGCGCCGCGCCGTCGAGGCCGGCGCACCAGTCGCGTACGTGAACATGGTCAGCGGCCAGGACGAGCTCGTGTTCGACGGGGACTCGATGGTGGTGGCGCCCGACGGCAGCGCGCTCATGCGCGCCGCGCAGTTCGTCGAGGACGTCTTCCTCGTCGATGTGCCCGTCGCACCAGCGGCCGCGGCACCACCGGACGTGTCCGGGCTCGTCAGGACGGGGGGCGGGGCCCCCCCGGGGGTGGCGCGCCCCGCGGTGGGGGGGGCCCAACCCGCGGTCGTGGCAGAGCGGATCCCGGACGAGGAAGAGGTCTGGAACGCGCTCGTCATCGGGCTGCGTGACTACGTGGTCAAGAACGGGTTCCGCTCGGTCGTGCTCGGCATGTCCGGCGGCATCGACTCCGCGGTGGTCGCCGCGGTCGCCGCGGACGCGATCGGCGGCGCCCAGGTGTACGGCGTGTCGATGCCGAGCGCCTACTCGTCCGAGCACTCGCGCACCGACGCTTCCGACCTCGCCGAACGGCTCGGGGCGCACTACCGAGAGGTCGCGATCCGGCCGATGGTCGAGGCGTTCATGGGGCCGCTGCAGCTCACCGGGCTCGCCGCGGAGAACATCCAGGCACGCATCAGGGGCACGACCCTCATGGCGCTGTCGAACGCCGAGGGACATCTCGTCCTCGCCACCGGCAACAAGAGCGAACTCGCGGTCGGCTACTCGACCATCTACGGCGACGCGGTCGGCGGCTTCGCCCCGATCAAGGACGTGCCGAAGACGGTCGTGTGGCGCCTCGCTCGCTGGCGCAACGCGCAGGCCGAGCGGCGCGGCGAGACCTTGCCCATCCCCCCGAACTCGATCAGCAAGCCGCCGTCGGCCGAGCTGAGCCCGGGACAGCTCGACAGCGACTCACTACCCGACTACGAGGTGCTGGACTCGATCCTGGAGCGCTACGTCGACCACGACCGCTCGGTGCCCGAGATCGTCGCCGACGGCTTCGACCCGGAACTGGTCGCCAGGGTGGCCCGGATGGTCGACGCCGCGGAGTGGAAGCGCCGGCAGTACCCGCCCGGCACGAAGATCAGCTTCAAGGCTTTCGGCCGCGACCGGCGGCTGCCCATCACGAACCGCTGGCGCGAGGGCGCGTCCTAAACGGTCACGCTGCGTGACGTTCATCTCGCCACATGAGCGAGACATACGCGCCGGTAGGTTGCACGATGATTACGTCCCATGACAGCCCGGGGACCGGCTCGCCGGCCTCGAGGAAGGTGAGGCGAACGGCATGTCCGAAACGAGCCTGTACGGCGGCGTGACGAACCGGCGGATCACGATCCGCGATCTGCAGGCAGCCAAGGACCGCGGCGAACGCTGGCCCATGCTGACTGCCTATGACTACTCGACCGCACGCGTCTTCGACGAAGCGGGCGTCCCTGTTCTGCTCGTGGGCGATTCGGCCGCCAACGTCGTGTACGGCTACGACACGACAGTGCCGGTGACCGTCGACGAACTCCTCCCACTCGTGCGCGGCGTCGTGCGCGGCACCACGCGCGCGCTCGTCGTCGGTGACCTGCCCTTCGGCAGCTACCAGGCCTCACCGCAGCAGGCGCTCGAGACCGCCGCGCGGTTCATGAAGGAAGGCGGCTGCCAGGCCGTCAAGATCGAGGGCGGACGCCGGATGGTGCCGCAGGTCGAGGCGTTGACCTCGGCCGGAGTGCCCGTCATGGCACACATCGGGCTCACCCCGCAGTCGGTGCACGCCCTCGGCGGCTACCGCGTGCAGGGACGCGGCGACGAGGCCGCGCACCGCTTGATGCAGGCGGCCAAGGCGCTGCAGCACGCGGGTGCGTTCGCCGTCGTCCTCGAGGTCGTGCCGTCCGAGGTCGCCGCCGAGGTGACCCGTGCGCTGCACATCCCGACCATCGGCATCGGTGCCGGCCCGGGTTGCGACGCGCAGGTGCTCGTGTGGCAGGACATGGCGGGCCTGCGCACGGGCAAGCCGGCGAAGTTCGTCAAGGAGTACGCGCAGGTGGGCGCGGTGCTGCGTGACGCGGCGACCCAGTTCGGTGACGAGGTACGCAGCGGCGTCTACCCCGGCCCGGACAACGAGTACCACTAGTCGCTACCGGGCGCGTTCGAACCGAACCGTCCGCTGCTCGACGTCGGCCGCGGTCAGTCGCACGTCGATGCGCTCACCGACCGGCAAGCCGGCACCGGCACAGCGGGCCCGGACCGGCGGTTCGTCGAGCACGACCGTGCCCGCGTGCTCGTCGGCATCGATGACGATCGCGTGGAAGACGTCTCCGACCCGGTCACGCAGCAACCACGCCTCGGTGGCATCGACGACCGCACGGTCGACCTCGTGGGCCAGGTGGTCGGCCCGCTGCATCTCGTCGGGCAGCGTCGCGAGCGCCGGGCGCACCCAGTCGGGCACCGGCTCGCCGGCGTGCAGTGCGAGACAGATCTCGGTGCCGTAGCGGTCGACCAATCTGCGCAACGGCGCGGTGACGTGCGCATACGGTGCGCCGATGCCGCTGTGCATCGGCTGCGCAGGCGGCGCGCCGTCGAACGGGGTGTAGCCGGCGCCGCGCAGCAACGCGACGGCGTGCTCGATGAACGCGACGTGATGCGGGTCGGCGCGATCCAGCCCGTCGAGCACGTCACCGGCCCGTGCACCGTGTGGCCAGGTGATGCCGAGCGCATGCGCCGCCCGTTGGAGCGCTGCGAGCGCGCCCGCTGCCGGCGGTGGCACGGTGCGCAGAATGCCCACACCGCCGGCGAGCATGATGCTCGCCGCACAGATCCCGGTGAGCAACGAGATCTCCGCGTTGTAGCGCTCGACGGGCAGCGGGGCACGCACCGTGAGCCGGTAGCCGCGCGGGCCGTCCGGCTCGACCACCTGCTCGGGTAGATCGAGGTCGATCGCATGTCGTGCGCGTGCCAGCGCGAGTCGCGCGCGGCCGACGTCGGGCAGCGCGGCGATCGGTTCCGGCAGTTCGCCGCGGTCGAGCGCGGCCTGCACGCCGACGTAGTCGAGCTGTGCGGTGCTGCGCACCCGCGCGCGAGAGACCTCCGTGCTCGTCACCGCGCCGTCGCGCGCGAGGCCGATGCGCCACAGCACCGCGGGCCGCACCTCGCCGGGCAGCAGACTCGCCGCGTCCTCGCTCAGCGCCGGAGGGTGCAGCGGCACGCGCAGATCCGGGAAGTACAGCGTCTCGCCGCGGCGGTGCGTCTCGCCGTCGAGTGCGCCGCCGGGATGCACGAACGCGGCGACGTCGGCGATCGCATACCGGACCACGTAACCGTCGCCCTCGCGGGCGATGTGGATCGCCTGGTCGAGATCGCGGCTGCCCTTGGGGTCGATCGTCACGAAGGGCACGTCGGTGGCGTCAGCGGCGGGCAGGGGCAGGTTCTGGACGCTTCGGGTCGCGTCGGCCAGCACCTCGGCCGCGAAATCGCCGGGCACCTCCAGCTGCTTCCGCAATGCGGAGAAGTCCAGAGGTGCACCGGCGACTCGGTGCTTCATACGTCAGTTGTACAGGTGTCGCGTCATTGCGACGGTCGGGACTAGCGCTTCTTGGCCGGAGCCTTCCGCGCGGTCTTCTTGGCCGTGGTCTTCTTGGCGGCGCGCTTGGCCGGAGCCTTCTTCGCTGCCTTCTTCGCGACCTTCCGCACGGCCTTCTTCGCGGTCTTCTTCGCACCGCTCGCGCGCTTGGCAGCAGTCTTCTTCGCCGTGCTTGCCTTCTTGGCGACCTTCTTCGCTGCCTTCTTGACGGTCTTCTTCGCGGCCTTCTTCGCCGTGGTCTTGCGCGCAGTGGTCTTACGCGCGGTCGTCTTGCGCGCGGTCTTCTTCGCGGTGCGCTTTGCGGCGGTCTTCTTGGCTGCCGTCTTTTTGGCAGCCTTCTTGGCCGGTGCCTTCTTGGCAGTCTTGCGAGCTGCCTTCTTTGCAGGTGCGGTCATGCGGTGTGCCTCCTCGGCGGCTTAGTCGACGAATTTCTTCGTCGCTGCGAAATAGTTGACGATGATGTCTGCCTTCGCGTCAACACGACGCGCCGTTTCTTTTTTTCGCGTTGTCAACGCGATGAACGCGCTGCAAACGAGTGCAACGAACCCACCAACGCTCATTCCCTTACCGCGTAGGCATTTCACGATGCGCAGCTACGTGCAACGCACGTGCGCACGCGACTTCGCTCGTCGAAACTTTTTTCGCTGAAATCGCCATACCTTTAGGTATGTCGAAGCGTAGGGCGGCGGACGAGTCGACCTGTAAGCCGGATCCTGTTCTCGACACTTGCGTGTCGAGCGACGGCCATCCATCTCGACCTGTCGTTGCCGACAGGTTCTTGCGGTCTACCCGCAGACTTGGGCGGGCCGCCCTCGATCGTCTGCGCGAACCGGACTACGTCCGGTTCTTCTTGACCTTGCTCCGGGTGGGGTTTACCGAGCCGCTCCGGTCACCCGGAACGCTGGTGGTCTCTTACACCGCCGTTTCACCCTTACCGGCGACTGGCCGAAGCCAGTGCGCCGGCGGTCTGTTTTCTGTGGCACT
>JAICKR010000157.1 GCA_025927835.1 Jatrophihabitans sp. | reverse complement strand
TGGTGTGGATCCACTCCGCGGCCGCAGGGACGAGCGGCAGCCGGGCCAGCACGGCGGAGGCCGAGGTGGCGACGGCGCGCGGGATGCGCAGCGAACGCGTGCCCGTCGCCCGCGCGACGTCGGCGACCGACACCGTGCCCTCGCCGCCGAGGTTGTAGGCGCCGGGCTGCCCTGCGCCGACGGCGGCGAGGGCGACGGCCGTCGCGACGTCGTCGTGGTGGACGAGTTGGATGCCGACGCCGGGATCGGGGGCAAGCGGCAGCATGCTCTGCACCGCGGCCAGCGGTTCTCGCAACGCGGCAGGCACGGCGTCGAGCACCTGTCGCCACGGCATCGACCGGGCCAGCAACGGCGCGCGCGGCCCCGCGACGATGGAGGGTCGCAGCACGTACACGTCGAGGCCGGTGCCGTCGACGATCTCGTGCAGCACCGTTTCGCACTCGGCCTTCTGCTCGGAGTAGTAGTGCTCGGCCGAGCCGCGCGCGGGCACGTCCTCGGTCAGCGGCACGGGGTTGTCCGGGTGGTAGCCGTACGCCGCGACGGAGGACGTGTAGACGAGCCGCTGCGGGCGCACTGCGGCCACCGTCGCCTCGAACACGTTGCGGGTGCCGGAGAGATTGATGCGCCGGCTCTCGTCGCGCGAGCCCATGATCAGGTAGGCGAGGTGCACGACGACGTCGGCTTCCTCGACGAGCGCGTCCACCGCCTCCCGGTCGAGGATGTCGCCGCGCCGGTATTCGGTCTTCGTCCACCCTTGTGCTCCCGGGTCGAACTCGCGGCGCGCCATGCCGAGGATCCGTTCGACCTCCGGCTGCCGCTCCAGCGCGTCGACGGCCGACATGCCGATCTCGCCCGTCGGTCCGGTCACCGCGATCGTCAACGCCATCGAAGCCTCCACGTCACGCGCTCAGTCGTACCCGGTTCCGGTCGCCGATCCCCTGATCCGGCAGGATGTGCGCATGACAGACCCGCGTGCTGCCGCCGAGTACCGAGTGCCTGCCGTCGACCTCAAGGCGGGCGACCTGGTGAACACGACCCCGGGCGAGGACGACTGGCAGCAGGTGGTCGGCGTGTTCCGGCAGTCGTCCGACGCGCGCAGCACCGAGATCCGCACGCTCGTCGAGGCGCTCGGCGGGCGCTACGTGGTGGTGCAGATGACCGATCTGGCACCGGTCGACGGCGGGGTGTTCTTCGACTCCGACGGGGTAGCCATGATCTACGGCGACGACGCCGAGGACGACCAGCTCGTGACCGATGTCGCGAGCACCGAGGAGGGCATCCGCACCTACCTGTACACGAAGTTCGAACTCGTGTCGGTGCGCTCGAGCGGCGGCGCGTAGGCGGTTTCGGCCGCCCGTCGGTGGCGACTGCCGGATTTGGGGGCCCTCCTGGCCCGCTGGTAGGCTGGCGAGGTTGTCTGCTCGCCTTCCGATGGCGGGTCTGACCCGCCAAATCCCGGAGAACGACGAGGCTTTCGTGGCAAACATCAAGTCCCAGATCAAGCGCATCCGCACCAACGAGGCGGCGCGCCTGCGCAACAAGAGCGTGAAGTCCGCGCTGAAGACGTCGATCCGGCGCTTCCGCGAGGCGGCCGACGCCGGCGACCGCGAGGCCGCGCACACCGCCATGCAGCAGGCTTCCCGCCAGCTCGACAAGGCCGCCAGCAAGGGCGTGATCCACGCCAACCAGGCCGCCAACAAGAAGTCGGCGATGGCCACCCGCGCGAACTCGCTCTAGCGCGCTGTCACACCCGCTTCACCACTCGCGTCACCGCAGTGCGGCGCCCCGCGCCGCCCCGATGCGCCGGACCGCGACCTCGAGGGCATAGCTCGGGTCGGCCGCCGCACCCTTCACGTCGGCGTTGAGCGTGGCCACGACGCCCAGCGCCTGCCGTAGCCCCGCCTCGGTCCAGCCCTTCGCCTGGGCCGAGGCTCGTTTCACCTTCCACGGCGGCATGCCGAGCCGCTTCGCCAGCGCGTATTGATCGCCGCGGCCGGCCGACGCGACCCGGGCCACCGAGCGGACACCGTCGGCCAGCGCGTCGGCGATGACCACGTGCGGCACCCCCAGCGTCAGCGCGTGCCGCAGCGCCTCGAGTGCCGGACCGGACCGTCCGACGACGGCCAGGTCGGACACCGCGAAACCGCTCACCTCGGCCCGGCCTCGATGGAACGCGCGCACGATGTCGATGCCGACCTCGCCACCCGAGTCGCTCACCAGTTGCGCGGACACCGCGGCGAGTTCACGCAGGTCGCTGCCCACCGCGTCGAGCAGTGCCGCGACCGCATCGGGCGAGATGCGGCCACCGCAGCGGCGCACCTCGGCGCGGACGAAGTCGGCGCGCTCGTCCGGACGCGTCAGTTTGGCGCAGGCGATCTCGAGCGCCCCCGCCTTGCGCGCGGCGTCGAGCAGTGCCTTGCCCTTGGCGCCGCCCGCGTGCTGCAGCACGATCAGCGAACCCTCGGCCGGTGTCTGCACATAAGGCGTCAGCACCGGGAGCGCGGCCGCGCGTACGTCCTGCGCAGACCGGATGATCAGCAGCCGGGCGTCGCCGAACAGCGACGGGCCGAGCAGCTCGTGCAGCTCCGGCCCGTCGAGTTCGGAGCCGCCGAGCTCGGTCTCGACGAGGGCAGCGTCGGCGCGCCTGCCGGCGGCGGCGACCGCGCGGACGGCCCGGTCGATGAGCAGTTCCTCGTCACCGACGAGCAGGACGAGCTGTGGGAGCGGATCGGGCAGGTCGTCGATGCTGACCGGTCGCGCGGGCATGCAGCCATCCAAGCACTGAGCGGTGACGGCTCCAGACCCACCGTGCTCCCCGCGACGCCGTGCACCACCACGGTCAGGTGGTTCGCCCGACCGGTGACCGCGACATCACCGTCGCGGTCGGTGCGGAACAGCGGCACGCCCAGCCGCGCCATCGCGGCCAGCAGCACCGGGGACGGATGGCCGTAGTCATTGTGCAGCCCGACGCTGACCACCGCCACCCGCGGATCGGCGGCGGCGAGGAAGGCCGGGTCGAAGTACGCCGAGCCGTGATGGGCCACCTTCAGCACGTCGGCACGCAGGTCGGCACCGGACGCCAGCAGAGCGCGCTGCGCGTCGATCTCGGCGTCGCCGGGCAGCAGGATGCGCACTCCGTCGACCTCCGCGCGCAGCACGAGCGAGGAGTTGTTCGGATCGGAGCGGGTCCCGTGGAACACATGCGGCGGGCCCAACACCACGAGGTGCACGGCACCGATGTCCAGTGTCGTGCCGACCGGCGGGCTGAGTAACGCGAGGCCACGCGGTGCGGTTGTCGCGTGCACGATCGCGACGCCGGCGTCGGGCTCGGCGAGCGGTCCGGTGAGCACCCGGTCGACCGTGCGGCCGCGCACCACGCCGGGCAGCCCGCCGACGTGGTCGAGGTGGAAGTGGGTGAGCACCAGCAGCGGGATGCGCTCGACGCCGAAGTCGTGCAGGCAGCGATCGATCACGACGGGGTCGGGTCCGGCGTCGATCTCGACGGCCGCGCCGGGGCCGGCCGGCAGCAACAGTGCATCGCCCTGACCGACGTCGCACGCGGCGAACACCCACCCGCGTGGTGGCCAGCCCACGGTGGCGGCGCGGATCGGGACGAGCAGCACCAGCGCCGTGACCGCCGCCGCGGCCAGCACCCGCCGCAGGCCGAGGTGCAGGGCGCCGAGGGTGACGACGAGCACCGTCACGAGGAGCAGGAACCCGCCGGCCGCACCGCCCGGCCATCGCAGCGTGGCGCCGTGCAGCCCGCCAAGGTGATCGGCGTCGAACACCAGCCAGCGGCACGGCCAGCCTGCGAGCCACGCGAGCACCTTCCCGGCACCGAGCCAGACCGGCGCGACGAGCGCCGCCGCGAAGCCGAGGACGGTGATCACGACGACCACCGGCTCGGCGAGCACGTTTGCGGGGATCGCCACGAGGCTCACCCGGCCCGACATGGCCGCGATCACCGGTGCGGTGACGGTATGTGCGGCCACCGCGACCGCGATCGTCTCGGCGAGCCCGACCGGCACCCGACGGGCCCGCAACGCGCGCGCCAAGGGCGGCGCGAACAGGAGCAACGCGGCAGTTGCCAGCACCGACATCGCGAACGAGGCACTGCCGGCCAGCGTCGGTTGCCACAGCAACAGGGCGAGCACGACGGCCGAGAGCGCCGGCAGTGCCGCGCGCGGCCGCCCGGTCGCCAACGCGGCGAGCGCGATCGAGGCCATCAGCGCGGCCCGGAGCACGCTCGGTGAGGGCCGCGCGACGACGACGAACATGAGCAGCACCAACGCACCCGCGGTCGCCGCAAGCCACGGGCGAGCGCGTACTCGGCGCAGGACGAGCAGCACCGACCCGACGACGATCGAGCAGTTGGTGCCGCTGACCGCGACGAGGTGGGTCAGCCCGGCCATCCGGAAACGCTCGGCGAGCACCGGGTCGAGGGCGCTGGTGTCACCGTCGACGAGCCCCGGCAGGAGTCCGCGTTCCTGCTCGGGCAGCACGGTGACCGCGGCGCGCAGCGCGGATCTGATGCGTCCGGCGGCGCGCTGCCACCACGGCGGCGTGCCGAGAAGTCGGGGCGGCCCGCGGGTGAACAGCGTGACCGACAGCGCCCCGCCGAGGTCGGGCTGCAGGTCGCCGGACACCTCGACCCGCTGCCCCGGCAGCACGTCGCGCCACGGCCCGGCGTCGGCCAGGACGAGGACGGTGCCGTCGACGTCCGCCGCGCGCCCCGCGTAGGTCAACGAGCCGGCCGCCGTCTCGACGGCGACCCGCGCCGCGCCGGCGACGCCCTTCGCGGCGAGTATTCGTGGGTCTGCGGTCACTGTCAGCACCACGCTGATGCGCGCGTGGGCCCGGGCGAGCTGGAACAACGGCGACGCCCGCGCGTGCGCGATGCGCCCCGCGAGCGGAACCAGCACGAGCGTCATGCAGAACAACGCCAGCGCTCCCGCGGCCGCGAAGCTACGTCGTCCGGCCAGCGCCAGCAACCCGAGCGCGAGCACCGCGGCGACCACGGCCACCGTCACGCACCGCAGCGCCGACGCCTGTCCGCACGCCAGCACCGCAAGCCAGCCCGCGACGGCCCCCATCGCCAGGCGCAGGTCGAGCGGCTCACGTTCGGGGGCGGCCGCGGTCACACCGTCACCAGCGCGTGCAGCGCGCCGAACTTGACGTCGCCGATTCCGGGCACGTCGTTGAGCTGGTCGACAGAGGCAAAGCTGCCGTGCGCGGTGCGCCAGTCGAGGATGTGCTGCGCGAGCACCGGCCCGACGCCCGGCAGCGTCTCGAGGTCGTCGAGGGTCGCGGCGTTCAGGTTCACCAGCGCCGGAGCGGCCCCGGGCGGCTGCGCGGACCCAGCTGCGCCACCGCCGGATCCGGGCGGAAGGCCCACCACGATCTGCTGGCCGTCGACAACCCTCGCCGCGAGGTTGAGGCTGGCCAGGTCGACCCCGGCCAGCGGACCACCGGCCCGGCGGACCGCGTCGTCGACCCGTGCTCCGGACGGCAGCCGGTACAGCCCCGGATGGCGCACCTTGCCCGCGACGTCGACGACGACCTCGGACGGCGGCGGCGCGCTGCTCGCGACCGCGGGCACCACACCAGTGCCGACCGGGCTCGCCGCGCCGGCGATGCTCGGCACCGTGTCGGACAGCGGCACCGCCTTCGGTCGCTGGGCGAGCAGCCACAGGGCAGTGACCACCGCTGCGGCGAGCACCGCCACGCCGACACCGACCGCCGCCCGCCTGCCGGGATCGAGCCGGACCGGGATCCGGCTCGCGAGCCGCTGCCGCCACGAGAAGGCTGCGGCCGAGACCGGAACGTCCGGGTCAGGTGCCGCGACGACGTCCTCGCCTGCGTGCGCGCGCATGAGCTCACGCATGCGCGCGGCGACGAGCGGGGTGGGAGTGGCGCGCCTCAACACCCGTCCGACGCTAGGTAGGAGCGCGGGTCGGGACGGGCCGGGTCAGCGGCGCTGTGGACGCGTCAGCGCGGTGTGCACACCGCGGGCCGAACCGTCGGACGGACGTGCTAGCGGCGCACGATCACGGTGCCGACGACACCGGGACCCAGGTGCGCGCCGACCACCGGCCCGAGCTCGGCCAGGTACAGCTCGCCGAGGCGGGGCAGCTGGTCGCGCAGCTGCGTCGCGATCGCATTGGCGCGATCGGGCGCTGCCACGTGGTGCACGGCGAGATCGATCTGTTCCCGTCCGGCCGCGCGCACGGTGATCTCGACGAGCCGGCTCAGCGCCTTCGTCGACGTGCGCACCTTCTCCAGCGCCACGATCTGGCCCTCGACGAGTTGCAGCAGCGGCTTGACGGACAGCGTCGTCGCGAACAGCGCCGCCGCGGTGCCGATGCGGCCGCCGCGGCGCAGGTACTCGAGCGTGTCGACGTAGAAGTAGGTGCGCGTGCCGTCGACGGTCGCCGAGGCCGCGCCCTGCACCTCGGCGGCCGACCCGCCCGAGGTCGCGGCCCGCGCCGCGGCCAGCACCGCGAAGCCGAGCCCCATCGCGGTCGAGCGCGAGTCGACCACACGCACCACGCCGTGCGGAAAGTCCTGCGTCGCGAGCACCGCCGACTCCCAGGTGCCCGAAAGCGCGGCGGAGAGGTGGACCGACACGATGTTCGAGGCGCCCTCGTCGAGCAACTGCTGGTAGCGCGCGGCGAACTCGGCCGGCGTCGGACGCGAGGTCGACACGGCGACCTTCGCCCGCAGCGCCTGCGCGACATCGGCGGACGTGACGTTCACGCCGTCGATGGCAGTCCGCGCGCCGAGGGTCACCCGCAGCGGCACCACCGAGATGGCGAACTTGTCGATCAGCTCGGCCGGCAGGCAGGCCGTCGAGTCGGTGACGACCGCTACGCCGCCCATCACCCGGTCACACCACGAAGTTGATCAGCCGGCCGGGTACCGCGATCACCCGGCGCGTCTCGTGCCCCTCGAGCGCCGCGGCAACCCGGGCATCGCTGCGCGCCGCCTCCTCCATCGCCGCAGCGTCCGCGTCGGCCGACACTTTGATCACCCCGCGCAGCTTGCCGTTCACCTGCACCGGGATCTCGACGGTCTCGTCGACCAGCAGGCCCTCGTCCACGACGGGGAACGCGGCCCACGCGATCGAGGACGTGTGCCCCAGCCGGGACCACAGCTCCTCGGCGATGTGCGGCGCCAGCGGCGCCAGCATCAGCACGAGCGGTTCGGCCAGCGCACGCGGCGTTCCGCCGTGGGGGTACGCCTGCGTCACTGCGTTGTTCAGCTCGGTGACGCGCGCGATGGACGTGTTGAAACGCAGCGTCTCGTACCCCTCGCGTACGGCGTGGATTGCCTTGTGCAGCAGGCGGTTGAGCTCGTCCGGCACCGGCTCCTCGGACACGTGCACGTCGCCCGATTCCTCGTCGACGATGACACGCCATACCCGCTGCAGCAGCCGGTACGGACCGACGATCGCCTTCGCGTCCCACGGCCGCGACTGCTCCAGCGGGCCACCGAACATCTCGAACAGCCGGAACGTGTCGGCGCCGTACTCGCCGATGAACTCGTCCGGGTTGACGACGTTCTTCAGCGACTTGCCGATCTTGCCGAACTC
>JAICKR010000094.1 GCA_025927835.1 Jatrophihabitans sp. | reverse complement strand
CGCGCTCGAGATCCATCGAGTCCATGACGCGCTCGTTGACCGCACCGACGTCGGCCTGGTGTTCGCTGAACGCGCCCGACTGCCACAGCATGGCGTCGACGAGCGTGGTCTTGCCGTGGTCGACGTGCGCGACGATCGCCACGTTGCGCAGGTCATCGCGCGTGGGCACAGACGTGTCCCCTCGGAGGTTGGCTGGATTGCCTTCGATTCTACGGAGTTCTGCGGGCACTTCTGACCACGACGAAAAGCCGCCGCCCGGATGGGCGACGGCTACTCGTTCCCCCCGCTATGTCACGCCAGCTTGCACTCGGGTGCGGGCGTGATGGTGGCGGTGCGTCCGGCGGACGCGATCTTGCTCCACACGCTGCGCTTGGCCTGCGGAGCCGGCGTGCACTTGAGGACGCGGATCCCGTGCGGATCCTGCTTGACCCGGCGGGCCGAGTCCGCGCGGCGGCGCAGCTCGAGGTCGTGCTGGGTGGCGATCATGGCGGTCAGCTGCGGGTGGTTCATGACGAGCTCCTTGTCGAGTCGAAAGCGGTGGTCAGCAGTAGCGGGTGCCCGGCGCCGGCGCGCAGAGCTGGTTGTTCTGGCTGGTCTGGACGGTTGACTTCGGTCCTGACGTCGCGCTGTCCGAACCGGTCACTCGGCCCACCACGAAGGCGGTCAACGCGATCGCCGCGAAGACGAGGGCGACCGCGGTGAACCAGTAGGTGCTGCGGATCTGTGCCGGTGCGGCGGTGCTGATGGCGGTCATCTCGGTCTCCTCGCTCTGTCGTGCTGGTAGCACCAAGAGTCGGGGAGAGGCGGCCTGCGCACCGTGCGGGTGCTGACACCCGAACTGTTGGATCGCTGACAGTTCTGCGCTACGTCAGCCGCCTGCGGGCGGCGCGAGTGAGCGCAGCGCGGGCAGGTCGGTGACGGTGAGCTGGCGCCGGCCGAGCGTGACGATGCCGCGGGACACGAGTTTCTGCAGCACCTGGTTCACCGTCGGGCGCGACGCACCCACCATCGCGGCGAGGTCGTCCTGCGACAGCGGGATGGTCGCCGCGGCGGAGTTCGCCGGGTAGAGCTCGCAGAGCTCGAGCAGCCGGCGGTAGACGCGCCGGTCGACGCCGTCGTACTGCGCCTCGAGCAGGCGCTGGCTCAACTCGGCGACGCGTTGCGCAAGCGCGGCCACGACCAGACCCTCGACCGCCGGGTGGGTCGTGCGCAGCCCGCGGAACGCGGACGCCGCGATCGACAGCGTCTCGGTCGGCACGAGCGCCAGCACCGCCGCGCTGCGCCGCCCGCTCTCGTCGGGCTGCAGCAGGGCGAGCTCGCCGAAGAAGCCGCCCGCGGTGAGGACGTTGAGGGTGAGCCGTTCGCCGCCGGGCGCGGTCACCTGTACTGCGCAGATGCCGCTGTCGATGAGGTACAGGTTGTCCGCGAGATCGCCCTCGCGGAAGATCGCCTCGCCGCGCGCGTACTTCCGGCGCCGCGCGGCGGCGAGCACCTGCTCCCGCGCCTCGGGCGGCAACGAGTCGAGCAACGGCCAGCTCGTCGCACGTCCCCCGGGCGGCATGGCGAAAGTATGCGCTCGCTAGGGCCGCACCATCGCACCGAGCGCGAGTACGTCGCCGGGTGTGCGCAAGTGCGGCGGCGACACGAACACCGTGCGCACGCCGAGACCGGCCAGCCGGCGATACCGCTCGCGTTGCTGCTCATAGGTGCCCGCGTGCCGGCGCTCGGCGAAGGTCGCCGCGGCGGTGCGGCCGCGCAGCGTCTCGACGCGTTGCCACACCTCGTCGCGGTCACGCCCGACGATCGGCAGGTCGAGCACCGTCACCGCGACCTCGCCGGCGTCGCGTCCGACCGCGGCACAGTGCGCGCGGAGCACGGCGATCTTGCCGGCGAGCTTGTCCTCGTCCGACGGCAGGTTGCAGCCGTCGGCCAGCTGCGCCGCGATGCGCAGCGTGCGCCGCTCGCCCGACCCGCCGACGATGATCGGCACGTCGGAGACCGGCCGCGGGTAGCAGGTCGTCTCGGGCAGCTCGACGCGCGACCCGGCGAAGGCCTTCGTACCCGGCGCCCACAGCGCGCGGATCGTCTCGATCGCGGACTCGAGCGCGTCCAGCCGCTCGGCCGCCGGCGGGAAGGGCAGGCCGAACGCGGCGTGCTCGCGGTCCCACCAGCCCGCACCGAGGCCGAGGAAGGCGCGGCCGCCGGTGATCGCGTCGAGCGTCGCGACCGTCTTGGCGACGATGCCGGGCGCCCGGAACGTCACCGGTGATACGAGCGTGCCCAGCCGCAGCCCGGTGTCGAGACCGGCGAGCATGCCGAGCGTGACCCATGGTTCGGGGATCGGCTCCCAGGCACGCTCGACCTGCGGGATCTGGATCAGGTGGTCCATCAATGCGACGCCCGCGAAGCCGGCCTCGGCCGCCGCCTGTGCCATGCCGCGCAGCCAGCCCGTCGGATCGTCGGCCCACGGGACCCGCGAGATCTGCAGCACGAACTCGAGCCCGGTCGGCGGTGCCGCCGCGGCGGCGGCCGGGGCCGCGGCGGTGCCGGCCGGCTCCGCCGCGGTGACGACGAGTACCTGGTCCCAACCCTCCGCGGCGAGTTCGTCGCGGACCTGTGCTGCGCGGCGCAGCTGCGCCCGCAGCGTGTCTGCCGGCACCGGGCGGTCACGGGCGGCATTGCGCTTCCTGGCCAGCGCAGGCGGTGCGTCGACCAGCACCGCGACCGCAGGCACGGCGTGCGCACGCGCGATGGCGAGATAGCCGCGGCGTCGTTGCGGATCGAGACCGAGCGTGTCGACCACGCAGGTGAGCCCGCGCCGGGCACGCGCCGCGACGATCTGGTCGAGCAACGCGAACGCGTCGGTCGATGCGTCGAGGTCATGCCGGCCGCTGCCCACGATCGCGCGCAGGTCGTCGGACGAGACGATCTCCTGAGCACGGTAGTGCGCCCCGGCCCAGGTCGACTTGCCGGCGCCGGACGCTCCGACGAGCACCACGAGGGCCGGATCGGGCAGCCCGGTCACGTGCGGAGTCTGGCACGCGGTGGCCCGCCCTGTGCCACGATCGCGGCGTGACGATGTCGCGGCCGGGCGACGCCATGTACCTGTGCGATGCGTGCGGGCGCGATCTGTCCGCGCTCGGGTGGTCGCAGCCCTGCGTGTGCGGGGCGCGGACGCGCCGTCGCGTCGACGCGCAGGACGCGGTGTACCGCCGGCCGGACGGACCGGACCGCCCGGGTTGGGACCGGCTCAAGGACTGGAGCGCGAAGTACCTGCAGCTCGTGTGGAACGTCCAGCAGCTGCGGCTGATGTATGCGCCGGGCAGCGAGGCCGCCGCGGCGGACGTGCGCGGGATCGTGGTCACCAGCATCGAGGCGGTGCGCACGCTCGGCGAGTGGCTGCTGTCCGGCCCCGAACCCGCGGGGATCACCCCCGGCGATGTCGAGCGCGCGCTCGCCGCCGACCCGCTCGCGCTGTGCACCGCGTTCGGCGCGGCCGAGCCCGCGGCGAGCTCGCGGCTGCTACCGGTCGCCTTCAGCGACCCGCCACACTTCTGGATCGAGCACCACCGCCCGAACGCCAAACCGGTGCGCTACGACGCGCTGGACCTGCTCGACCGGTGCCTGCGCAGCTGGCAGTCGTTCCTGAAAGAACATGGGGTTCGGCTGCCCACCTGGCAGGATTGAGGCAACACGATCTCGTCGCGCAGCCCGCGACGCAACGGAATGCCCGAGACCACTCTGTGCAACTGCGCCAATCACTAGCCGGCCGCCGCCTCAGCGACGCGGCGCCGCTGTTCACCCTGGTGGCGGCAGCGGCGTTCCTCGTCACCCGGCCGCCGGTCGGCGACTTCTGGGCCGCGCAGGCGCGCCGCTCGGCCGCCGAGCACGGCGTCGGGCTGCACTACTGGTTCTCCTGGTTCGGCGGCACGATCCCCGGTCACTACTCCGTCGTCTCGACCTGGCTGTCGCGTTTCATCGACGCCGGCGTCCTCGGCGCGGTTGCGACCGTGGCCATCCCGCCGCTGTGCCACATGCTGCTGCGCGGTGCGCGGCACCAGGTGCTGGGCACCTGGGTCGCCGCGGTGGCGTCCGCCTTCAGTCTGTGGGCCGGGCGGGTGCCGTTCGCGATGGGCAGCGCACTGATGCTGCTGGCACTGCTCTGCGTCAAGTCGGACCGGCGGTGGCTTGCCGCGCTCGCCGGCGCCGTCACCGCGCTGACCTCGCCGCTGTCCGGCGTCTTCCTCGCGCTCGGGGTCACCGGCGTGATCGTCCACGAGCCGAGCCGACGGCGGGCCGCGCTCGCCACCGCCGGCGCGGCCGGCGCGGTGATGCTCGGCGTCGCGCTCTACTTCGGCAGCCCCGGGCCCCAGGGCTTCCCGACGTCGTCCGCGATCTGGTCGCCCATCTCGCTCGGGGTGATGCTGCTCGCGCGGCCGCCGGCCTACGTCCGCACCGTGGTGCTGATCACGCTCGCGGCGTACCCGTTCGTCGTGCTGATCCCGAACGGCATGGGGACGAATCTCGAGCGCTTCGTCTGGATCTGCCTTCCGGTCGCCGTCATCGCGACCGCGCAGGCGCATCAGCTCATCAGCACGCTGGCGATCGGGTCGGCACTGATCTCGGGCATCGTCGCCGCCGTCCTCGACCTGACGGTCGCGTCCGAACCGATGTCCAACCTCGCGTACTACAAGACCCTCATCGCGCAGCTCGACCACACGCCCGGGCTCGCGAACTATCGCGTCGAGGTCGTCCCCGACGGGACGTACGTCTCGGCGTACGCACTGCTAGACCACGCGTCGCTCGCGCGCGGGTACGAAACGCAGTCGGACAACGCGTTCAACGCGGTGCTCAGCTCGAAGGATCTCGACGCGACCACGTACAAGATCTGGCTCGACAACAACGCGGTGGGCTACGTCGCAATCGACCACACGACGTTGCAGCACAGTCCCGAGGACCAACTCGTCCGTTCGGGGCACCTGCCGTACCTGAGCCGCGTCTGGTCCGACGACCGCTGGCGGCTCTACCGGGTGTCGGCCGCAACCCCGATCATCGCGCCGCCGGCGCGCGTCGTCGAAGCGGGGCAGGCGAAGCTGACGATCGTCAGCCCGCAGTCCGGCACGCTCGCACTGCGGGTGCGCTGGTCACGCTTCCTCACCGTGCAGGGCCCGCCCGGCGCGCGGGTGGAATCGGACGGCCAGGGGTGGTCGACGCTCATCGCCCCGCGGCCGGGCCGCTACGTCATTAGCTGACGCACGCACGGCTACGCCATGATGACCGCATGGCAGCCGCGCGCCCGGACTTCACGCGTGCGTACCGGTTCGTGCTCGCGGTGTGGACCCCGATCATGCGCTGGTCGCGACTGAAGGTCACGGGCCTCGAGTGCCTGCCGCCCACCGGCCCGGTGCTGCTCGCCGCCGATCACGACAGCTATTGGGACCCGGTGGCCATCGCGGTCGCCGCCGGCGAGGTGCGGCAGATCCACGCACTGGCCAAGTCGACACTGTTCGACAAGCCGTTCGTCGGCGCGATCATGCGCGGGACCGGTCAGATCCCCGTCCACCGCGGTGGCTCCAACGCAGACGCGATCGCGACCGCGATCGAGGAGCTGCGCAACGGCGCCTGCATCGGGATCTTCCCCGAGGGCACGCGCGCACTGGGGCGGCCGCGGCGCGCGCGCAGCGGCATCGGCCGGCTCGCCGAGGCCGTACCTGAGGCCGACGTGGTGTGCGTGCGCACGAACGGCTCGGTCGACGTCGTGCGGCTGCCCAAGCGACCGTCGATCAGCGTCGAGTTCTACCGGCCGCGCGGCGGCCGCATGCAGCCCGGTGAGACGGCCGAGGCGTTCTCCGACCGGCTGCTCGCCGAGCTGCGGGAAGGCGCGCCGCGCGAGTTCCCGGGGCGCAAGCGCAAGGCGGCGAAGCACCGGGCGGCCGCCGAGTCGTCCTGAGCTGCATAGAACACGTTGCACTTCTATGCTCGGCGCGTGCGCCGCCGCCTGCCTCTCGTCCTCGCCGCCGTCGCGATCGCGCTGCTCGGCGTGCCCGCGCTCGTGCCGACCGCCGCCGGTACCGCCGGCTCGCCGACCGGGCTCGCCGCCTCCGGGCTGAGCCAGGCCGGGCGCTGGATCACCGACTCGTCCGGGCGGGTGGTGATCCTGCACGGGCTCAACCAGGTGTTCAAGGTGCCGCCGTACGAGCCGTCGGCGAACGGGTTCGGCGACGACGACGCCGCGTTCCTCGCCGACAACGGCTTCGACGCGGTGCGCGTCGGCGTGATCTGGGCGGCCGTCGAGCCGCAACCCGGGGTGTACGACGACACCTACCTCGACTCGATCGCGGACACGGTCTCGACGCTCGCGGCACACGGCATCGTGTCGCTGCTCGACTTCCACCAGGACATGTACAACGAGAAGTTCCAGGGCGAGGGTGCACCGGCGTGGGCCGTGATCAACGACCCGCTCAGCCAGATCCTGCCCAACCCGGCGCTCGGGTTCCCCGGCAACTACCTGCTCAACCCGTCCGAGTGGCACATCTGGGATCTGTTCTGGAGCAACGCCAAGGCACCGGACGGCGTCGGGCTGCAGGATCACTACGCGCACATGTGGGCGCACGTCGCGGCCTTCTTCGACGGTGACCCCGCAGTGGCCGGGTACGAGGTGATGAACGAGCCGTGGCCCGGCTCGCTCGGCCTGCGCTGCGCGCTGCCGCTCGTCGGCTGCCCGATCTTCGACTCGACGCTGCTCACGTCGTTCTACCGCCGCGTCGTCCCTGCCATCCGCGCCGCGGACCCGACGCACACGATCTACATCGAGCCGAACACGTTGTTCACCCAGTCCGACCGTACGAATGTCGGGCGCATCGCGGTGCCGAAACTAGGTTTCGCGTTCCACGACTACTGCAGCACGCTGGAACTGCTGGGCAACAGCGTCGGCTGCCTGCAGCTGGACAACCTCACCGTCTCGAGCGGCAACGCCTACGCGCAGTCGCACACGATGCCCCCGCTCATCACCGAGTTCGGCGCGACAAGCGATCTCGGCAATCTCAGCGAGATGGTGGGGCTGGCCGACAAGTACCGGACGGGTTGGCTCGAATGGGCCTACACCGGCAACGACATCACCAGCTCGTCGCCGGACGGGCAGGCGCTCGTCCTCGACCCGAGCGTGCCACCGACCGGCGCGAACGTGCTGACCGACAAGCTGAGGGCACTCGCCGAGCCCTACCCGCAGGTCGTCGCGGGCACGCCGGTGTCGTGGTCGTTCGCCAACGGCGTGTTCCGGCTGACCTACCGCACCGCGCGGGCCACCGGGCTGGGCAGCTTCGGCGCCGGCGCGCAGACGCAGGTCGCCGTACCCGCGATCCAATACCCCGCCGGCTACCACGTGACGGTGTCGGGCGCGGACGTCACGTCCGGGGCGAACGCGCCGAGGTTGCTGCTCGCGGCCCGGCCCGGCGCCCTCCTGGTGACCGTGACCGTGACCGCGGCGTGAGCTTATTGCGAATCACTTGCAATAGCTCTAGGGCAGGCACTACGTTCGGCGAGTGATTGGATCCAATCTCGCGCGATTCCGGGGCAGCCTGGACCGCACGGACCGCCGCTCACTGTGGGGCATGCTCGGCCTGATCGTGCTGCTACACGTCCTCGGCTTCGGCGTGCTGTTCGGGCTCGTGGTGCCGGCGCACCTGCACCTGGGCGGCGAGCACCCCGTGTTCAACGTGGGCGTGGGCATCCTCGCCTACACCTTCGGGCTGCGGCACGCCTTCGACGCCGACCACATCGCGGCGGTCGACAACACGACCCGCAAGCTCATGGGCGACAACCTCGCCAAGCGTGCCGAGGGCGTTCCGGAGGCCGAGATCCGCAAGCCGCTCTCGGTGGGTTTCTGGTTCTCGCTCGGTCACTCCAGCGTCGTGTTCATGCTGGCGTTCCTGCTCACCGCGGGCGTCAAGCAGCTCGCCGGAGAGGTGGCCAGCAACGACTCGCACCTGCACCAGGCGACCGGCGTCATCGGCGCCTCGGTGTCGGGCGCGTTCCTGTGGCTGCTCGGCATCCTCAACCTCGTCGTGCTCGTCGGCATCCTGCGGGTGTTCCGCGAGATGCGCACCGGCACCTACAACGAGGCCGAACTCGAGGAGCACCTCAACAAGCGCGGGTTCATGAACCGGCTGCTCGGCGGACTCACCAAGTCGGTGCGCAAGGCGTGGCACATCTACCCGGTCGGGGTGCTGTTCGGGCTCGGCTTCGACACCGCCACCGAGGTCGGGCTGCTCGTGCTCGCGGGCGGCGCGGCCGCGTTCAACCTGCCGTTCTACTCGATCCTCGTGCTGCCCGTGCTGTTCGCCGCCGGCATGTGCCTGATGGACACCATCGACGGCGTGTTCATGAACGCCGCGTACGGCTGGGCGTTCGGCAAGCCGGTGCGCAAGGTCTTCTACAACATCACGATCACCGCGATCTCGGTCGCGGTCGCGCTGGTCATCGGCACCATCGAACTGGCGTACGTGCTCGCCGACGAGGCCGACATCACCTCAGGCCCCATCGCGGCGCTCGGCTCGGTGCCGCTCGACTACGCCGGATACGGCATCGTGGCGCTGTTCGTGCTCGCCTGGACCGTCGCGCTGGCCGTGTGGCGCTACGGCCGCATCGAGGAACGCTGGAGCGCCGACCTACGTGAACCGGTTACGGCCGACGGCTAGATCCACTTCTTGACTTCGGCCTCGAACGCGGCCATGTGGTCGACGAACTTCTTGTACTCGATGACGCTGCGGCTGTACGCCAGGGCGAACGTCGAAACCGCGCGAGCCTCGTTCGAACGCTGCGACAGGGCGGTCGCCGCGTTGGTCGCGTCGAGGTTCGCCTCGTTCGCGACCTCCCACATCCACGGCAGGTGACCGAACTCCTTCTTCGCTGCACCGGCATAGATCGACTTCGCCAGCATCGGACAGTCCTTGGCGAAGAAGTTGTCCCACAGCTCGCAACTCGTGGTGAGCGTCCGGTGCGGGCCGTTGCCCTTGAACTGGTCGCTGATCGACGCGATCGTCCCCGCCGCCTCGACCTTCTTGATCATGGCGAGCACGTCGGTGCGTGCCTTCTCGGTCCGTTGCGCAGTCCCCGAGCCGGAGAACTTCGCCGTCCGGGTCTGGCCGAACAGGTACTTGAATTCGCGGTCCGCCTGCATCAGGAGCTGGCCGGACTGACGCCCCCCGGGCGCGAAGTCGGTCTTGAACTGGCCAAGGCCCTGCTCGATCTGAGTGAGATAGGGCAGCAGCTTCTTGTCCTTGGCGAACGTCACCTTGGTCTTCTTCACCGCCTCAGCACTTTGCGCGACGAGCGGCACGAGCCGCTTGCCCTGCGCGCCGAGCGCCACCCCGAGCGATGCCCGCCGCTTCGCGTACGAGAGCGGGTCGGTGGTCTGCTTGGCCAGCTCCTGCGGGTCCGTCTTGGCGAAGTCCGTCCCGTTGTACGCCTTCTCGAGCGCGATCAGCGTCTTGCCCACGCCGGTCGACTTGGTCTTGGCGACGGGCCCCTTCTGCTTCTGCCAAGCCTTGTCGGTGAGGATCGTCGGGTATCCGATGGGCATGGTGGCCTCCCACAGTCGTCGTGCTTGGAGGCTACTTCGCGAGCCGGTGACGAAGGAATAGCCTCAGTCGCGGTCTTGCCAGGTGCAGATGCAGATCTCGTTGCCCTCGGCGTCGGCCAGCACCCAGAACGCGCGTGCCCGCGCGGCGCTCACGAGGGTGCCGCCGGCGGCGAGCGCGGCGGCCAGGCGGTGCGGCGCCTCGTCGTGGGCCACGTCGAGATCGAAGTGGATGCGGTTGCGCTGCGGTCGCGGCGCGTCCATCTGCTGGAACCAGATCGAGGGACCCTGCCCGGCCGGGTCGATGAGCCCGCCGGTCGCGCCGCCGCGGGGTTCGTCGACGTAGCCCATGACCGCCTTCCAGAACGGGCGGATCCTCGCGATGTCGAGCGCGTCGATCGCGAACTCGATGATCTGCTCGGCGCGGGCCGGCCCGTGCGGGGTGAGCTCGAGCCCGGCCGCGGCGACCGCTTCGCTGATGCGGACCGCGAGAGCCGCATCGAGCGCGGTGACGTCGATCGTGCCGCGCGTCTGCAGCCGCAGCGCGACGAGATCGGGACGGACGTCGACGTGCAGGTGCTCGTCGGCGGCCGCGCCACACGTGTCGAGCGCGACCGTCGCGACGTGCATCGCCTGGCGCAGGCCGTCGACCGCGACGCTGCCGCAATAGCTGCCGTAGAGCAGGCGCCAGCCGGTGCCGTCGACGGCGGCGGATGCGTCAGGCCGGGACAGCGCGTCACTCACGCGTCGAGTCTGGCAGCCGATCAGTCCGGAAGCCGACGGATTTCGCACAGCGACGCGCGCAGCGGGGAACTGCCGCCGACCGGGTCGCTGGGCGTCTGGCTCAGCACGAGATTCAGGTTCGCGCTGCCGGGGCCGACCGCGGGATAGCCGGCTTGCCCGGGACCGCCGGCCTGCCACCACCCGTGCTGCCCGCACACGACCTGCGGATCGAGCTTCGCGTTCAGCTTCGCGCGCGCCCGCACGCTGCCGAGCGGCGTCTCGATGAGCACCCAGTCCTTGGCCGCGACGCCGCGTGCCGCCGCGGCGTCGGGATGCAGTTCGACGACCGGGTCGGCCGCCGCGCGGCGCAGACTTGCGACGTTGCGGTGCTGCGTCTCGCAGAACCAGAGCGACTTCGTGCAGGTCAGCACGAGCGGGAACCGCGCCGCGAGGTCCGGTCGCGAACGCGGGCTGATGCCCGGCTCGGCGTACTCGGGCAGCGGCGGATAGCCGGCCGCGGCGAACCGTTCGCTGAACAGCTCGACCTTGCGCGACGGCGTGCTGAAACCGCGCGGCACACCATCGACGACCTCGGCGTACTTGCGGTGCCGCGTGGCGACCGGCACCCGGATTCCGCCGGGCTGCGCGCGCAACTGCTCGAGCGTTACGCCCGACGGCTCGAGCTGGTGTCTCCACCCTGCTTCGACGTCGCCGCCGAAGAACTGCTCGTGCAGTCCCAGTCGGGTCGCGAGCGCGAAGATGATCGAGATGTCCGAGCGGGCCTCGCCACGCGGCGCGACGAGCTGGGTACGCAGCTGCACGTGCGCCTGCGCGGCTTCGTCGATCTCGAAGCCGATGCGCAGCGCGCCGGCCTCCCACGCGCTGGTCACGGGCAGCAGGATGTCGGCCTGATCGCCGGTCGGGCTGCGGAACAGATCGGCGTGCACGAAGAAGTCCAGGGCGGCGAGTGCGGACCGGCCGCGCGCGCTGTCGCCATGGGCCATCATCAGGTTCGCGCCGAAGTTCACCAGCGCGCGGGCGCGGTAGGGCGTGCCGTCAAGCGCGGCCGTGAAGAAGTCCTCGCCGGTGACGAAGCCCGCGCGGGCGGCGCTGAGCGGCCGCTTCTCCAGACCGATGGTCTTCGCCGCCGGCGTGGGCAGCAGGTCCGTCCCCTCGATGCGGTGCTGTGGCACGGAGGCGAACGCGACGTTGCCGCCGGGCACGTCGATCGACCCGATGAGTGCGGCGAACTGGCAGATCGCCCGGATCGTCTGCGTGCTGTTGCTCTGCTGCTCGAGGCCGCTCCACGTGTAGATGGCCAGCGGCCGCGAGTGCCACATGAGGCGTGCCACTGCGGCGATGTCGTCGGCGTCGACACCGGTGATCTCCGCCGCGTGCGCGGGCGACATCGCGGCGCACGTCTCGGCGATGAGGTCGAACACCGGGCGGCAGCGCACCGGACCGTCCGCCGTCGCCACCTCGACGTCACCGCGCAGCGGGGCGGTCGCGACATCGCCGTGCGGGGGCAGCAGCCGGCCGGTGTCTGTGCGCACCAGGTGCGTCGCATTGGTCCAGGTGCGGACGAAGTCCTCGTCGAACCAGCCGTTCTCGATGAGCACGTGCGTCATGGCGAGCGCGAGCGCGGCGTCGGTGCCCGGGCGTACGCGCAGCCAGTGCTGTGCCTTCGCGGCGAGCCCGACCTGGCGTGGGTCGATGAAGACGAGCTTGGCGCCGCGGCGCAGTGCCGCGACGGCCTGGGTGGCGTGCGAGAGCCGCGACAGGGACGGGTTGTAGCCCCAGAAGAGGATGCAGCCGGCGCCGGCGAGATCCGGTGCGTACGCGCCGGGTAGCGGCGCCCCGAAGGTGAACCCGGACGCGAAGTTGCGTCCCCAGCCGCACAGCTCCATCGACGCGGTCAGGTTCGGGCTGCCGAACGCGTTGCGCAGCCGCGTCAGCCAGTCGACGCAGTCGGACATCGCCGAGGTCGACGGCGACGCCGACCCGAACACGACCGCCTCCGGCCCGTCCTCGCGCGCGATGTCGCCCAGCCGGCCGGCGATCTCGTCGAGCGCCTCGTCCCAGCCGATCCGCGTCCACCCGGGGTCGTCGGCGCCCTTGGGGTTGGTACGCCGCATCGGGTACAGCAGCCGGTCCGGATGCGCGACGATCTCCGGCGCGGCCCTGCCCTTCACGCACAGCGCCTGCCCGGTGGGATGGGCCGGGTCGGGCCGCAGCTCGAGCAGCGCCCCGTCGGCCACCGTCGCCGTCGCGCCGCAGCGCGACACGCACAGCGGGCAGAACGTCTGCACCTCGCGGCGGTCGGTCGGCTCGTCGACCAGCACTGATCCTCCCCCGTTGTGCGCCTGATTGTGCGCCTCTGCAGGCGGGAAGTCAGCCCTGCCGCTACACGTTGAAGCGGAACTCCACGACGTCGCCGTCGGCCATGACGTAGTCCTTGCCCTCGATGCGGACCTTGCCGCGCGCCCGGGCCTCGGCCATCGAGCCGGCGTCGACGAGTTCGCCGTAGGAGACGATCTCGGCCTT
>JAICKR010000187.1 GCA_025927835.1 Jatrophihabitans sp. | reverse complement strand
GGCTTCTCGGCCGGCAGCTTCATCGGCTCCGGGGCCGGCTCGCCCTTGAACTTCTGCCAGTCGCCGGTGACCTTGAGAATCGCGGTGACGGCCTCGGTGGGCTGGGCACCGACGCCGAGCCAGTAGGCGGCGCGGTCGCCGTCGACCTTGATGACCGACGGGTCGCTCTTCGGGTGGTACTCGCCGATGGTCTCGATGGACCGGCCGTCGCGCTTGGTGCGGGAGTCGGCGACGACGATGCGGTAGTGCGGCTCACGCATCTTGCCCAGGCGCATGAGCTTGATCTTGGTTGCCACGGAAGTGGGTACTCCAGACTCGGGTCAGGGTGGACGGTTCGGATGCTGGGTGGGGACACCGATTCCGAACGTCCGGGTGGACTGGCCGCTGCGTGGGGAGAGGGTCCGCGCACCGGCCGGTACTCGAGGAGTCATTCTGCCAGATGGGAAGCTGTCCGGGTGACCGCATCGACCGTTCCCCCAACGCAGAGGTTTCCGGACGGGTTCGTGTGGGGTACCGCGACCGCGGCCTACCAGGTCGAGGGGGCGGTGGCCGAGGACGGCCGCGGGCCGTCGATCTGGGACACCTTCACGCACGAGCCGGGACGGGTCATCGACGGCACCACCGGTGACGTGGCCTGCGACCACTATCACCGCTACGCCGACGACGTCGCGCTCATGGCCGAGCTGGGGCTCACGTCCTACCGCTTCTCGATCGCGTGGCCGCGCGTCGTCCCGGCCGGCTCGGGCGCGGTGAACCACGCCGGCCTGGACTTCTACTCCCGGCTCGTCGACGCGCTGCTGGACCGCGACATCGAGCCGCTGGCCACGCTCTACCACTGGGATCTCCCGCAACCGCTGCAGGACGCGGGTGGCTGGACGAACCGCGAGACCGCGCTGCGCTTCGCCGAGTACGCCGAGGTGGTGGGCCGGGCGCTCGGCGACCGCGTCCCCACGATCACCACGTTCAACGAGCCGTGGTGCTCGGCCTTCCTGGGCTATTCGTCGGGCGTGCACGCGCCAGGCGTGACCGACAACGCGAGCTCGCTCGCCGCGGTGCATCACCTCAACCTCGCACACGGGCTCGGCGCGCGGGCGCTGCGCGCGTCGATGCCGGCGTCCGGACGGGTGTCGATCACGCTCAACCTCGCGGTGGTGCGCGGTGTCTCCGAGGGAGACGCCGACGCGGTGCGCCACGTGGACGGGTTGGCCAACCGCATCTTCACCGAGCCGGTGCTGCGCGGGCACTACCCGCAGGACCTGCTCGCCGACCTGCGCCACATCACCGACTGGTCGTTCATCCACGACGGCGACGCCGCGACGTGCAACGCCCCGATCGACGTGCTCGGCGTGAACTACTACTCCCCCACTCTCGTCGCCGCGGCGACCCCGGAGATCCGGGCGCAGGCGGACGGTCGCTGGGTCAACGACCCGATGTCGGCCGACGGCCCGACACCGTTCCCGGGCACCGACCTCGCGTACTCGATGCCGCAGGCCGGCCCGTACACCGCGATGGGCTGGCGCATCGAGCCGGGCAGCCTCACCGAGCTGCTGCTGCGGGTGCACGCCGACTACCCGGACGTGCCGCTGATGATCACCGAGAACGGTGCCGCGTTCGCCGACGAGCCCGGGGCGGACGGGGTCGTGCACGACGCCGACCGCATCGACTACCTGCGTGGGCATTTGAGCGCGGTGCACGACGCCATCGCGAAGGGCGTCGACGTGCGCGGCTACTACTGCTGGTCGCTGATGGACAACTTCGAGTGGGCCTGGGGCTTCTCGAAGCGGTTCGGCATCGTGCACGTCGACTACGCCGACGGCACCCGCACGCTCAAGCACTCGGCGCGCTGGTATCGCGACGTCATCGCCGCGAACGGCCTCGACTAGAGCGGCGGCTCGGGCAGGTCCCAGCGGCGGCGCACGACCTGCACCGGCACGTCCTCGCCGCGCTGCTGGCGACCGAGGGTGAACGCGCGCAGCCGGCGCAGCCACACCGCCATCCGCACCGTGCCGGCGAGCTGGACGCAGACGGCGACGAGCACCGCCCAGCGAAGGTTGTGCGCGCTCGTCCCGCCCTGCGCGTCCAGCGCCCAGCCGATGCCCAGCGAGATCAGCACGGCCGCGAGGAAGCCGCCGACGTTCACCACGCCGGACGCGGTGCCGAGCGCGCGCGCGTGGTTGTAGTCGCGGGCGAGCGCGAACGCGATCATCGACGTCGGCCCGCCGAGCGCGGTGAGCAGGAAGAGCGCCACGACGTAGCCGCGCGGCGGGTCGTAGCCGAACGCGGACACCACCACCACCCAGCCGGCCACCGTGGTGGCGCACACGCCCAGCGCGAGCGGCACCCGAACGATCGGCCGGTGCCCGATCAGCCAGCCGATGACGGGGCTGGCGACCACGGCGACGAACACGCCACCCATCAGCACCGCGCCGGCGCCGGTGGTGCCGAACCCGGTCACCTTGATCAGGTACGGACTGCCCCACAGCACGCCGATCGCATTGGCCGTCGACCCGGACGCGAAATGCACCCAGAAGCCGAGCCGGGTGCCGGGCAGCGACCATGCGCCGCGCACCCGCTGCCACACCAGTCCGACTCCGTCGCGCAGGTGCGCGAAGCTGCGGATGCGTGCGGCAGGCAGGTTCGCGTCGTCGATGACCAGCAGGACGCCGACCGCGGCGAGCGCGGACAGGCCGCCGGCGACGGCGAACGAGACGCCCCACCCGACGTGGCGCAACGCGAGCGCGAACGGCAGCGTGGCGGCGACGTTGCCTACCTGGCCCGCCATCCCGGTGAGCGCGACGAGCAGCGGGTAGCGGCGCGGCCCGAAATGGACGGCAGTGAAGCGCAGCACGCTGATGAACGTCATCGCGTCACCGCAGCCGAGCAGGGCGCGCGCGAACAACGCCGCCGGGTAGGACGGGACGGACGCGAAGAGCAGCTGCGCGGCAGCCATGATCGTCGCGGCGGTCACCAGGATGCGGCGCGGGCCGTAGCGGTCGACGAGCACGCCGGTGGGCACCTGCATCGCCGCGTACACGCCGAGCTGCAGGAAGATGAAGACCGACAGTTCGGCCGGCGAGATGCCGAATCGTTTCTCCGCGATCAGCCCGGCGACGCTGAGCGACGAACGGTGCAGCACCGCGAGCAGGTACACCAGCACGGCGAACGACCATCCGGTGCGCGCGCTCCGAGTCACATGCGTCAGGCCACGACGGCGCCGCGCAGGATCATGCGCCGCGGGGTCATCACCGCGGCGAGATCGCGACGCGGATCGGTGTCGTACACGACGAGGTCGGCCGGGGCGCCCTCGACGAGGCCGGGCAGCCCGAGCCACTCGCGGCCGCGCCAGGACGCCTGCGCGAGCACCTCGGCCTGCGGGATGCCGGCGCCGACCAGCGCGAGGATCTCGCTGCGCACCAGGCCGTGCGGCAGCGATCCGCCGGCGTCGGTGCCGGTGTAGATCGGCACGCCGGCTTCGTAGGCGCTGCGGATGCGCTCGCGAGAGGTGGCGAACAGCGCGCGCATGTGCGCGGCGTACCTCGGGAACTTCGCCGCGCCGGCCAGCGCGATCTCCGGGAAGTTGTCGATGTTGATCAGAGTGGGGACGACGGCGCTGCCGGCGTCCTTCGCGGCGGCGATGAGGTCGTCGGTGAGCCCTGTCCCGTGCTCGATCGAGTCGATGCCCGCCGCGATGAGGCCGGGCAGCGCGTCCTCGCCGAACACGTGCGCGGCGACCCGGGCGCCGAGTTCGTGCGCGCGCCCGATCGCCGCCTTGAGCTTGTCGTCCGGCCAGACCGGCGCGAGGTCACCGATCTCGCGGTCGATCCAGTCGGCGGCGAGCTTGACCCAACCGTCGCCGTTGCCGACCTGGCGTTCGACCTCGGCAACGAGGTCGTCCGGCTCGACCTCGACGCCGAGGTCCTTGATGTAGCGCTTCGGCCGGGCGATGTGCCGCCCCGCGCGGATCAGCCGGGGCAGGTCGTCGCGGTCCTGCACGGTGCGGTTGTCGACCGGCGAACCGGCATCGCGCAGCAGCAGCGCGCCGGCCGCGCGGTCGAGCATGGCCTGCTCGGCCTGCGCGACTGGATCGGGCACGTGCCCGGTCGGCGCGAGTCCCACATGGCAGTGGGCGTCGACGAAGCCCGGCGTGATCCAGCCGCGGGCGACGGTCTGCGCCTCGGCGCTGGGCCGGGTGAACGTCAGCCGCCCGTCGACGACCCAGGCGTCGCGCTCCGCCTCGTCCGGGAGGAACACCCCGCGCACGTGCACGACGGTCACTGCTTCGCCCACGCTTCGGCGAGTTGGGCGCGCGCGTCGGCGAGCAGTTCGGGCAGCACCCGCGTCCGGCCCACGATCGGCATGAAGTTCGTGTCGCCACCCCAGCGCGGCACCACGTGTTCGTGCAGGTGCGCCGAGATGCCGGCACCGGCCACCGCGCCCTGGTTGATGCCGAGGTTGAAGCCGTGCGGCGCCATGACGGCGCCGATCACCTGCATCGCGCGCTGGGTGAACCGGGCGAGCTCGAGCGTCTCGTCCTCGTCCAGCTCGGGGTAGTCGGCGACGTGCCGGTACGGCACGGACATCAGGTGCCCGGAGTTGTACGGATAGAGGTTGAGCACCGCGTACACCCGCTCGCCGCGCGCGACGATGAGCGCGTCCTCGTCGCTTCGCTGCGGTGCCGCGCAGAACGGGCAGTCGTCACCGGCCTCGTCGTGCGACGGTTTGCCCTCGCCCTTGATGTAGACCATGCGGTGCGGCGTCCACAGCCGCCCGAACCCGTCGGGATCCCCGGCAAACTCGTCGGCGGACTCCGTCACGACTCCTCGCGAATCACCAGGTCGTACATCTCCGCGGTCGGTGACGCGTTCTCCCGCCGGGCGATGGTGCCGGCGATCTCGTCGATCGCCTGCGCGATCGGGATGCCGTTGCGCTGGGTGCCGTCGCGGAACCGGAACGAGATGGCGCCGGCCTCGGCGTCGGTGGCGCCCGCGATGAGCATGAACGGCACCTTCTGCTGTTGCGCGGAACGGATCTTCTTCTGCATCCGGTCGTCGGAGGAGTCGACCTCGGCCCGGATGCCACGCTCGCCCAGCCGGGCGGCGAGCTCGGTCAGATAGCCGATCTGCTCGTCCGTGACGGGGATGCCGACCACCTGCACCGGCGAGAGCCACGCGGGGAATGCGCCGGCATAGTGCTCGGTCAGCACGCCGATGAACCGCTCGATCGAGCCGAACTTCGCGGAGTGGATCATCACCGGCTGGTGCCGCTCGCCGTCGGCGGCCTGGTACTCCAACTCGAAGCGCGCGGGTTGGTTGAAGTCGTACTGGATCGTCGACATCTGCCAGGTGCGCCCGATCGCATCGCGCGCCTGGACCGAGATCTTGGGTCCGTAGTAGGCGGCGCCACCGGGGTCGGGCACCAGATCGAGCCCGGACTCGACGGCGACCGACCGCAGCACCTCTGTCGCGATCTCCCACTGCTCGTCCGAGCCGATGAACTTGTCCGGCTTCGAGTCGTCGCGGGTCGACAGCTCGAGGTAGAAGTCCTCGAGGCCGAAGTCGCGGAACAGGCTCAGGCAGAAGTTCAGCAGGTGCTTGATCTCGGCGCCGGCCTGCTCCGGTGCGACGTAGGAGTGCGAGTCGTCCATCTCGAAGCCGCGCACCCGGGTGAGCCCGTGGACCACACCGGACTTCTCGTAGCGGTAGACGTGCCCGAACTCGAACAGCCGGATCGGCAGCTCGCGGTAGGACCGGTTGCGCGAGCGGTAGATCAGGTTGTGCATGGGGCAGTTCATCGCCTTGAGGTACATGTCGCCGGCATCCGCGGCGATCGGCGGGAACATGCCGTCGGCGTAGTAGGG
>JAICKR010000181.1 GCA_025927835.1 Jatrophihabitans sp. | reverse complement strand
TCGTCGACGACCTGACCCACGGCGCGTCGATCGCCGTCAGCGGCGTCTGCCTGACCGTGGTCGGCTGGGAACCGGGCGAGCCCACCGCGATCCGCTTCGACGTCATGGGCGAGACGCTCAACCGCTCGGCGATCGGCGACCGCGCGGTCGGTGACCGGGTGAACCTCGAACGGGCGGTGCGCGCCGACGCGCGCCTGGACGGGCATGTCGTCCAGGGACACGTCGACGGCACGGGGGTACTCGTCACCCGCACGGCGGGCGACGCGTGGGAGGCCGTCCGGTTCGGGCTGCCCGCCGAGCTGGCCCGCTTCGTCGCCGAGAAGGGCTCGATCGCCGTCGACGGCGTTTCGCTGACCGTAAGCGCGGTCGGTCCCGACTGGTTCGAGGTGGGTCTGATCCCGGAGACACTGCGCGCCACGACGCTGGGGACGAAAGCTCCGGGCGACCCGGTGAACCTCGAGGTCGACGTGCTGGCCAAGTACGTCGCACGGCTGATGGAGACGACCCGATGAGCGACGCCTGCGGAGCGAATCAAGCAAGCATGCGTAGCCCTCTGGCCGCCGGACCGAGCGCAGCGAGGGTAGGCCGATGACCGTGCGGCTCGACTCGATCGAGCGGGCCATCGCCGACATCAAGTCCGGCAAGCCCGTCGTCGTCGTCGACGACGAGGACCGCGAGAACGAGGGCGACCTCATCTTCGCCGCCGAGCTCGCCACCCCCGAACTCATCGCCTTCATGGTCCGCTACACATCGGGCTACATCTGCGTGCCGCTCACCGAGGGCGACGCCGACCGGCTCGAGCTGCCTCCGATGTACCACACGAACCAGGACCGCCGCGGCACCGCGTACACCGTCACCGTCGACGCCCGCGAGGGCGTGAGCACCGGCATCTCGGCCAGCGACCGCGCGCACACGATCCGGCTGCTCGCCGACCCGGCGTCGAACGCGAGTGATTTCGCGCGCCCCGGGCACGTCGTGCCGCTGCGGGCCAAGGACGGCGGCGTGCTGCGCCGCCCCGGCCACACCGAGGCAGCCGTCGATCTCGCCGTGCTGGCCGGGCTGCATCCGGCCGGCGTCCTGTGCGAGGTCGTCTCCGAGAAGGACCCGGCGGGGATGGCCCGAGTCGAGGAACTGCGCGTGTTCGCCGACGAGCACGACCTGGCGCTCGTCTCGATCGCCGACCTGATCGCGTTCCGCCGCCGGTTCGAGAAGCTCGTCGAACGGGTGGCGTCGGCGCGCGTGCCGCTGCGCTACGGCGAGTACACCGCGGTGGGCTACGCCTCCAGCTACGACCAGCGCGAGCACGTCGCGTTCGTGTTCGGCGACATCGGCGACGGCGAGGACGTGCTGGTGCGGGTGCACTCGGAGTGCCTGACCGGCGACGTGTTCGGCTCGCTGCGCTGCGACTGCGGCCCGCAGCTCGACGCGGCGCTCGCCGCGGTCGCGCGCGAGGGACGCGGCGTGGTGCTCTACATCCGCGGCCACGAAGGACGCGGCATCGGGCTGCTGCACAAGCTGCAGGCCTACCAATTGCAGGACGCCGGTGCCGACACGCTCGACGCCAACCTCGAACTCGGGTTACCCGCCGACGCACGCGACTACGGCACCGGCGCGCAGATCCTCGTCGACCTCGGGATCCGGTCGATGCGGCTGCTGAGCAACAACCCGGCCAAGCGTGCCGGACTCGAGGGCTACGGGCTGAGCATCACGGGCCGTGAGCCGCTGCCGGTGCACGCGAACCCGGAGAACCTGCGTTACCTGCAGACGAAGCGCGATCGCATGGGACACGACCTCCCCCTCGAGGTGGAGGACGCCGATGCGTGACGGCGCACCGTCTCTGCAGGTGGAGGGTGCGGGTGCGCTGCAGGTCGTCGTGATCGCCAGCCAGTGGCACGCGACGGTCATGGACGGGCTGCTCGACGGCGCGCGCCGCGCACTCGCCGACGCCGTCGTGCACGACGTCACCGAGCTGCGCGTGCCGGGTGTGTTCGAGCTGCCGGTCGCGGCGGCCCGGGCGGCGAGCACCGGCGCCGACGCGATCGTCACCCTCGGCGTCGTGATCCGCGGCGGCACCCCGCACTTCGAGTACGTGTGCCAGGCCGCGACCACCGGCCTCACCCTCGTCGCGCAGCGCACCGGCATCCCCGTCGGGTTCGGCGTCCTCACCTGCGACGACGAGCAGCAGGCGCTCGACCGCGCGGGCCTGCCCGGCTCGGCCGAGGACAAGGGCTACGAGGCGACCCAGGCGGCGCTTGCGACCGCAGTCACGCTCAACGGGTACGCACCGCACTGAGCCACTAGGGTCCGTGAGTGAGCATCGCGCTCGCGCGAAGAGCCGGAGGCACAGTGGCTGGTTACCGAACGATCGTGGTGGGCACGGACGGCTCGGAGACGTCGTTCCGCGCGGTCGATCGCGCCGCCGCACTGGCCGCCGACGCCGGTGCGACGCTGGTCATCGCGTGCGCCTACGTGCCGGAGAAGCCTGACACCCAGGCGCAGGACGCGCTCGGCGACGACGCCTACCAGGTCACCGGTTCGGCCCCGGCCGACGACACGGTGCGCCGGGCGCGCGACCGAGCCGAGGCAGCGGGCGCCACCAAGATCGAGATCGAGTCGGCGCAGGGCCGGCCGGGCGACACGCTGATCAAGGTCGCGACAGACAACCACGCGGATCTGCTCGTCGTCGGAAACCGCGGCCTCAACACGCTGGCCGGGCGCATCATCGGTTCGGTGCCGCTCGACGTCGTGCGGCACGCGCCGGTCGACGTGCTGATCGTGCACACCACCTGAGCAATCGTGTCCGACGCAGGGGAGCAGCCGCTCGACGCCAGCGGGATCGACATCCCCAAGCTGCTCGAGCGCGCCGAGGACGTCATCCTCGGCGGCCCGCGCAAGTACACCGCGGCGCAGGTCTCGGAGATGGCCGAGCTCGACCGCGAGGACGCGCGCAAGCTGTGGAAGGCGCTCGGCTTCCCGAGCGTCCCCGACGACGAGGTGATGTTCACCGAGACCGACGTCGCCGCGCTGCGCCGCATGCGCGAACTCGTCGCCTACGGCTTCGCCGACGACCAGCTGCGGCTGGCCGTGGCGCGGATGTACGGGCAGATCTTCTGGCGCCTCGCGTCCTACCAGGGCCAGCTGCTCGTCGAGCAGCTCGCGAAGCGGCCCGAGCTGCTCGACTCGGAGGACAGCTTCAGTGACCTCGTCAGCAACGTCACGCCGCTGCTCGAGGATCTTCAGGCCTACGCGTGGCGCCGCCAGCTCGCGGCCTACGTCGCCCGCCTCGCCTCCCAAGGCACCGACCAGATCACGACCGGGCCGGCCGAGATGGCGATCGGCTTCGCCGACCTGTCGCGATTCACCGCGCTGACCCGTCGGGTGTCCGAGGCCGAGCTCACCACGTTGCTCGACAAGTTCGAGACGATCTCGACCGAGGTCGTCGGGCAGCGCAACGGGCGGATCGTGAAGACGATCGGCGACGAGGTCCTCTTCCAGGCCGATCAGCCCGGCGACGCCGCCGACATCGCGCTGGAACTGCTTGCCAGCGCCGCCGCCGAACCGGACCTGCCGGAGCTGCGCGCCGGGCTCGCGTACGGGCCGGTGGTCAGCCGCATGGGCGACGTCTACGGCTCCACGGTCAACATCGCGAGCCGGCTCACGACCCTCGCGAAGCCCGGCTGGGTGCTCGTCGACCGCCAGCTGCACGATCAGCTCGAGGGCGACGCGCGGTTCTCCATGCGGTCGCGGCGCCCCGAGTCGGTGCGTGGCTTCCATCACCTGCACTCGTGGAAGCTGCGCCGGGCCGAATCCTGACACGCACGCTCGGTACCCTCGCAATCGAGATGAAGACCTTCGACGAGCTCTTCGCCGAGCTCTCCGCGCGTCAGCGCGACCGGCCCGACGGATCGGGCACCGTGGTCGCGCTGGATGCCGGCGTGCACGAGCAGGGCAAGAAGGTCGTCGAGGAGGCCGCCGAGGTGTGGATGGCCGCCGAGCACGAATCCGCTGAGCGCACGGCCGAGGAGATCAGCCAGCTCCTCTACCGTGTGCAGGTCATCATGTTGGGCAAGGGCATCGGGCTCGAGGACGTCTACCGACATCTGTAGACGCACCCGTCCGCTCCCCACCGACAAGACAGGTCGTCATGCTCCGCATCGCCGTTCCGAACAAGGGCTCGCTGTCCGAGCCCGCCGCCCAGATGCTCGTCGAGGCCGGCTACCGCCAGCGCAGCGACAGCCGCGAACTGCACCTCGTCGACACCGAGAACGAGACCGAGTTCTTCTTCCTCCGGCCCCGCGACATCGCGATCTACGTCGGCGAGGGTCAGCTCGACGTCGGCATCACCGGCGAGGACCTGCTGCTCGATTCCGGTGCGCACGCCGAGGCGATCCTGCCGCTGTCCTTCGGCGCGTCCACGTTCCGGTTCGCGGCCCGGCCCGGCACTGCGAGCACTGCGGCCGAGCTCAACGGCAAGCGCGTCGCCACCGCCTACCCGGGTGTGGTCGCCGACTACTTCGCCCGCGCCGGCATCGTCGCCGAGGTGATCCACCTCGACGGCGCGGTCGAGACCTCCGTGCGCCTCGGGGTCGCCGACGCGATCGCCGACGTCGTGTCCACCGGCACCACGCTGCGCAATGCCGGCCTGGACATCTTCGGCGAGCCGCTGCTCACCAGCCAGGCCGTGCTCATCCAGCGCCGCGGCGCCACCCAGCCCCCGCGTGTCGAGCAGCTCACCCGCCGGCTGCAGGGCGTGATCATCGCCCGGCAGTACGTCCTCATGGACTACGACATCCCGGACGAGCTCGTCGAGAAGGCCGTCGCGCTGACGCCGGGCATCGAGTCGCCCACGGTGTCGCCGCTGCTCAAGCCGGGCTGGTCGGCCGTGCGCTCCATGGTGAAGCGGCGCGAGACGAACGCGATCATGGACGAGCTGTGGCTGTTGGGCGCACGCGGCATCCTCGTCACCGACATCCACGCCTGCCGCTTGTGAGCGGCGACGACCCCGACGTGGTGAGCGCCCGGCCCGTCAAGACCGCGCTCATCGCCAACATCAGCGCGGCGGTCGTGTTGGCCGCGTTCGTGGTGATCGCGATCGTCATGCCCAGCGACAACGCGGGCGCGACGTTCGGCTGGAAGGATCAACTTTTCACTGCCGTCATCGGCGTGATCGTCGCCGGTGGCCTGCACCTGCCGGCCCGGCCGCGGCTGCGCGCCGATCGCGAGGGCGTGCGCATGCGCAGCTTCGTGGGCAACTGGCGCACCGTGCCCTGGGCCGCGATCGTGCGGGTCGAGTTCCCGAACAACGTGCGGTTCGCGCGCGTGGTGCTCGCCGGTGACGAGACGCTCGCGCTGTACGCCGTGCAGCGCGCCGACGGCGAGCGCGCGGTCGAGACCATGCGGGGACTGCGCAAGCTGTATGCGGCTACGCACCCGGTTGCTTGAGTCGACTGGGTTCGTCCGATATTGCCGTTTCACCCACATCGTTACATGCTTGAGCCGATAGCTCTACACCGGTGTGGTTGGAAGGAGCAGCAATGTCGCAAGTTCAGACGGACCCGACGCAGACTCACCCGAGGCCGGTCGCGGTCAGTGCCATCGCCGACCCCGGCCCGCTCGGTCTCGCCGGCTTCGCGCTCACGACGTTCGTGCTGTCGGTCTTCAACGCGGGCCTGATCAAGACCGGCGGCGGCGTGGTGCTCGGCCTTGCTCTCGCGTACGGCGGCATCGCGCAGCTGCTCGCGGGCATGTGGGAGTTCGTGAAGGGGAACACCTTCGGCGCGGTCGCCTTCTCCTCCTACGGCGGTTTCTGGATCTCGTTCTGGTACCTGAACAACCACGTGCCGGCGGAGACCGCGAAGAACGACCTCACCCACGCACTGGGGGTCTATCTCATCGCCTGGGGTGTCTTCACGACCTACATGTTCATCGCGTCGCTGCGCACGTCCGGCGCCGTTTCCGCAGTGTTCGTATTCCTGGCCGCGACCTACGTCCTTCTTGCGATCGGCGCATTCACGATGAAGACCGCCGACTTCGCCGCGGCCGACTACAACACCGCGTTCAAGATCGGCGGCTGGCTCGGCCTGATCACCGCGGTGCTCGCGTGGTACGCGTCTTTCGCGGCGGTCACCAACTTCACCTTCAAGCGGGTGGTGTTGCCTACCTGGCCGCGCTGAACCGCCCCCTTCCCGTTGACGCCCTCCCGAAATAGGTTCAGATGATGAGCGAAACCCTGTCGAATCTCTCCCACGAAGAGCGCCGCTTCCCGCCGCCCGAGGAGTTCGCCGCCAACGCGAACGTCAAGGCCGACGCCTACGACGAGGCGGACAAGGACCGCCTCGCCTTCTGGGCCAAGCAGGCCGAGCGGTTGAGCTGGGCAGAGAAGTGGACCGAGGTCCTCGACTGGTCCGACGCGCCTTTCAGCAAGTGGTTCGTCGGGGGGAAGCTCAACGTCGCCTACAACTGCGTCGACCGGCACGTCGAGGACGGGCACGGCGACCAGGTCGCCTACCACTGGGAGGGTGAGCCGGGCGACACCCGG
>JAICKR010000107.1 GCA_025927835.1 Jatrophihabitans sp. | reverse complement strand
GTGGCTGCGGTTCCACACCCAGACCGCGGGCGTCTCACTCACGGCGCAGCAGCCCGACAACAACATCGTCCGCACCGCTGTCGAGGCAATGGCGGCCGTGCTGGCCGGCACGAACTCGCTGCACACCAATGCCCTCGACGAGGTGCTCGCGCTGCCGTCCGAGAAGGCCGCGCAGATCGCGCTGCGTACCCAGCAGGTGATCGCCGAGGAGACCGGCGTCATCAACGTCGCGGACCCGCTCGGCGGCTCGTGGTACGTCGAGGCGCTGACCGACAAGCTCGAGGCCGACGCCGAGGCGATCTTCGCGCGCATCAAGGACCTCGGCGGCGACGGCACCATCACCTCGGGCCTGCTGCGCGGCATCGAGGACGGCTGGTTCATCACCGAGATCGCCGACTCGGCGTTCGCCTACCAGGTGGCGCTGGAGAAGGGCGACAAGCGCGTCGTCGGCGTCAACACGTTCACCCGTGACATGGGCGAGCCGCTCGAGATCCTGCGGGTGTCGCACGAGGTCGAGCTCGAACAGCGTGCGCTGGTCGCCGAGCGCCGCGCGCAGCGCGACCAGGCGGCCGTCGACGCGGCGCTCGCGCGCATGGTCGAGGACGCCCGGGCCGACCGCAACACGGTGCCGGCGATGCTCGACGCGGTGCGCGCCGAGGCGACCCTCGGTGAGATCTGCAACGCGTTCAAGCCCCAGTGGGGCGAGTATCGCGAACCTGCCCGGTTCTGAACTGATCAGACGGGGTTGTGGCCGCAGTTGGGGGCCGTGAACCCGCTCAGGATGCAGATCACGAGGTTGTTGGACGTAATGTTCAGCACCTCGTTCACGAGGAACTGGAGCTGCAGCTCGATCCCGGTGAGATCCAGCACGGGCGCAGCCGCCGGGGTCACCGGGGCGGTCGCGGCTGTCGCATCCGTGGCCAGCGCCGCGCTCGCGCCGAACATCGCGGTCACCACGATGAGCACCTTGACGAGCCCCGCCGAGATCAATCTCCGCATCGCCGACCTCCTAGTCGATTCGGCGATGATCTTCCTGCGCCCTGATCGCCTCGGCACGTCGAGGTGAAGGTCGTGTTAGCCGGGAGTCGCGGGGGAAGACCTCGTAGAGCGAGACCACGCCGTGCTTGGTGAGCAGCTTGTTCCCGCGCACCGCGTCCAGCGTCTGCGCGTCGAGACTGCCGAAGTCGCCCATCAGCACGAACGCGCCACCGGAGGTCAGGTAGTGCCGCACGTCGGCCTGCCACCTCGGGTTGAAGCGGCGCCGCACGTAGTGCGGCCCGTGCAGCGCGTCCATGGCATACGTGCGTCCGGTCGAATCCACCCACTGCGGGCAGTGATGGCTCAGGTCGCGGCTCAACACGTCCAGTTCGATGAGCGCCATCGGCGAGATCGTCATGATGCAGCGCACCGGGGGCAGCGAGTCGGCGAGCTCGTCGGAGGGGAAGGGCTGGATGAAGTCGGCCGGCCGCAGCAACAGCGCCACCGTCGTGATGCACGCGGCCGCGGCGACCAGCGCGCCGACCAGACCGGTCGCATACCAGTTACGCAGCCGGCGGCCGGCCGGCTGCGCGGCCGCCGCGACGACGAGCGCGAGCGCGGGGGCGAGATAGTCCAGATAGAACCCGAAGAACGAGGGGGACCGGACCAGCACGACCACCTGTACGACGAGGACCACACCGGCGAGGCGCGCAAGCCCGCGCGAGCGCCACGCGGCGGCGAGCAACGCGACGAGCACGACGGCGAAGGCGAGTGACACGGCGATCCGCGCCTGGCCGTGGATCGACCTGATCGCATCGTGCAGGGTGGTGAGCGCGAGGCTGCGGGACAGGAACGGCACGAAGCTCGTCCGGCCGAGCTGATCGGTCACGATCATGTGCCACATCGCCGACGGCGCCATCGCGAAGAACGGCCCGTCCACCACCACCACGGTGGCCACGGCTCCGACGAGGAACGCCCCCGCGCGCCGCAGCCCGCCCGGGGTGCGGGCCAGCCACACCGCGGCGACCACCAGTGGCGCGATCCACCACGCCTTCACGCTCACCGCGAAACCGAACGCCAGCCCGGCGAGCACCGCATCGCGGCGCATGCGGTCCGGACGGTGGTCGGCGAGCGCGAGCATGCCGAGCAGGAACGCGAAACCACCCAGCGGCTCGAGCCGGATCGACAGTTCCGCGTACACGGCGCCGTACCAGACGGCGTAGAACATGCCGCCGATCCAGGCAGCGACACGACGTGTCCCCATGCGCCGTGCGACGAGATAGACCAGCACCGCGTTGAACGCGCCGAGTGTCGCGAGCGCGAGGTTGCCCGCGATGAAGCCGGTCGAGTCGGTGGTCAGCCGACCCAGTTCCGCGAACGGCGCGAGGATGAGCATGAGTCCCGGCGGGTGCAGCAGCACGAAGTCGCGGTAGGGCATCCGGCCGTACACGAACGCGTCCGCCGCCGTGTAGTACACGCTCGGGTCGTAGCCGTAGTCGCCGGACAGTCCGCCGCGGCTGAGCGCGACCGCGCCGAGCCGCATGACGAAGGCAACCGCGAAGACTGACATCGGCGCGAGCAGCGCCAGACGGGCGCGCATCCGCACCGCGGGCATGCGCACCTGGGACCGCTCAACCGTCGCGTCGATGCCCTGAGTCTGGCGAGGAGTGTCCTGAGGCGCCGCCAGCCCGCTCAGCCCGGCCTCACCCTGCTGCTGGACTGGGCCACGGTGCCGGGGCTGCACTGCTGACGGTCAGAACGCGCCGTGCCGGCCCTCGCCGGACGCGAACCGCGACGCTCCCTGCAATGCCTCGGCGAGCACCTGCTGCCCGTGGCCGAACTCGATGGCCAGCGCGTCCGGCATCGTGTGTCCGAGCGCTTCGTAGGCGGACACGCGATCCGACCGCAGGCAGGCCTGCGGGAACTTCGCCAGCTCGGCGGCCAGCGCCTCGGCGGCGGCGCGTCCCTCGCCGGGCGGCACGACGCGGTTCGCGAAGCCGATCGCCAGCGCCTCGTCCGCCGCGACCGGACGGCCGGTGAGGATCAGGTCGAGCGCGCGGCCCAGGCCCACGATGTGCGGCAGCCGCACCGTGCCGCCGTCGATGAGCGGCACGCCCCAGCGGCGGCAGAACACGCCGACCACCGCGTCGGACTCCATGACGCGCAGGTCGCACCAGGCCGCCAGCTCGATGCCGCCGGCCACCGCGTAGCCGCTGATCGCTGCGATGACCGGCTTCGAGAGCGCCATCCGGCTCGGTCCCATGGGGCCGTCCTTGGACACGTCCGGGTCGATGCGGTTCGACATCTGCTTGAGATCGGCACCGGCACAGAACGTGCCGTTCGCTCCCCAGAGCACCGCGACCAGCGCCGTCTCGTCCGCGTCGAATCGGCGGAACGCGTCGGCCAGTTCGTCGGCCGTCGGGCCGTCCACGGCGTTGCGGGCTTCGGGGCGGTCGAGAATAACCGTCCACACCGGACCGTTGACCTCTGTGCGCACACTCACCGCGCGAGCCCACCGGCTACCGGGCTCTCTGTCAATCTCTGGGAAACTATTAGGTATGCGTCCAGGAATTCCGCGACGTCCGCCCGCGCGCGGTGCGGCACCGAGCCCGGCGACGATTGCCGCCATGAGCGGTGCCGTCGACCTCGCGGCCGTGAAGGCCCGCTCCGATGCCCAGGCCCGGGCTGCCGAAGCGCCCGCACCGGCCCCCGGCGGCTACGTCATCGACGTGACCGAGGCCACCTTCCAGGCCGAGGTGCTCGACCGCTCGTTCCAGGTGCCGGTGCTGCTCGACCTGTGGGCCGAGTGGTGCCAGCCGTGCAAGCAGCTCTCGCCTGTGCTCGAGCGGCTGGCGGAGGCAGGCGGCGGCAGCTGGGTGCTCGCCAAGATCGATGTGGACGCCAACCAGCGCATCTCGCAGGCGCTGCAGGTGCAGAGCATCCCGTCGGTGTTCGCCGTCATCGGTGGCCAGCTCATCCCGGGCTTCCAGGGTGCGCTGCCCGAGCCGCAGGTACGCGATTTCATCGACGCAGTGCTGCAGGCCGCCGGCGAGGCCGGGCTCACCGGCGCCGGCGCACCGCCGGCCGAGGGTGACGAACCTGCCGCCGAGCCGCCTGCGGAGCCGGAGGACCCGCGCTTCACCGCAGCCGAGGAGGCTCTCGAAGCCGGCGACTACGACCTCGCCGTGCAGCGCTACCAGGCGATCCTCGACAGCGAGCCGGCGAACAGCGAGGCCGCGCTGGCGCTCGGGCAGACGCGCCTGCTCAAGCGCCTCGACGGCGTCGATGCCGCCGCCGCGCAGCGCGCCGACACCGCACCCGACGACGTCGACGCGCAGCTGGCCGCCGCCGACCTCGCGTTCGCGAGCAACAACATCAGCGGCGCGCTCGACCGGCTGCTCACCACCGTTGCCCGCGTCGCCGCCGATGATCGCGAGCGGGTGCGCATGCGGCTGGTCGAGTACTTCGACCTGTTGGGTCCCGACGACCCGCTGGTCTCGGACGCGCGCCGCCGGCTGGCGCGAGCCCTCTTCTGATGACACGGCCGCTGGAGGACGACAAACACATCAGCGAACGTGACCGCGTCCGGCACCTCGTCACGGTCAGCGAGCGCGACCCGCTCGCCCCGTTCGCACTGCGTCCCGAGAAGAGCTACACGTTCTCCCCGGACGGCGGGGCCGCGGTGGGCTACCGGGTGCGCGTCGGCGTCGCCGTCGTAGGCGGCGATCCGGTGGGCGCTGTCGAGAGCTGGCGCGCGGCGATCGATCAGTTCGTGCGCGAGGCACGCGGCCGCAAGCAGCGGATCGCGGTGCTCGGCGCGGGCGAGCGGGCCCGCGTGATGTGGGAGGCCCACGGTTACCGGCAGCTGGCGATCGGGCGCGACGTGGTCGTGAACCGATCCGAGTTCACCACCACGGGCCGCAAGTTCCGCAACCTGCGGCAGGCGATCCAGCGCTCGCGCAACCTCGGGGTGAGCGTCGCGGTCTTCCGCGAGGGCGAACTGCGCCCGGAACAGATCCTCGAACTGCGCGGCCTGATGAAGCGTTCCCGGCGCGACGACAGTCGCGGCTTCGCGATGATCCTCGGCCGGCTCTTCGACGGCTCCGAGCCGGACGCGATCGTCGTGGTCGCGCGCGACGCGGACGGGCAGCTCGTCGCCGCGCATCGTTACCTGTGGGCCGGCAAGCAGGACCTTTCCCTCGACTTGCCGCTGCGCGTCCAGCACGCGCCGAACGGCATCGACGAGCGGGTTGTGGCCGAGCTCGTCGAGTGGGGTTCTTCGCGTGGCGTGGAGCGCATCTCGCTCGCGTTCGCGCCGTTCCCCGACCTGTTCGCGAACCGCAAGCACCTCGGCCCGCTCGGCAAGGTCGGCTACGGCCTGGTGCACCTGCTCGACCCGCTGATCAGCGTCGAGCGGCTATACCGCTACCTGCGCAAGTTCCACTCCTTCGACCAGGAGCGCTACGTCATGCTCCGCTGGCGCCAGGTCGTGCGCGTCGCCCTCGCCATGCTCCTGCTCGAGTTCTTCTGACGCTCAAGGCACCAACCAGCCGCGCATAGCGCCGAAGAGGGACTCGAGTCTGGGCAGGGTCACGGCCGAGCCCTGCCGCGATATGTTCGCGCGGCATCGCGTCGCTCGGTGACCTGGAGATGAACCGTGCGGATGTCACTAACCGCTGCGCAGTCAGCCTGTCAGCTGCTCCTGGCGGCGCGCGGACCTTGTCCTACCGCCAGCCCGCCGGCGAGGCGCCGAACTCGTCACTGGGCATCGCCTCGGTAAGCGAAGGCCGCGGCCCGCTCCCGAGCGTCAACCCGAAGGCCAGACTTCGTTGGGGGGCGAGCCGCTCGTCGTCCGTGCTGATCCCTCACGCGTGGTGAGCTCGTCGTGGCAGTCGAATGGGCCACCGGCGCCAGCGGGCACTGGGATCGGTGGGCCTCAGACAGGTCTGATTTGCATGGCGGGCGGTATTTTCGCTGGGTGACGGCGTGCACCTCGTGCGGGCGGGCGAACGCGGATGACGCGCGGTTCTGCTCCGGGTGCGGCGGCCGGCTTGCCGACGCGTCCTCGACCGAGGCTAGGAAGATCGTCACCGTCGTCTTCGCCGATCTGGCCGACTCGACCGCGCTCGGGGAACGCCTCGATCCGGAATCAGTGCGCACCATCATCGCCCGCTACTTCGACATCGCGCGAGCGGCGATGGAGCGACACGGCGGTTCGGTGGAGAAGTTCATCGGCGACGCGGTCATGGCGGTGTTCGGGGTGCCGGCGGTGCACGAGGACGACGCCCTCCGCGCCGTCCGGGCAGCTGCCGAGCTGCAGAGCCGGATGACCGGGCTCGACGAGGAGCTCGTCCGTGAGTACGGCGTCACGCTGCGGTTGCGCATCGGGATCAACACCGGCGAGGTCGTGGTCGGCACCGCGGAACGTCTCGCCACCGGCGACCCGGTGAACGTGGCCGCGCGCTTCCAGGCGGCGGCCGGCCCGGGCGAGGTGCTGCTCGGCGCGGCCACGTACCGCCTCGCCCGCAACGCCGTCGACGCCGAACCGGTCGGTCCGCTGACGTTGAAGGGCAAGAGCGAGCCGGTGCCCGCGTTCCGGCTGCTAGACGTCGACTCGGGTGCGGCGCTGCTCCACCGCCGGTGGGACGGGCCATTCCTAGGGCGGGCGACGCAGCTCGACCGTCTGCGCGGCGGCTTCGAGGAGGCCGTGCGCACATCGCAGTGTCGGATCGCGATGCTGGTCGGTGCTCCTGGCATCGGCAAATCGCGCCTGGCGCAGCAGTTCGTGAGCGCGCAGCCGGGAGGTGCGCGGGTCCTGGGCGGCAGGTGCCTCCCGTACGGCGAGGGGATGACGTTCTGGCCGCTGCGCGAGATCTTCGCGGCGGCGGGCGCGCTCGACGAGTTCGAGGCGGCGCTGGCCGCCAGCAGTAGCGAGGACACGTTCTGGCAGGTGCGCAAGGCGCTCGAGGCGCAGGCGCGACAACAGCCGTTGGTGCTGGTGGTCGACGACGTGCATTGGGCCGAGCCGATGCTGCTCGACATGCTCGAGCACCTCGTCGAGTGGACGCGGAATGCGCCGATCCTCGTCTTGTGCACGGCGCGCCCGGAGTTCGTGGACCTCCGCCCGCGCTGGGCTGGCGAGCCGAAGACTGACGTCCTCGTGCTCGATCCGCTCGCCGCCGACGACGTGGACGAGCTCATTGACATCCTGCTCGGCGACAGCTCAGACGCAGCGGTCCGCGCTCGCGTCCGCGAGGCCGCCGCCGGGAACCCGCTATTCGTCGAGCAGCTCGCCGCCGCGTTGCTCGAAGGGGTCGCCGGTGACGACGTCCCGGTGACCGTGCAGGCACTGCTCGCCGCGCGCCTCGAGACGTTGTCGAGCGACGAGCGTGACGTGCTCGAACGCGCTTCGGTGGTGGGGCTGGAGTTCGCGTGGGACGAGCTGACCCAGCTGTCCGAGGACGGCAGCCGGCCGCCGGGCAGCGTGCTCTCGTCGCTGATCCGCAAGCAGTTGATCTCGCGGCACGAGCTCGCCGACGAAATGTTCGTGTTCGACCACATGCTGATCCGCGACGCCGCGTACGAGCAGATCTCGAAGTCGCGGCGGGCCGATCTGCACGAGCGCCTGGCGCGCTGGCTCGACACGCACGGCGCCGAGTTCGCCGAGATCGTCGGGTACCACTTCGAGCAGGCCCACGCGTGCCTCGTCGGCCTCGGCCGGCACGGGCAGCGCGCTGAGGCGCTCGCGCGCGAGGCCGCATCCCAGCTGGCGGCGAGCGGCATGCGCGCGTCCGCGCGCGGCGACTCGACCGCTGCGGCGACCCTGCTGCGCCGAGCCGTCGCGTTGCTGTCGTCCGACCCGTCGCGGCGCGCGGAACTGCAGCTGCCGCTCGCCATCGCGTTGCGTGACATCGGTCGGATCGAAGAGGCCGAGCAGGTCCTGATTGAGGCGGTGGAGTTCGTCGACGCGGACGAGCTGCCGGCGGCAGCCGCTGATCTGCGGATCGTGCTCGCAGAGATCCAATTCCACCGATACGTTGTGTCGGGGGTCAATCGCGAGGACGTTCTGCGTGTTGTCAACGCCGGCATCGCGGTGTTCGAGGAGGCGGCCGACGACGCGCGCCTGGGCCGGGCCCTGTGTCTCGTAGGCAAGCTGAGGTTCTGGAAGGGCGAAACGGACGAGAGCCTGCCGTTCTTGGAGCGCAGCGTCGTGCACGCCCGCCGAGCGGGCGACGACCGCCAGGAAGCGTCGACTCTCTTGTGTCTTGCCAACGCGCTGTTCCATGGGCCGACGCCGCTCGCGATCGCCGTTGACCGCATCAGGGAGATCGGCCAGGAGAAGGCGACGAACTTCAGCCTCATGGTGGTCGCGGCCTCGTTGGCCGGAATGCTCGAGTGCCACCGCGGGCGCTTCGACGTGGGGCAGCAGATGATCGGCGAGGCGGTGGCGGTCACTGAAGAGCGCGGTCTGGCGTTCCTGCGGACGACAACCGCACTGATGGCCAAGGGATCCGGCGAGTTGCTGGCCAGGAACGCGCTCGCCGCCGAGGCCACGCTGCACGAAGCGTGCCAGGGTGCGGAGGAACTCGGCGAGCGGGGCTATCTGGCCAGCATCGCGCCGCTGTACGTCGACGCGCTGGTGGCACTCGGGCGCCTCGACGAGGCGCTCGAGTTCAGCGACCGCTGGCGGCCGGGGAACCTGACCGTGCCGGAGGACGCCGACGCGCACCTCAGCGGGAACCGTTCGCGCGCGCTCGCACTGTTGCACGCGGGAAGCATCAGCGACGCCGAACGGCACGCCCGCATCGCGGTGACGATCGGAGCCGCAACGGACTACCTCGCCGCCTACGCCGACAGCTGCCGCGTCCTCGGCGAGGTGCTGCGCGCGGCCGGCCGCGAGGCGGAGGCGGTGGAGGCGTTCCGGGAAGCGGCGTCGACCTTCGAGCGCAAGGGCTTGACGGTGCTGACCGAGCGCACGCGGGCCGCGCTGATGCGCGAGAGCCTGCACTGACGCCGGCGCATCCGTAGGGCCGCGCCGGTCGCCCACTGTTCCCTGACGCGTCGCTACTCGACCCCCACAGAAGAACTGCGGAGCTCCTTTTACGCGCCGAACCTGTGCTGGGAAGCGCGCACCTGGCGCCCGCTTCGATCTCACGTGGCGGGTTCGATCCTAACCTTCTCCAGTGAGGTGAAGCTTCCAAAGGTGCGGGCCGCGACCTGACGAGTCGGCCAATACGACTAGCGAGTGGAAGGCCGAGCACTAGCACTGGATGACCAGGACAACGGACGAACGGGATCAGCCAGGCCGTGTGCTCACGGCTGGTGGGGCCTTTCGTAGCAGCGCTCGGAAAGCGGGCCTGTTCGTAAGCCGCCGGGCGCGAGAGTGACCGATATGCGCGGGTCATTCGCCGATGCGAACGGCAGCGGACCCGAGCACATCGAGGCCTCGACGCGCGGCACCGCTGGCCGAGCGGCGCCACATCCGGCGTCGCTCGGCGTTGACCGATTACCGGGCGGCGCCGGCGAGGTAGGCGGCGACGATGTAGGTGGCGTGGCGGTCGAGCGAGACTCGGGCCCGGTCATATCGCATCGTCGTTCGTGGGTCGGCGTGGGAGGCGGCTTCCTGAACGTCACGCAGCGGGACGCCGGCGTCGAGCGCGGCGGTGATGAACGCGTGGCGCAGCGTGTGCGGTCCGATGGGCTTGTCAACGCCGGCGCGGCTAGCGACCCGCCGGACGATGCGGCTGGCGCAATGACGGTCCATCCGCTGCCCGTCCGGGCGCAGGAAGAGCGGCCCGTCCAGTCGTTCACCGATGGCGAGGTCGATCGCGCGGGCGGTGCGAGGTGCGAGCGGGATGGTGACGATCTTTCCGCCCTTCCGCAGACGGTGAGCATCACTTCCCAATCTTCGGCCGCTGCCGAACGACCACCGACCTTGAAGCCGATCACATCCACCCGCACAGCCGCGGCGGTTGGACCTCGATCAGCAACGGCCAAGCCCTCTGCCGGCGACACAACCGCGAGAAGTCAGCGCGCGTGCCGTGGAATTGGCAGCTCCACAACTTGGCGAAACGACGCGCCACCTACTTCGTCGCCGGGCACGACCCCGTCGTCGTCCGCCGCCGCCCGCCCGCAGCTCGCGACGCAAAGACAATTGAGCTACCGATCCAGGAGCAGCTCCAGTAGGACGCCAGCTCAGTCGCAGCAACGCCGACTCGGGGGCGCATCCTTGAGCTCATCGGAGGTCCGCTTGGCGCCGTTATGCGCGCCGAGGCGTCCCCGCAAGTGGCTCGACGGACGGACCGGTAGACGTCAATTGCTAGAGGCGGGTAGCCGTCACGTACTGCGCGGTCGCCCTCGATGCTGGCGAGGTTGGGTTCGGCCGGCCGTATTTCGCGGCGAGGTCGTCATGGTTGTCGAAGCGCACGCTCCACCCCTGATCGGCGAGCTTGTAGGCGTTGTCACGGTCGACCCCGCTGACGCCGGCGCTTGGCGTTGCGGACCCACCGACGAACGCCCGCATCCGCTTGTACGTTTCGTCGTCCGGAGGAGGCGGCGCCATGGCGGCCTTGGCGAGCTTGCTGCCGCGTGTCGCAGTCTCGGTGATCGCGTCGAGCACGGCGGTGGCGTCGGAAGGTGAGAGGTAGGCGAGCACGCCTTCCTCGAGCCACGCGGTTGGCAGGCCTGGATCGAAGCCTGCTGCAGTCAGGTCTGCGAGCCAAGAGCCGCACAAGTCGGTGGGCACGATGACCCGGCGTCGAGAGACAGCTTGACCCGACAACACCATTTCCTTGAAATCGAACATCGCCGGTTGATCGACCTCGAAGAATGGCAGGTTGTCCGGCAGCGCAAGCCGCAACGCCCGAGTGTCGAGCCCGGCGCCCAGATCAACCACCTGGCCACATCCCTCGTCAACCGCGCCGAGCAGGTACTCGTCGAAGTAGCGGGTGGCTACCACCCGACCGTCGTAGAAGCGCTCGACAAGATCCTGCATCCGCGCCCAGCTGTCCGCTGCATTCGGCGGAGCTCCGGCGCCGAGGAAGTCTGCCTCCGCGGCATCGGCGAACAGGTGGGCATACGGATCGTCGAAGAGCCGGTCGGATCGCAGCGACTCACGGGCCCGAATCAGCGCCACTCCGACGGCCGTCAACCCCACGCCCGCCAACGACTTCGGGATTTCAGGCACGACATGCTCCTTCGCCAGGACGACGCGCATTCAACGCGCAGACCTGCATACTTGCAGCTGGGAATCCGCCGTGACACCAGCAGCGCGGGTCCGCCGCATCGGCCGTCCGGTAGTCGAACGTCCTTTCGACGTACGGCGAATGCACAATCTTTCAACCGCTCCTTCGTGCCCCGCAAGACCCGCCCGGTGAGGCCCGGTGAAGCCAGGGCAACTGCGGTTCTGGCCAACGGAGCGATTCATGTGCAGTGCCGGCGGTCTCACGAACGATGCTCGCTATCGACGGATATAGCGCGTCTACTCCGCGTTCCGCGGTCGCGGCGAACGACGGCTCGGGCGAGAACGCGATGCGATGGCAGGCGAAATCGTGGCGCTGGCTTCAAGGCGGTCGCCTAT
>JAICKR010000211.1 GCA_025927835.1 Jatrophihabitans sp. | reverse complement strand
CGCGCGGCGCAGGTACAGCCCGGCGTCGTGCTCCCAGGTGAAGCCGATGCCGCCGAGCACCTGCACGCAGTCCTTGGCGTTGCTGAACGCGGCGTCCGGCGCGAGCAGGCCGGCCACGGCTGCGGCGAGCTCGGCCTCCGCGCCGGGTGCTGCGGCTGCGCGCGCGGCGTCCCAGGCGGCGGCACGGGCCTGCTCGGCGCGGGCCAGCATGCGCGCGCAGCGGTGCTTGACGCCCTGGAACTGCCCGATCGGGCGGCCGAACTGCTCGCGTACGCGTGCGTACCCGCAGGCAGTCGTCACGCACCAGTCGGCGAGCCCGGACGCCTCGGCGGCGAACAGCACGGCGGCCAGCGTCGTGGCCCGCGCCTCGTCCAGCGGCAACACCTCGGCTCGGACGCCGGTTGCGCGCACCGTGGCCGGCCGGCAGGTCAGGTCGTAGCTGCCGGTCTGCTCGACCTCGACCTGATCGCGGGCGAGCACGACCCAGCGCAGCGCGGCGCCGTCGGTGGCAGCAGCACCGTCGCGTGCCGCGAGCACGAGCACGTCGGCGACCGCGGCACCGGACACCGGGCCGGAGATCCCGTCCAGTACCCCGTCGCGAAGCGTGAGCCCGCCGGGCTGCAGCGCGAACGCGCCGGTTGCCGAGCCGTCCGCGAGCGCCCTCAGGTGGGTGGCGTGCCCGCAGTCGTGCAGCACCGCGGACGCGAGCAGCGTGGGCAACACCGGTCCGGGCACCAGCGCGCGGCCCAGCTCCTCCAGCGCGACCGCGGCGTCCAGCAGGCTCTGCCCCGCACCGCCGTGCTCCTCCGGCAGGTGCAGCGCGAGGAGCCCCTGGTCGGCGAGCGACGGCCAGAACGGCGGAAGGATCTCGTCCTTGGCCTCGACCGCGGCGCGGACGGCGGACGGCGGGACGTGGCGCGAGGCCCAGCCGCGCACCGCGTCGCGCAGCGCGCGGTGCTCCTCGCTCAGCCCGATGCTCACCGGCTCAGATCCGCTCGATGATCGTGGCGGTGGACAGCGAACCCCCGGCGCACATCGTGATCAGCGCCGTCGAGCGGTCGCTGCGCTCGAGCTCGTGCAGTGCGGTGGTGATCAGGCGCGAGCCGGTCGAGCCGACCGGGTGGCCGAGCGCGATCGCGCCGCCGTTGACGTTCACGCGGTCCAGATCGGCCCCGAGCGCCCGAACCCACGAGAGCACCACGGAGGCGAACGCCTCGTTGATCTCGACCAGGTCGATGTCGCCGAGCTTCATGCCGGCGCGCTCGAGCACGTGCCGCGTCGAGTCGATCGGCCCGTCCAGGTGGTAGTACGGGTCGGTGCCGACCATGCCGCACGAGACGATGCGGGCGCGGGGGGTGAAGCCGTTCGCGCGCGCGTAGTCCTCGTCCATGAGCAGCACGGCAGCCGCGCCGTCGCTGATCTGCGAGGAGTTGCCGGCGGTGTGAATGCCGTCGGGCAGCACCGGCTTGAGCGCGGCCAGACCCTCGGCAGTCGTCTCGCGCAAGCCTTCGTCACGGGTGAGCAGCGCGTCGCCCGCCTGTACCGGCACGATCTCGCGCTCGAACCGGTTCTCGGCCCAGGCCTGCGCGGCGCGCTGCTGCGAGCGCAACCCGAACGCGTCGACGTCGGCGCGGGTCACCCCGCGGTTGCGCGCGATCCGCTCGGCGGAGGTGAACTGGTCCTGCGTGTCGATGTCCCAATCGTCCGGCTTCGGCGAGCCCGAGTCGGGCGTGAGCGCCTGGCCGAGGAAGACCCGGCTCATCATCTCCACGCCGCAGCCGATGCCGGTGCTGATCTGGCCGGACGCGATCAGCCCGGCGATCAGGTGAACCGCCTGCTGCGAGGAACCACAGGCGGAGTCGACCGTCGTCGCGGCCACCTGGTACGGCTGCTTGCTGTACAGCCAGGCGCCGCGGGTGACGTTGTTGGACTGCTCGCCGGCCTGCGTCACGCACCCGCCGATGAGCTGGCCCACCTGCTCGGCGGGCAGGCCGACCCGCTCGATCACCGCCCGCTGCACGGTGCCGAGAACGGCCGCCGGATGCAGCCCCGCGAGGGCGCCACGGCGCTTTCCGATCGGAGTGCGTACCGCGTTGACGATCACCGGAGCGCCCATGGCCGTCCCTTCGAAGTGAAATGTATTTCAGTCACGTGGAGTCCAGCTTAGCGCGTCGGGCCGCCCGCAGCCCAACGAAGCGGTCCCGCTGATCAGGACTGCTGACAGCACATCCAGTCGGCCGACGAACTAGAATACGTACTAGCCTGCGTCGTTGCCGAGAGGAAGCCGATGAGCGAGTCGATCGATCTGGACGGCCGGACCGCGGTCGTCACCGGCGCCGGCGGCGGACTCGGCCGCGCCGAGGCGCTCGCCCTGGCGGCCGCCGGAGCGCGTGTCGTCGTCAACGACGTCGGCTCCGCGGCCGACGACGTGGTCGGCGAGATCGAGGACGCGGGCGGCAAGGCGATCGCGGTGACCGGCGACGTCGGCGAGTGGTCGATGGGCGACGCGCTGGTCACGGCGGCGGTCGAGACCTTCGGCAGCCTGGACATCGTCGTCAACAACGCCGGCGTGCTGCGCGACACCATGCTGTTCAACCTCACCGAATCGCAGTGGGACGACGTGATCCGGGTGCACCTGAAGGGCCACGCGGCGCTGTCGCGCGCGGCGGCGGTGCACTGGCGCTCGGCCAGCAAGGCCGCGGGCGGCCCGGTGTACGGGCGCGTCGTGAACACCTCGTCCGAGGCGTTCCTGTTCGGCTCGGCCGGGCAACCGAACTACTCGGCGGCGAAGGCCGGCATCACCGCGCTCACGCTCTCGACCGCGCAGGGCCTGTCGCGCTACGGCGTGCGCGCGAACGCGATCTGCCCGCGCGCCCGCACCGCGATGACCGGCCACGTCTTCGGCGCCGACCCTAACGAGGACACCGCCCTCGACGCGCTCGCCCCCGAACGCGTCGCCGAGTTCGTCCGGTTCCTCGCCGCACCCGCCGCCGACGGGATCAACGGCCAGGTGTTCGTCGTGTACGGCGGCATGGTCGCACTGCTCGCGCCGGCCACGGTGGAGAAGAAGTTCGAGGCCGCCGACGGCGTGTTCACCGCGGCCGAGTTCGCCGGCCAGGTCACGCCCTACTTCGAGGGTCGCAGCCCGTACCGGACGTTCTCGGCCTACTCGATCGCGCAGCTGGACACGACGGGCATCCAGAACCTCACGCAGTAGTTCGGGTCACCAGATCGTGTCGCCGCGCAGCGTGGCCTCCGCGCCGCCGTCCACGAACAGCACCTGCCCGGTGACGTGCGTGTTCGCCGGGCTGACCAGGAACGCCAGCGGCGCCGCGACCGCCTCGGCCGGCGCGTAGCCGTTCAGCGGCATCGGCACCGCGGCGTCCATGATCGGCTTCATCACCGGGTCGTTCATCAGCTCGCCGCTCATCGGGGTGAGCACCACGCCCGGGCCCACCGCGTTCAACGCGATGCCCGCACCCGCCCACTCCGGGGTTATCGCGGCGCGCCGCACCCAGCGGGCCAGCGCCGCCTTCGACGAGGAGTAGAGCAACGCCCAGGCCTGCTCGGCCAGTAACTCCTCCGAACGGCGACGCGCAGCCACCTCGTGCTGCGCCAGGCAGGCGGCCACGAGCGCCTCGTCGGTCGGGTGCACGCTGGACACCGAGCTGATCAGCGCGGCGCGCGGGTCGCTGCCGGCGGCGAGCAGCGGACGCAGCCCGGTGAGCAGGTCGACCACGCCGAAGAAGTTGACGCTCGGCACCGCCGCGTTCGCGCCGGTGATGCCGGCACATGCCACCACGACGTCGAGGCCGCCACGCTCGCCGATCGCCTCGACCGCGGCGGACCGGCCGTCCGGCGTGCCCAGGTCGGCGCACACGTCCGCGTCCTTGAGGTCGACACCGAGCACGTCGACGCCCTGCTGCTGCAGCAACACCGCGGTCGCCTTGCCGATCCCGGACGCCGAGCCGGTGACGACAGCACGTCGGGTCATGGCGATCTCCTAGATGTGTGAGCCGCCGTCGAGGCGAAGTTCCGAACCGGTCCAGTACCGGCCGTCGGCGGACGCCGCGAAGGCGATCGCCGCGGCGACGTCCTCGGGCTCACCGAAACCGAGCAACGGCAGCACGCGGCCGTAGTAGCTCCGGTCGGCGTCCTCGGGGAAGGTGACCTTCGCGGTGAGCGGGGTGCGCACGCCGCCAGGGGAGATCGCGAGCACCCGGATGCCACGCGGCGCGAGTTCGGCGGCGAGCGTCTGGGTCAGGGCGAGCACCGCACCCTTGCTGGCTGCGTACGCGGCCATGTACGGGTGGCCGTGGGTGGCAGCGCTCGAGGCGATATTGACGATCACCCCGGTGTGATCG
>JAICKR010000192.1 GCA_025927835.1 Jatrophihabitans sp. | reverse complement strand
GATCTCGGGGACGTTCGGATCGCGGCAGGAGGAGGCCCAGCGGCTCGGCCGGGTGCTGCGGCCGAAGTCGGACGGGCGGCAGGCGCACTTCTACACCGTGGTCTCGCGCGACACCCTCGACGCGGAGTACGCCGCGCACCGGCAGCGCTTCCTGGCCGAGCAGGGCTACGCGTACACGATCGTCGACGCCGACGACCTGCTACGACCGGGACGCTAACGCCGCGTCGGTCTGGCTACAGCGTTCCGGAAAGCTGGGCGTTGACGTTTGCCGTGGTCGTGCCGGCCAGAACGGTGACGGGCACGAGCCGACATCTGCTCGTGTAGCCGTGCAGCGACAGCCCGCCCTTGGCGCCCGACCCGTTGAAGCAGACGCGATAACCGGTGCCGACCGGGACGAAGATCAACCGGTAGGTGCCGTTGGCGCGGGTCAGCGCCTCGGTGACGACGTGGCCGCTGGTGTTGAACAGGGTCACCCGCACCTGGCTCAGCGGCAGGCCGAACACCGTCTGCGTCACCTTGCCGCCGATCGTTCCGGAGATCGCGGGGTTGAGCGCGGTGAAGTCGATGAGGTTCGCGTCGATGCTCGTCACGTGCTGGCCGGCCGCGACATGAACCCTCGCCGCGGTCGATGGCACGTCGATGATGCCGAGCGGGCTCGGGAACGGGTTGTACCCGATCTCGTCCAGGTAGCACTCCGGCTCGTAGGGCAAGCCGAAGGTGCTGAAGCAGACCCAGTAGCCGAGCGCGTCGGATGCCGGCAGCCCGCCGAGCGTGTAGGTCCCGTCCGCCCCGGTCTGCACGGAGGTGATGTAGCCGGGCGTCTTGAACGGCTTGCCGTCGCCGAACGGCGGACCCAGCGTCCGGGTGATCTCCCGGTACAGATCGACCGAGACGCCGGCGACCGGTGTGCCGGTGCCCGACTCGCGCACCGTGCCCGTGATCGATGCGGTGTTCGCCGCCGTTGCCTGCGGCGCGAGCACCACTGCCCCGATCGCTGCCGCGGCCACCGTTGCCAGCGCGAGCGCCGTCCGCCGAATCGTTGTCATCGTCCCCCCAGGCCACGCGGCCCGCTCGCCGCCCGGCCAGTATCGCCCACTCGGCGCACTGCCGCGCGGCGGAGCGGCGGTGTGTCAGGCGGCGTGGCTCCCGACCGGTGCCGGGCTCGGTGCCGCTGACGTCGCGGTGTCGCCGCGCACGCCGAGCATGATGCCCGCGACGACGATCCACGCCGGCGCCAGGAAGAACCCGACGAAGCCGCCCGGACCGAGCAGCGAGACCACGCCACCGAGGCACGCGACCCAGCCCAGCCACTTGGGCAGCAGCCCGGTCTGCAACACCATGCCGCCGGCACCGACCAGGAAGATCGCGAGCCCGGCGATGAACGGCAGCCAGCTCGCGCTGTTGAGCACGTTCAGCGTCTGCGCGACCTGCGCCTGGTGATGGTCCGCGCTGGTCGAGAGCCCGAGTTCGAGCAGTGCGCCGAGCAGGATGCCGCCGATCCACACGACCGCGCCAGCCACCATGACGGTGGCCGAGGCGGTGTCGGCGTAGGCGCGAGCCCGGCGACGCAGCTCGCCGGCGAAGAGCATGAGCAGCGTCGCCAGCGCCGCTGCGCCGAACGCCTGCGTCAGCGTGCGGCCCTGGTGCGCCTCGAAGTAGGCCACCACCTTCGCACCGCTCGCCTTCTCACTCGGGCCGTCGCCCGCGACGAGACTTGCACCGAGGAAGAGGACCGCGAACACCGGACCCAACCAGATCAGGAACCTGGACTGCTGCGATCCATTCATCAGAACCCCCGAAGGTCGACGTCACCGATGGCCTCAAGCCTGCGGGGGGCCGGACGCGTGCGGCAGGGTGTCCGCCTGCCGGTTCAGGGGTGCTAGCACTAGCCGTTCGGGCGACAACGGACCTGCTGCCCGAACCTGTGCGGGCGTCGGATCCACTCGGCGCGCACCGGAAAATTAGCCCGCGCCGAGGTCGTGGCGGAACGTAGGTTCGGTCCATGTCGACACCCGACGTGCCCGAACCGGACGCGAAGAACTGGACCTGGGTCATCGAGCAGCGCTGTCCGGACTGCGGGTTCGACGGGCCGTCCGTCGTGCGCGCAGACGTTCCCGACCTCACCCGCCGTTTCGCCGCCGTACTCATCGACGCGCTTCGCGAACCCGGTGCCGCGATGCGGTCGGAGCCCGCCACCTGGTCGCGACTCGAGTACGCCGCACACGTCCGCGACGTGTGCGAGGTGTTCGCCGGTCGCCTCAGCCTCATGCTCACCGAGGACGACCCGCAGTTCGCGAACTGGGACCAGGACGAGACCGCGCTCACCGAGCGCTACTGGGAGCAGGACCCGGCCGCGGTGGCGAGCGAGCTCGCGGCGGGCGCCAAGGCGATCGCGAACGCATTCGGCAGGGTGGCCGACGAGCAGTGGACGCGTCCCGGCCGCCGCTCGGACGGCTCGGTGTTCACCGTCGACACGTTCGCGCGCTACTTCCTGCACGACCTTGCGCACCACGCATGGGACATCACCGGCACGCGGTGGTAGGCATGCACGCATGAGACGGCCGCCGCTCGTCCTGCTCGCCGTTGCTCTGCTCGGCGCGTGCACGTCGGGCAGCTCCTGGCGAGGCGGCGCAACACCGTCGGGGCTGCCGACCACTGCGGCCGGCCTGAGCGCGCGGATCGTCGCCGCCTCGGCCGCGGTCACCTCGGCGCACCTGCGGGTCAAGCTGAACCTGTCCGGTGCGACGGCGTCCGGCGCGGGCGCCGAGAAGCTGTCGAACAGCACGCTGCAGGCGTTGGACATCTCGCTGACGCTGCCCGGCGCGGGGGACGTCCGCGTCGTGCACGCCGACGGCAGCACGTACGCGAAGTTGCCGGCCCTGCTGAATCCATCCGGCAAGCCGTACGTCGCCGTGACGCCGGGGAGCTCGAACCCGACGGTCGAGCTCCTCGCGCCGTACGTCGGGGCGGCGTTGACCGCGGTGTCGCCCGGCGAACTCGGCAAGCTCGTGGCCGCGGCACCCTCCGTCCACGTGGTCGGCAAGGAGACCGTCGCCAACGTCGCAACGACCCACGACACGGTCAAGGTCGACCCGGCGAAGCTCGATTCCGCGACGCGCGCCGAGCTCGACCTCGGCGGCCTGCAGCTGCCACTCGACCTGTGGGTCGCCCACGACGGCAAGCTGGTGCGGGTGCTGCTCGGCCTCACCGTCGCCGGTCAGCAGGTGCCGGTCGACGTCACATTCACCGGCTACAACGCGCCGGTGACGATCACCGCACCGCCTGCAGACCAGATCGGCGACTGAGCAACGCCAGCACCCGGCAGAATGACGCGGTGCACCCCGCACTGGACATCCTGGCGCTCGCCGTCATCGCCGGCGTCGTGTCGGGCTTCGCGAGCCGCCTCGAGCTGAACGAGCCGCTCGCGTTGTTCGTCGTCGGGATCGGCATCTCGTTCATCCCGGACGTCCTCGACATCGAGATCACGCCCGACCTCGTTCTCATCGGCTTCCTGCCGCCGCTGCTCTATGCCGCCGCGATCCGGACGAGCCTCGTCGACTTCAAGGCGAACCGGCGCGCGATCATGCTGCTGTCGGTCGGCTTGGTCGCGTTCTCGACCCTCGTGGTCGGGGTCGCGTCGTGGTGGGTCATCTCGGGCGCGACGCTAGCGTCCGGCATCGCGCTCGGCGCGGTGGTCGCACCGACGGACGCAGTCGCAGCCACCACGATCGCGCGCCGGGTCGGCATGCCGCGGCGCATCGTATCGATCCTCGAGGGCGAGAGCCTGGTCAACGACGCGACCGCGCTCGTCGCACTCAACACCGCGGTCGTCGCGATCAACGGGTCGGTCAGCGCGTGGCACGTCGGCTGGGACTTCGTCCGCGAGGCCGGGGGCGGGCTGCTCGTCGGGCTGGCCGCCGCATACGTGCTGGCCTTCGTCCGGCGCCGCATCAACGACCCGGTGCTCGACACGACATTGTCGTTCGCGGCGCCGTACGTCGCGTTCCTCCCCGCGCAGGAGATCAAGGGATCGGGTGCACTCGCGGTCGTCGTCACCGGGCTCGTGCTCGGGCACAAGGCGCCGGTGCTGCAGTCGGCCGGTTCGCGGATCGCGGAGAACATCAACTGGCGCACCGTGCAGTTCCTGCTCGAGAGCGTCGTCTTCCTGCTCATCGGGTTGCAGATCCGCCCGTTGGCCGACAGCGTGATCGACCAGCGCCCGGCGTGGACGGAGGTCGTCTGGCCGTGCCTGATCGTCCTGGCGATCACGATCGGAACCCGCATCGCGTGGATGTTCGCCGCCGTGGGCACGCTGCGGCTGCTGCGCCGCAGCGCGTGGAACTGGCGCGAGACCGCCGTCGTCTCCTGGGCCGGCATGCGGGGCGTGGTGAGCCTGGCCGCCGTCTTCCTGCTGCCGCGCGATACGCCGCAGCGCGCCCTGCTCGCGCTCGTCACGTTCACCGTCGTCGCGGGCACCCTGCTGATCCACGGCGTGACGCTGCCGTGGCTGGTTCGCCGGCTGCGGCTGCCCGGCCCGGACGCGGCCGAGGACGCGCTGCAGGCCGCGGGGCTGGTGGACACGGCGTCCCGGGCCGGACTGGCGGTGCTCGACGAGATCGCGACCGACGACGACCCGCCCGAGGTGCTCGCCGAACTGCGTGGCCGCTCGCTCAAGCGCAGCAACCGCATCTGGGAGCAGCTGGGCCGTTCGCAGGCCGAGCTCGAGCCGCCCGGCGCGGTGTATCGCCGGCTGCGGCTGCAGATGCTGTCCGCCGAGCGCGGCTCGATCCTGCAGGCGCGCGACTCGGGTGCCTACGACGACGAGGTGCTGCGCGGTGCGCTGCAGGCCATCGACCTCGAGGAGTCGATGCTCGACCGCATCGATGATGCGGCCGCGCGCATCGACGACGCGCTCGTCCCGTCCGAGCAGCGCGCCGGCAACTGTGAGCACCTGCGCGACGCGCCCCGGGTGGTCACCCCGAACACGCCCGAGGGCTGCGAGGAATGCCTGCGCGACGGCACCCGCTGGGTACACCTGCGGCTGTGCCTGTCGTGCGGGCACGTCGGCTGCTGCGACTCGTCGACCGAGAAGCACGCGGCCGCGCACTTCCGCGAGACCGCCCACCCGGTGATGCGCTCGATCGAGCCCGGCGAAGCGTGGCGCTGGTGCTACGTGGACGACCTGCTGGGTTGAGCCGCTGACACACACGAAAGGCGGGCCGGTTTCCCGGCCCGCCCTCGTTCGTGCGTATGGACTCAGAAGTCCATGTCACCGCCCGGCATGCCGCCCGCGGGGGCAGCAGCCTTCTCCGGCTTGTCGGCGACGACAGCCTCGGTGGTGAGGAACAGCGCGGCGATCGACGCGGCGTTCTGCAGCGCCGAGCGCGTCACCTTCGCCGGCTCGACGATGCCCGCCTTGAACATGTCGACGTACTCGCCGGTCGAGGCGTCCAGGCCGTGGCCGGCCGGAAGCGAGCCGACCTTCTCCGCCACGACGCCGCCCTCGAGGCCGGCGTTGATCGCGATCTGCTTGAGCGGTGCGGTGAGGGCAACCTT
>JAICKR010000138.1 GCA_025927835.1 Jatrophihabitans sp. | reverse complement strand
CGCCTATGGGCTGGACAAGGGCGAGAAGGAGCAGACGATCCTCGTCTTCGACCTCGGCGGCGGCACGTTCGACGTGTCCCTTCTCGAGATCGGCGAGGGCATCATCGAGGTCAAGGCCACCAGCGGCGACAACCACCTCGGTGGCGACGACTGGGACCAGCGCGTCATCGACTGGCTGGTCGACAAGTTCAAGGCCGCGCACGGCATCGACCTCGGGAAGGACAAGATGGCGATGCAGCGGCTGCGCGAGGCCGCCGAGCGCGCCAAGATCGAGCTCAGCTCGAACCAGCAGACGAGCATCAACCTCCCCTACATCACGCAGGACGCGGAGAAGAACCCGCTCTTCCTCGACGAGTCCCTCTCCCGCGCCGAGTTCCAGAAGATCACCGCCGATCTGCTCGAGCGCACCAAGGCGCCCTTCCAGAGCGTCATCAAGGACGGCGGCATCGACGTCAAGGCCATCGACCACGTCGTCCTCGTCGGTGGCTCGACCCGCATGCCCGCCGTGACCGAACTGGTCAAGGAGTTGCTCGGCGGCAAGGAGCCGAACAAGGGCGTCAACCCGGACGAGGTCGTCGCCGTCGGCGCCGCCCTGCAGGCCGGCGTGCTCAAGGGTGAGGTCAAGGACGTCCTCCTGCTCGACGTCACCCCGCTGTCCCTCGGCATCGAGACCAAGGGCGGCATCATGACCAAGCTCATCGAGCGGAACACGACGATCCCGACCAAGCGCTCGGAGATCTTCACCACCGCCGACGACAACCAGAGCAGCGTGCAGATCCAGGTCTACCAAGGCGAGCGCGACATCGCGGCCTACAACAAGAAGCTCGGCATGTTCGAGCTGACCGGCCTGCCGCCGGCACCGCGCGGCATCCCGCAGATCGAGGTCACCTTCGACATCGACGCGAACGGCATCGTGCACGTCAGCGCCAAGGACCTTGCCACCAACAAGGAACAGGGCATGACCATCACCGGTGGCTCGGGCCTGAGCAAGGACGAGATCGACCGGATGATGAAGGACGCCGAGTCGCACGCCGAGGAAGACAGGCAGCGCCGCGAAGAGGCGGAGATCCGTAACTCCGGCGAGTCCCTCCAGTTCAGCACCGAGAAGTTCCTGTCCGAGAACGGCGACAAGCTGCCCGAGGACAAGCGCACCGAACTGACGGACGCGGTGGCCGAGCTGAAGAAGGCGCTCGAGGGCGCTGACTTCGACGCCATCAAGACCGCCCAGGAGAACGTCTCCCGCATTGCCTCCGAGGCGGGCGGCGCCATGTACGAAGCCGCCCAGGCCGCGCAGGCCGCCGCCGGTGAGGGCGCCTCGGACGCGGGCGGCGCCGGCCCGAACTTCACGAAGGAGTCCGCCGACGACGACAGCGTCGTCGACGCCGAGGTCGTCGACGAGGGTCCGGCTGAGGAGAGCAAGTGACCGACGCCCCCTCGGACGAGCGCGGTCCGGAGGAGCCGGAACGCGTCGTCGTCCGCGACAACCGCAAGATCGACCCGGTGACGGGCGAAGTTCGCAAGAAGAAGCCGGAGACGGGCTCACCCGAGGGTGAGCCCCCTCCCGGCGCAGCGCGAGCAACCGAATCCGCAGAGGAAGACGTGCCCAAAGCAGAAGCCCTCCTCCTCGAGGAGCGCACCCGCGACCTGCAGCGCCTGCAGGCCGAGTACGCCAACTACCGCAAGCGCGCCGAACGCGATCGCCTCGCCGCCGGCGAGCTCGCCATCGGCCGCACCCTCGCCGAGCTCCTGCCCGTCCTCGACGATCTCGATCGCGCCCGCGCGCACGGTGACCTGACCGGCGCCCTCAAAGCCGTCGCCGATCACCTCGACACCGTCTTCACCAAGCTCGGCCTGCAAGCCTTCGGTGACGAGGGCGACGAGTTCAACCCGTCCATCCACGAAGCCGTGATGCACGACGAGAGCCCCGACGTAACCCTCCCGACAGCAACCAAGGTGCTACGGAAGGGCTACCTCCACGGCGACCGCCTCCTCCGCCCCGCCATGGTCGGCGTCACCGATCCGACAACGCCTACCCCAGCCGCGGATGCCGCCACGCAGGAAGGCGACGGATCAGCAGAACAGGACCACGCTGAAACGATCGCCAACCCCGCAACGGATGCAGCGGACGAACCAGCAGCGCATCGCGAGCCGGGCGAGAACGGCGAGTAGTGGAGGGCGAAGGGCGGGCAGTCCCCCGCAGGATGATCCGGCCCGCTTTTTGAGCCGGATCATCCGAGGAGGATCTCGTCCGCCCGCAGCCGGACGAACGACCCGCACAAGACCAGAAACAGGGAGGTGACGCCAACCAGATGAGCACCAAGGACTACATCGAGAAGGACTACTACAAGTCCCTCGGCGTCACCAAAGACGCAAGCCAGGCCGACATCAAGAAGACCTATCGCAAACTCGCGAGAGAACTCCACCCCGACAAGAACCCCGGCAACGCCGAGGCGGAGGCGCGGTTCAAGGAGGTCTCCGAGGCCTATGACGTGCTCTCCGATCCGGCGAAGCGCAAGGAGTACGACGAGGCGCGCAGCCTGTTCGGAGGTGGCACGTTCGGCGGGTTCGGCCCGGGCAGTGGCTACGGCGCAGGCCGGCAGCGCACGAACATCAACTTCAACATGGGCGACATGTTCGGCAGCGGTTCGAGCGGCAATCTCAACGACCTGTTCGACGGCCTGTTCGGCAACGCGACACCCGGCACGCGTACCCGCACGCGCACGCACGAGCAGCGCACCCGCGGTCAGGACGCGACGGCGGATGTGACGCTCAGCTTCGACGAGGCAGTGAGCGGCGTGACGATGCCGTTGCGGCTCAGCGGGCCCGGCACCTGCCGCACGTGCAACGGAGTGGGCGCCCGCCCCGGCACGTCGCCGCGGCGCTGCCCGACGTGTGACGGCACCGGGTTCGTCAGCCACAACCAGGGCGCGTTCGGGTTCAGCGAACCGTGCGTCGACTGTCGCGGCACGGGCCGCATCATCGACAGCCCGTGCCCCGACTGTCACGGCACGGGTAGCTCGACGCAGGTGCGCTCGATCAACGTGCGTATCCCGGCCGGCATCCGGGACGGCGCGAAGGTGCGTGTCGCGGGCAAGGGCACGCCCGGCTCGGGCGGGGGACCGGCCGGCGACCTGTACGTCACCGTCCATGTCGAGCCGCACAAGCTGTTCGGCCGCAGCGGCGACGACCTCACGCTGACCGTGCCGATCACGTTCGCCGAAGCGACGTTGGGCACGAAGCTGCGCGTGCCCACGCTCGACGGTTCGGTTGCGCTGAAGGTAGCGCCCGGCACGCCGTCGGGACGCACCCTGCGAGTGCGCGGTCGCGGCATCGCGCGGCGCGGGCACACCGGTGACCTGCTCGTCACCGTCGAGGTCGCGGTGCCGGCCAATGTCGACGACGCGGCGCGGGCGGCGCTCGAGCAGTTCGCCGCGGCACAGACCGACGACCCGCGGCCGCACATCACCGCGGCCCTTGGACGGGAGTGATCATGGCCGATCGCCGGATCCCCAACGACCTACCCGAGGACGCGCCGGTCTTCGTCATCTCGGTGGCCGCGCAACTGGCCGGCATGCATGCGCAGACGCTGCGCCAGTACGACCGGCTCGGGCTCGTGACTCCGGGCCGCACGGGTGGCGGTGGTCGCCGTTACTCGGCGCGCGATGTCGCGCTGCTGCGTGAGGTGCAGCGCTTGTCGCAGGACGAAGGCGTCAACCTCGCCGGCATCAAGCGCATCATCGAGCTCGAGTCGCATGTCGACGCGTTGCGCGCGAAGGTCGCCGAGCTGGCCGCCGAGCTCGACCACGCCCACGCCGAGCTTGCGGCACGGCGCGGCCCCACGACCGCGTTGGTCGTGTGGAAGCCGCAGCGGCGGCGTTACTGAGGCAGTAGGCCGGCGAGCTTCGGCTCGAGCGCGGCGGCGATCGCGGCGTAACCCTGGTTGTTGGGGTCGGCGTCGTCGGCCATGTAGTTGGGGTGCCCGTGGACGGGGTCGGTGATGTCGACGTAGGTGCCGCCGGCGTCGGTCACTGCCTTGCGCACCGCGTTGCTCAGCGCGACCATCTCCGGCGGCAGGTCGCTGTCACCCCAGAACGGCGCGATCGCGACGAGTTTCGCGTCGGGCAGCTTCGTGCGCAGGTTCGCGAACATCGCGTGCGCGGCGGCTGCCGTCGTCGCCGCGTCGTCGCTGTAGTCGTTGCGTCCGCCACTGACGACGACGATCGTCGGTTCCGCGGCGACGATCTTGGCGACCTGACTGCGGTAGTCACCTCCGCTCGTGCCCGCCTTCGCATAGCCGGCGCCGTTGAGCCCGAAGTTGCGCTCGATCACCTGCAGTTGCGTGCACACCAGCGTGGTGAATCGCTTCGCCTTGGCACTCGCGCCGATACCGGCTGTCCAGTCGTCGCCGAGGAACGCGATGGTCGGCGCCGAGCCGCCCATGCCCACGGACGTCGGGTCGATGCCGAGCGACGACGGGCCGTCGGTGATCGTCACGCTCGGCGTCTGCTGCGATGTGGTCGACGAGTGCGAACCCGCGGCCGCCGGCTGACGCTGGCTCTCCGGCGCCTTGTTGTTGGCGATCACGTACACCGCGGCGCCGACGACCAGCACCGCGAGCACTGCCAAGGCAATGTTCGCGGCACGGTTCACACCGCGAATCGTAGAGACGTAGCAGCCCGCGAAGCGGGAGCCGTTCAGCGTGCCTTGGTGGCAAGCGCGGCTTCGAGCGCCGCACGCCAGTGACGTGGTGGCGGTAAGTCCTGGTTTGTCCATGATGTCGTGGACAGCACGGACCAGGCTGGGCGTGGCGCGGGTCGGGGGAATTGCGAGCTCGGCACCGGCTGGATGCGCTCCGGGTCGGCGCCGACGAGTCGGAACACCTCGCGGGCGAGGTCGCACCACGACGCCTGCCCGGCGTTGACGAAGTGCAGGACGCCGGGCGCGGCCGAAGAGGTGCCCAGCGCCACCAGTGCCGCGGCCAAGTCGCGTACCCAGGTGGGCGACCCGATCTGGTCGTCGACGACGGTGAGCGTGTCGCGCGACTGCTCGAGCCCGATCATGGTGTCGACGAAGTTCGGTCCGGGCCCGCCGTACACCCATGCCGTGCGCACCACGTGGCACGCCGGCAGCGCGGCCAGTGCCGCTTGTTCGCCGGCGAGCTTGCTGCGCCCGTAGACGGTCTTGGGGCCGACCGGGGCATCCGGTTCGTACGGCTCGGTGGCATCGCCGGCGAACACGTAGTCGGTCGAGACGTGCAGCAGCCGGCCGCCGTGCCGCGCGAGTGATTCGGCGAGCAACCGCGGGCCGGTCTCGTTCACCGCGAACGCGTCCGCCTCTGCCTCTTCGGCCGCGTCGACCGCCGTGTAGGCGGCCGCGTTGACGACGACGTCGGGACGCGCGTCGGCGATCGCGGAGTCGACGGCTGCGGCGTCGGTGATGTCGAGCTCGGCGCGCGTCAGTGCGACGACGTCGGCGCTGTCGAGCAGCTCGAGCAGGTGGGTGCCGAGCTGGCCACCCGCACCCGTGACGCACCAACGGGTCACTGGCCCGCCTCGGCGTACTTGGCCTCGATGTCGTTCTTCGCGCCGGCCCACCAGTCGCGGTTGTCGGCGTACCACCGGACGGTCTGCTCGAGCCCCGCGCGCAGGTCGTTGAACTGCGGCCGCCAGCCGAGTTCGTCGCGCAGCTTGCTCGCGTCGATCGCGTAACGCAGGTCGTGGCCGGGCCGGTCGGTGACGTGGTCGAAGAAGTCGCTCGGCTTGCCCATGATCTCGAGGACGAGCGCGAGCACGTCCTTGTTGTTCCGTTCGCCGTCGGCGCCGATGAGGTACGTCTCGCCGAGGCGGCCCTTGTCGATGATCGTCCACACAGCGGCGTTGTGGTCGTCGACGTGGATCCAGTCGCGCACGTTGGCGCCGGCGCCGTAGAGCTTGGGGCGCCGGCCGTCCAGGACGTTGGTGATCTGGCGCGGGATGAACTTCTCGATGTGCTGGTACGGCCCGTAGTTGTTCGAGCAGTTCGAGATCGTGGCGGGCACCCCGAACGAGCGCACCCAGGCGCGCACCAGCAGGTCGGAGCCGGCCTTGGTCGAGCTGTACGGGCTGGACGGGTTGTACGGGGTCTCGGGCGTGAACTTGCGCGGGTCGTCGAGTTCGAGATCGCCGTACACCTCGTCGGTCGAGATGTGGTGCAGTCGCACACCGTGCCGCCGCACTGCCTCGAGGATGGTGAACGTGCCGACCAGGTTGGTGTGCACGAACGGCGACGGGTCGCGCAGCGAGTTGTCGTTGTGCGACTCGGCGGCGAAGTGCACGACGAGGTCGCTCCCGCCCACCAGCTCGTCGACGAGCTGCGCGTCGGCGATGTCGCCGTGCACGAACTCGATGCGGTCGCGTACCGGTGCGAGGCTCGACACACTCGCCGCGTAGGTGAGCGCGTCGAGGACGACGACGCTCGCGTCCGGACGGTGCGCGACCGTGTGGTGCACGAAGTTCGCGCCGATGAATCCGGCGCCGCCGGTGACGAGTACACGCACGATGGTGAGTCTCCCTCAGAGCTGCGCGAACAGCGGTGCCGCGGCGTCCTTCGCCGAGATCAGCGCGGGGTTGCCCTCGTCGATCGGCAGCGGCCAGCCGATGCCCAGTGCCGGATCGGTCGGCCGCACCCCGACGCCGGCCATGCCCGGTTGCCATTCGGCGTCGAAGCAGTACAGGTACTGGCAGCCGCCCGCGCTCGTCGCCTGGAAGCCGTTGCACACGCCCGGCGGCACGAGGACCTGGATGCCGATCTCGAGCGGCAGCGTGACGACCTTGCCGTAGGTGGCGGAGTCCTTGCGCGCGTCCAGGTACGCGCCGAACGCGCTGCCGGCCGCGACGCCGACGAGCTTCGTCATCGACTCGCCGTGCAGGCCGCGCACCCCGCCCTCGTGCGTCCACGTCATGTTGATCTGCGACCAGCGGGGCGGCACCGGCACGCCGAGCTCGGCGAAGCCGCTCGTCCGGAAGAATTCGCGGACGGTGCCGCGCTCGTCGGTGACGCTCTTCGTGTCGATGCGCCACAGACCGCCGATCTCGGTCTCGGCGGCCGCGGCCGGGGTGATCTCCGTCGGCATGTGTCAGCTCGCGCTGAGGTAGTCGGTGGCGGCCTGGCGCAGGTACGCGCCGTAACTCGAGTTGCCCATCGCGTCGGCGAGCGCGATCGCATCCTCGGGGCTGATCGCGCCCTGGCGCATCGCGATCTCCTCGAGGCAGGCGATCGTCAGCCCCTGCCGGTGCTGCAGCACCTGCACGAACTCGCCCGCCTCGAGCAGCGAATCGGTCGTACCGGTGTCCAGCCACGCGGTGCCGCGGCCGAGGTCGACCAGCCGCGCGGTGCCGTTCTCGATGTAGATGCGGTTCAGGTCGGTGATCTCCAGCTCGCCGCGCGCCGAGGGCGACAGCCGGCGGGCGTGCTCGACGACCTTCGAGTCGTAGAAGTACAGCCCCGTGACAGCGAGGTTCGAACGCGGCTTGGCCGGCTTCTCCTCGATCTGGACGAGTCGCCCGTCCCGGTCGACCTCGGCGACGCCGTAGCGCTCGGGGTCGCTGACCCGGTAGCCGAACAGCGTGCAGCCCCCCTCGGCGTTGACCGTGGCCACCGCGTCCTCGAGCAGGCCGGACATGCCGTGCCCGAAGAAGATGTTGTCGCCGAGGACGAGCGCGGCCGGCTCGCCGTGCACGTGATCGGCGCCGATCAGGAACGCCTGGGCGAGGCCCTCGGGTTCGGGCTGGATCGCGTAGCTCAGCGCGATGCCCCACTGGGCGCCGTCGCCGAGCAGCCGCTGGAACTGGTCCTGGTCCTGCGGCGTGGTGATGATCAGAATGTCGCGGATGCCCGCCATCATGAGCACCGACAGCGGGTAATAGATCATCGGCTTGTCGTAGACGGGCAGCAGCTGCTTGCTCACCGCACGGGTGATGGGGTGCAGCCGGGTGCCCGCCCCGCCGGCCAGAACGATTCCTCGCATCCGCCGAGCCTATCGACGCCGCCGGGCCGCCCGATTCATGGCAGGGTTGAGCGGAACACACTCAAGTTCTGCTTCGTTATTGCTGGTGAAGCCAGTGACATGCCGATCTCCGATGGAGTGAACTAGCCGAATGGACCGAACCACTCGCAGCGAGCAGGCGATCAACAGCGCTGTGACCGCCGCCGCACAGCGGGGTAATCCCGCCGTCGAACCCGCTCACCTCGCGGTGGCGATCCTCGACGACACGCAGACCCTCGCCGGCCCACTGCTCAAGGCGGTCGGGGCCGACCCGCAGGCCGTCCGTGCCGAGGTCGGCCGCCTCGTCGACAAGCTCCCCGCCGCATCCGGGTCGTCGGTCTCCGCGCCGACCGCGTCCCGCGGGCTGCTCGCCGTGCTCGGCGGCGCCGAGAAGGAAGCGCGCGATCACTCGGACGAGTTCATCGCGGTCGAGCACCTGCTGCTCGCGCTGGCCGCGGGGGACTCCGACGTCGCCGACGTGCTGCGCCAGCACGGCGTCACCCGGGCCGCGCTCGACGACGCGCTGACCTCGGTGCGCGGCTCCGGGCATGTCACGACCGCCGATCCCGAAGGCACCTTCGAGGCGCTCAAGAAGTACGGCAACGACCTGACCGAGGCGGCCGAGGAGGGCAAGATCGACCCGGTCATCGGCCGGGACGCAGAGATCCGCCGCGTGATCCAGGTGCTGTCGCGGCGCACCAAGAACAACCCCGTCCTCATCGGCGAGCCGGGTGTCGGCAAGACCGCAGTGGTCGAAGGCCTGGCGCAGGCGATCGTCAAGGGCGAGGTTCCCGAGACGTTGAAGGACAAGCAGCTCTACACCCTCGACCTGGGGTCGCTGGTGGCAGGTAGCCGGTACCGCGGTGATTTCGAGGAACGCCTCAAGAAGGTGCT
>JAICKR010000226.1 GCA_025927835.1 Jatrophihabitans sp. | reverse complement strand
CGGCTACGGGGCGGCGCTGCTGCTCGACGGCTGGGCGCTGCTCTCCCGCGCTGACCTGCGGGCCGCCGAGGAGGCGCTGCGCCGCTGGGCGAACGCGGCGGCGTTGGTGCGCGCCGACGGCACCGTCGTGGTCGGCGCCGACGCGGCCATCCCGGTCGTGCAGGCATTGGTGCGCTGGGACCCGGGCGGTGCCGCGGCGCGCGAGCTCGCCGAGCGGGCCGAGCTCGGCTTCCCGCCGGCCTGCCGGTTGGCCTCGCTCACCGGCCCGGCCGCGGCTGTCACCGAACTCGTCGGCGCGGCGCAGCTGCCCGCGGACGCCCAGGTCGTCGGGCCGGTGCCGGTGTCCGGTGATGCGCAGCGGGTGCTGGTCCGGGTGCCGCGCGCGCTCGGTGCCGAGCTGGCCCGGGCGCTGAAGACTGCCGCCGCTGGTCGCTCGGCGCGCCGCTCCGCCGAGCCCGTTCGGATCGAGCTCGACCCGGCCGAGCTGATCTAATCTCCCGGACGAGGGGAGACCCGATGCCGACTCGACGGATGCCACGCCGCGGACTCGTGCTGGGCTGCGGCGGCACGGTCGGCGGCGCCTGGACCGTCGGCGCGCTGGCCGCGGTCGCCGCGCGGCTGGACTGGGACCCGCGCACCGCCGAGGTGATCGTGGGCACCTCGTCCGGCTCGTCCATCGCCGCGATGCTTGGCGCCGGGGTCGGTGTCGACGAGCTGGTCGCCGCGCAGCGGGACGACCCGTCCGCGCGTGCGTCTGTCCGGACGTTCTTCACCTCGCCGCCCGGCAGCACACCGCCCGTCCCGCGCCCGGGCATCACGTCCCCGGCGCTGGCCGCGTACGGGCTGCGCCGACGCTCGGCGATCGCGCTCGCGGCCGGGATGCTGCCGCCCGGCGGCGGCGTGCCACGCTTCCTAGACGCGCTGGCCGACGACCTGACGACCCGTGGCGCGTGGGTCGAGCACCGGGCCGTCTGGCTCGTCGCCGTCGACCTCGGCACCGCGCACCGGGTGGCGTTCGGCCGGCCGGGTGCCCCGGTGGTGCCGCTGCGGCACGCGCTGCACGCGTCGTGGGCGATCCCGGGGTGGTATCGCCCGATGCGCGCGCACGGACACCGCTATGCCGACGGCGGGATGCGTTCGCCGGCGTCCGTCGACCTGGTCGCGCCGCTCGCACTGGACGAAGTGGTGCTCGTCGCGCCGATGGTGTCCAACGTGCACACGCACCCGCACGGGGTGGGCCGCCGGCTCGAGTCGATGGCGCTGCGCCGCGAGATGAGCCGCACCGTCGACCGCGAGGTGGCCGGCCTCGCCGCCGACGGCACGCACGTGCTGCGGGTGCACCCCGGCGCCGACGACCTCGCCGAGATGGGTGCCAACTTCATGGACCCGCGCCGCCGGCTCGCCGCGCTCGACATCGCGCTGCACACCGTCCCGAGCACGATCGCCGCCTGAGAGGAATGCCGTCCGTGGGATATCCGGCCATCGATCTCGACGGTGCCGTCGTGTTGATCACCGGCGGCGGGCGCGGCATCGGCCGCGCCACGGGTGCGGCGTTCGCGGCCCGCGGTGCCCGGGTCTGCCTGGCCGATCTCGACCTGCCGGTCGCGCACGAGGCGGCGCGGGAGATCGACGCGTACGCGTTCGGCGTCGACGTCACCTCGCGCGCGTCGTTCACGCAGTGCGTCGACGAGGTCGTCGCGCGTGTCGGCGCCATCGACGTGCTGGTCAACAACGCGGGCGTGATGCCGCTCGGCGGTTTCCTCGACGAGGCAGATGCGCTGTCGGCGACGACGCTCGACGTCAACGTGTGGGGGCTCATCCACGGCATGCGCATCGTCGTGCCCGCGATGGTCGAGCGGGGCGGCGGGCACGTCGTGAACGTCGCGTCGATGGCCGGCAAGATGCCGGTGCCCGGCATGGCCGTCTACAACGCGAGCAAGTTCGCCGCACTCGGGCTCTCGCTCGCGGTGCGCGCCGAACTCGCCGCGACCGGGGTGAGCGTCAGCGCGGTGTTGCCGAGCGCGGTGCGCACCGGGCTGGCGTCCGGCGTGCCGCTCGGGCACGGGATGCCGACCGTCGATCCGGAAGACGTCGCGCGAGCGATCGTCCGCAGCGTCCACTCGCGGCGCGCCGAGATCCCGGTGCCTGGCTACCTGCGCATGTTCGACCTCGTGAACGCGTTGGTGCCAGAGCCGGTGTTCCGGCTGGGCCGGCGGCTGCTCGACGACGCGCGTGCCCTCACCTCGGTCGACCACGACGCGCGTGCGGAGTACGAGCAGCGCGTCGCCGACCAGGCCGCGATCCGCGCGATCCGTCAGGCCGAGGAGGAGCACAGCTGATCTGGCTTGTGGATATCCGTGGAATCGCGCATCGACCGGGCTAGGGTTGGGACACGACCGCAAGGAGGCACGATGGCACAGACCGGTGCCCGCCGCACCGACGATCGGCCGGACGCGCAGGCAGCCCAGGAACGGGCGCTCGGCGAGGTCTCCGACACGCTGTTGTGCATCGAGCAGGCCGTCGACCGTGCCAAACGCGGTCTCAAGGCGACGGCCAAGAGCGGTGGCGACGTCAACGTGGAACTTGCCCTGAACGCTGCGATCACCGATCTTCAGAAGATCCGCAAGCGCCTCATGCAGGACACCTACTACAGCGGCGACTCGCTTCGAATGCTGTGAGTTCCCCGGGAGGGGTGCGCTCGGGTCCGGAGATCCAGGATGCCCTGCGCCCGTTCGTGGCCCGCTGGTCGGGCTACGCCGGCAACGAGATCGCAGAGGCACAGACGTTCCTCAACGAGTTGATCTCGTGCTACGGGCTTGATCGCAAGGCAGCAGGCATCCTCTACGAGCATCACTTTCCGGGTACCGGGCGTGCCGACATGTTCTGGCCGGGCCGCGTGATCGTCGAGATGAAGTCGCCGGAACTCTCGTCTAATCTCGCGTACGCGCAGCCGCAGGCCGATCGCTACTATCGGGCTTCCGCGGATCCCCTTGGCGCATACCCTGCGGTGCGCTACGTGGTCCTCTCGTCCTTCCACCGGCTGATGGTGTGGGACATGCATCAGGACCCGTCCCGTCCTGCCGTGAACCTGGCGTTGGACGAACTGCCGGATCACTACGAGGCGTTGCTCTTCCTGGTCGGCGAGAACGTCGAGGCGTCCTTCATCGAGCACCACCGCGAACTCACCAAGGAGGCGGCACAGACCGTCGCGCAGCTGTACCAGTCGCTCAAAGATCGCGGCGCGGCACCGCTGGACGAGGTCCAGCGCTTCATCATGCAGAGCGTCTGGACGATGTTCGCCGAGGATCTCCACATGCTCGCCGGGTACCCGTTCCAGACGATCGTGAACCGGCTCCGCTACGAAAAGGAGCCGAACGCCGCACGCGACCTCAGCTGGCTGTTCACCGTGCTCAACCAGAAGGGCGACCAGAACCGGAAAGGGGAGTTCTCGGGCACCCGGTACGTAAACGGGGAGTTGTTCGAACGGCCGGCCAGCGTTCCGCTGGACGCGAAGGAGATCGCGCTGCTCTTCAACGCCGCGCGTTTTGACTGGCGTCGCGTCGATCCGACCATCTTCGGCTCGCTCATGCGCGTCGTTGTATG
>JAICKR010000034.1 GCA_025927835.1 Jatrophihabitans sp. | reverse complement strand
TAAGGCGTCCACCCTAAGGTGGACGCCTTTCGTGTGTTCCGGCGCGCAAACGGCCGCTGAGCCTACCGTCCGGGGCATGGAGCGAGAAGCGACACCGCGCGGGCTGGTCGGCCGGTCGCTGATCGCCGTGCTGCTGTTCGCGGCCGCGGTCGTGCCGGGGTGGACGTTCGGGAGCCTGGCCGAGTCCTGGACCGGCTACGGGCTGCTCGACTGGGCGGTCACCTGCGCGTGGTCCGGCCTCGCCGTACGGGTGCTGGCCCCGTGGGGTTCGTACCGCACCCGGGACGGGTGGCTCGGCGCGGTGCCGCTCTACGGCTGGTACCTCACCTGCGTGCTGTGCTGGCGGGTGGCGCTGCTGCCCTATCGCGACTGGGAACCGCGACCGGACGAGTTGTGGCGGGCCCGCTGGCTGACCGGGGGCGAGCTGGGACTGTGGCGTGCCGACGGCGGGCCTAGATCCGCGACGCGTCCAGCAGTCGGTCACCGGCCCAGGTGAGCAGCCAGCCGTCGCCCTTCGACGTCTTGTAGGGCTCCGGGTCGGCCTGGTCGTGCAGGGTGGCCAGCAGGGTCGGCATGATCTTGCCTTGGCTGCAGATCGCCGGCCGGCCGTCGCCGCGCAGGTCGAGCAGGCGCTGGGCGGCCACCTTGGCCTTGGCCGCCGCCTCCTCGGCTTCGGGCGGCTCGGCGAAGGCGCCGTCCTGCACGATCGAGGCGCCGCCGAGCCGCTCGGCCAGCGGCTCCAGGGTCTGCTTGCAGCGCAACGGCGTCGCCGAGATCAGCCGGTCCGGTCGCAGCAGCGCCAGCACCTCGCCGATCCGCTCGGCCTGGCGCCGGCCGCGTTCGTCGATCGGCCGCAGCGCGTCGTTGCCCTTCCACTCCTTGCGTTCGCCGGCGTGCGCGTGCCGCACCAGCGCGACGACGCTGGTGATCGGCGGCACCTCGGCCGCCCGGTCGAGCACGCCCCGCTCGTCGTCGTAGCTGAGCCGTTCCCGCGCCTCCGCGGGCGGGAGCCAGGCCACCTCGTCGACCTCGGCGGTGTCCACCACCGGGCCCTCGCCGGCCAGGCGCATCAGCCAGAAATCCACCGTCTTCGGCGTGCCGTCGGGCAGGTCGTACGCGAGGGTCGGCAGTTTGAGGCTCGGCACGCCGGTGCAGCCGGTCTCCTCGGCCACCTCCCGGACCGCGCCCGCCAGCGGATGCTCGTCGCCGTCCAGCTTTCCCTTGGGCAGCGCCCAGTCGTCGTACCGCGGGCGGTGCACGAGGCACACCTCGATGCCGTCGCCCGCCGGACGGAAGAGCACCCCGCCCGCGGCCCGTACCGGTTCCGGCATCAGGCCGCCTTGCCGATGATCCGGCGCAGCAGCGCCTCCTGCAGGTGCCGGTGCTGGTCGGACGGGCCGAACGGGCGGCGGTGCCAGGTGCCGTCGCCGGCCAGGTCCCAGCCCTCGCTCTCGTCGCTCATCGCCAGTTCCAGGACGTCGCGCAGGTCGCGCTGGGCGGACGGCAGGGTGACCCGGACCAGCGCCTCGACCCGGCGGTCGAGGTTGCGGTGCATCAGGTCGGCCGAGCCGATCCAGTACTCGGCGTCGTCGCCGGCGCCGAACCGGAACACCCGGGAGTGCTCGAGGAACCGGCCGACGATCGAGCGGGCCCGGATGTTGTCCGACAGGCCCGGCACGCCGGGACGCAGCGCGCACATGCCGCGGATGATGAGGTCGGCCTTCACGCCGGCCTGTGAAGCGCGGTAGAGCGCGTCGATGGTCTCCTCGTCGACCAGCGAGTTCACCTTGAACTGGACGAGCGCCTCGCCGCCGGCCCGGGCGATCTCGGCCTGCCGCTCGATCCGCTCGATCAGACCGGCCCGCACGCCGTGCGGCGCGACCAGCAGCCGCCGGTACTGCCGCTGGCGGCTGTAGCCGGTGAGCACGTTGAACAGGTCGGTGACGTCGGCGCCCACCTCGGGGTCGGCGGTAAGCATGCCGAAGTCCTCGTACAGCCGCGCCGTCTTGGGGTGGTAGTTGCCGGTGCCGATGTGGCAGTACCGCCGGATCTGGTTGCCCTCCTGCCGTACCACCAGAGCGGTTTTGCAGTGGGTCTTGAGACCGACCAGGCCGTAGACGACGTGGCAGCCGGCCCGCTCCAGGGTGCGCGCCCAGGCGATGTTGGCCACCTCGTCGAACCGCGCCTTCACCTCGACCAGCACGACCACCTGCTTGCCGGCCGCGGCCGCGTCGACCAGGGCGTCGACGATCGGCGAGTCGCCGGAGGTGCGGTACAGGGTCTGCTTGATCGCCAGCACCCGCGGGTCTGCGGCGGCCTGCTCGATGAAGCGCTGCGTGCTCGTCGCGAACGACTCGTACGGGTGGTGGACGAGCACGTCGCCGTCGCGCAGCGTTGCGAACACCGATTTCGGGGTCTCGCCCTCGGCGAAGCGCGGGTTCGTCGACGGGACGAACGGGCGGTACTTCAACATCGGCCGGTCGATGTCGTAGACCTGGTGCAGCGAGCTCAGGTCGAGCAGCCCGGGCACCCGCAGCACGTCGTCGGGGTCGACGTCGATCTCGCTGACCAGCAGTTCGACCACTGAGTCGTCGATGTCGTCGGCGACCTCGAGCCGCACCGCGGGGCCGAAGCGGCGGCGCATGAGTTCGCGCTCGAGTGCCTGCAGCAGGTCCTCGTCGCGGTCCTCCTCGACCTCGAAGTCGGCGTTGCGGGTCACCCGGAAGAGGTGGTGCTCGACGACCTCCATGCCCGGGAACAGCATCGACAGGTGCGCCGCGATGAGGTCCTCGAGCGGCAGCAGCTCGACCTCGACCACGCTGGAGGACACCACGACGAAGCGGGGCACGTTGTTCGGCACCTTGACCCGCGCGAAGCGCTGCACCTCGTCGTCGGGATCGCGTACCAGCACCGCGAGGTTGAGCGAGAGCCCGGAGATGTAGGGGAACGGGTGCGACGGGTCGACGGCGAGCGGGGTGAGGACGGGGAAGACCTTCGATTCGAAGTACTCGGCGAGCCGCTTGCGCTCGTCGTCGTCGAGGTCGTCCCACCGCCGGATGTGGATACCCTCGGCGGCGAGCTGCGGCGTGGCGACATTGCGGAAGTAGTTCGCGTGCCGCTCGACGAGTTCCCGCGTGCGCGCTGCCAGCGCGCCGAGCACCCCGCGCGGCGACAGTCCGTCCGCGGACTGGATCTGCAGGCCCATGTCGGCCCGCCGCTTCAGCCCGGCGACGCGCACCATGTAGAACTCGTCGAGGTTGCCCGCGAAGATGGCGAGGAACTTGACCCGTTCGAGCAGCGGCTGGTTCTGGTCCTCGGCGAGTTCGAGGACCCGGGCGTTGAACCCGAGCCAGGAGAGCTCGCGGTTGCTGAACCGGTCGTCGGGCAGGTCGTCGACATGTTCGGGAGCGCCATCGAGATCGCCGTCGGGCACCGTGTCGGCGGGATCGACGGCCAGGTCGCGGACGCTATCGGCGCTCATGCCCTCTCTCCGTTCGGGCACGCGAAGACGCAATGCCTATTGCTCGCTCGCAAGCGTCGCGCGCTCATGGGCCTCCATGATGCAGCCTCAAGGTGAACACGGGGCTGCGGTGCGGGCGGCAAGCTCAGCTGTGGTGGCCGGACCCAGACCCAGCTCGGCGGCCGCGCGCAGGTCCTCGGCCGTGTCGACGTCGCGGCGCAGCTGCGGCGCGGCCGGCAGTGCCGTCGCGTGTGCCGCGTGCCGGCCCGCCGAGCCCGGCCCGAAGGAGGGCCGCAGCGGGGCGCCCGGCCGGGCCGCGAGCAGCGTCGTGCCGGTGCCCGCCGCATCCGGGACGTAGGCGTGCTGGTGTGCCTCTGCGGCGGCGAGCGCCGCGGCCAGCGCCGTGGGCTGCAGCGCGGGCAGATCGCCGACGAGCGCGGCCACCCCGTCGCCGGGCCAGCTGCGCGCCGCGTGTTCGGCGGCCTCGGCGAGGGCGGCGTTGAGCCCGGGTCTGGTCTGCACGAGGGCGTCCGGGATGCCGGGACGGTCGGTCACGAGCAGGACGCGGGCCACCCCGGCAGCGGCGCGGGCGGCAGCGAGGGTGTCGGCCCGAATAGCCTCGACCAGTCGGCGGTGCGCGTCCGGGTCGTCGCTGGCCGCCAGCAGGCGCGATTTCGCGTCACGCAACGCCTTGGCCGGGATGACGACGGTCCAGGGCACGATCCGAGTCTACGAACGCTGCAGGACGGGCATGCGGCAGACTGCATGGCGGGACCGAGGGGAGATGTTCGGGTGGCAAGGCTGCACAAGCTGCGGAAACCGGGTTACGGCGAGAAGATGGGCCCGGGCTGGCGTTTCGTGTGGCTCGTCCTCTACTACCCGGTGTCCGCGTTGTTCAAGATGCGTTACCGCAACATCGAGCAGCTACCCCAGCAGGGGCCCATGATCATCGTCACCAACCACGTCTCGCACATCGACCCGTTCCTCGTCTCGAAATTCGTCCTGGACGCCGCGCGCACGCCGCGGTTCCTGGCGAAGGAGTCGCTGTTCGAGGTGCCCGCCGTCGGCTGGGGGATGCGCGTCATGGGCCACATCCCGGTCAAGCGCGGCACCATGGACGCCCGGCAGTCGCTGGCCGCCGCGGTGGCCGCACTCGAGAACGGCGGCGTCCTCGTGCTCCACCCCGAGGGCACGGTGACCCGCGACCCCGACGGGTGGCCGATGATCGGCAAGACCGGCGCGGCGCGGCTGGCCACGCTCGTGCCCGACGTGCCGGTCATCCCGATCGCCCAGTGGGGCGTGCAGGAGCAGTTCGACCTCTACAAGAAGAAGGTCAAGCTCATCCCGCGGCCGAAGCACACCGTGTCCGTCGGCGCGCCGATCGACCTGAGCGCGTTCCGCGGCCAGAAGCCGACCGTCAAGGTGCTGCACGAGATGACGGACGTGATCATGCGCCGCCTGCGCGACGACGTAGCCGAGCTGCGCGGCCTGCCCGTTCCGCAGGGCGAGCTGTTCCACTGGGTGCGGCCCACCGACAAGCAGAGCGACGTGGCATGAGCGACGCTTGCGGAGCGACTCATGGGCGCAGGAGGCCTTCGGTGGCCGAAGCGAGCCTTGCGAGCGTAGGACAATGACGCGGGCCGCCGTGCTGGGCGCAGGCTCGTGGGGCACCGCGTTCGCGAAGGTGCTCGTCGACGCCGGCAACGACGTGACGCTGTGGGCGCGCCGGCCCGAACTCGCCGCGCAGATCAACCAGGGCCATCGCAACGAGGACTACCTGCCCTCGATCGACCTGCCCGGGGCGCTCACCGCCACGCACGACGCGGCCGAGGCGACGGCGGGTGCCGATCTCGTCGCGTTCGCGATCCCGTCCCAGTCGCTGCGCGAGAACCTGGTCGGCTGGGCGCCGGCGCTGCCCGGCGGAGCGACGCTCGTGAGCCTGATGAAGGGCGTCGAGCTGGGCACCGCGAAGCGGATGAGCGAGGTCATCGCCGAGATCGCCGGTGCGCCGGGCGAGCGCATCGCCGTCGTCAGCGGCCCGAACCTCGCGCTCGAGATTGCGCAGGAGCAGCCGACCGCGACGGTCATCGCGTGCGTCGACGAGGCATGCGCGACCGAGGTCCAGAAGCTGTGCGGCACGTCCTACTTCCGCCCCTACACGAACACCGACGTGGTGGGCTGCGAGTTGGGCGGCGCGGTCAAGAACGTCATCGCACTGGCCTGCGGCATCGGGCAGGGCATGGGCTTCGGCGACAACACGGTCGCCTCGATCATCACCCGCGGCCTTGCCGAGACCGCGCGGCTCGGCGAGTCCCTGGGCGCCGACCCGCTGACCTTCGCCGGCCTGGCCGGGCTGGGCGATCTCGTCGCGACGTGCAACTCGCGGCTCTCGCGCAACCGCACCTTCGGCGAGCGGCTCGGCCGCGGGGAGTCGATCGAGGAGGCGCAGGCGGCCACGCACGGCCAGGTCGCCGAGGGTGTGAAGTCGTGCCGGTCCGTCCTCGAACTCGCCCAGCAGCAGGACATCGACGTGCCGATCACCGAGGCCGTCGAAGCGGTGTGCTTCGGGCGCATCACCCCGCGCGAGATGCTCGAGGCGCTCATGTCGCGATCGATGAAGTCGGAGACCTGACGTGCCGCGCCGGATCAGGGTGGCGGTCGTGTACGGCGGGCGCAGCAGCGAGCACGGGGTGTCGGTCGTGTCGGCGGGCAGCGTGCTCGCCGCGCTCGATCCCGAGAAGTACGACGTCCTGCCGGTCGGCATCACGCCGTCCGGGCAGTGGATGCTCACCGATGCGACACCCGAGAGCCTGCAGCTCACCGGACGCACGCTGCCCGAGGTCGAGAAGGGCACCGCGGTCGTGCTCCCGGCCGACCCGACGTCGCGCTCGTTGGTGACGCTGGAGCCGGGCGCGGCGGTGCAGGTGCTCGAGTCGGTCGACGTCGTCTTTCCCGTTCTGCACGGGCGCTTCGGTGAGGACGGCACCATCCAAGGCATGCTCGACATGGCCGGCATCCCCTATGTCGGCGCCGGCGTGTTCGCGAGCGCAGCTGCGATGGACAAGGAGTTCACCAAGATCCTCGTGCGTGCCGCGGGCCTCGACGTCGGCGAGTTCGCGGTACTGCGCCGCGGCCGGCCGTACTCCTCGGTCGACCTGCGTCATCTGGGCCTGCCGGTGTTCGTCAAGCCGGCCCGCGCCGGCTCGAGCGTGGGCATCACCAAGGTGAACGAGTGGGCGCAGCTCGACGAGGCCGTCGAACTCGCGTTCACGCACGACACGAAGGTGCTCGTCGAGGCCGCGGTCGCCGGCCGGGAGATCGAGTGCGGCGTGCTCGAGGACGAGCACGGGCAGCCCGAGGCCAGCGTGCCCGCCGAGATCCGGGTGCTGCGGGGACACGACTGGTACGACTTCGAGGCGAAATACCTCGACGACGCCTGCGAGTTCGACATCCCGGCGAACCTGTCGGCCGGGGTCACCGCTCAGGTGCGCGAGGCCGCCTGCCGGGTGTTCACCGCGCTGGACTGCACCGGGCTGGCGCGCGTCGACTTCTTCGTCACCGCCGACGACCGGGTCGTGGTGAACGAGATCAACACGATGCCCGGCTTCACGCACATCTCGATGTACCCGCAGATGTGGGCAGCGTCCGGCGTCGACTACCCGACGCTCGTCGACCGGCTGATCGTCGCCGCGCTGCGCCGCGGCAGCGCGGCATGAGCCCCCGCGTCCGCGTCGGTGGCCGGATCGCCGGCGCGCTCGTCTCCTGCGCGCTGCTGCTCGCCAGCGGCTGGGCCTGGTACAACTTCGCGGCGCTCAAGCGCAACACCCACGTCGTCGACGTGCAGGGCATCCGCGGCGGCGCCGAGCGTCCCAGGGGCACCGCGCAGAACATCCTCATCGTCGGCTACGACTCGCGCGACGGGCTGACCCCGGCACAGATCCGCGAATTGAAGGTCGGTCATGACAAGTCGTACTCGACCGACACGCTGATGCTCGTGCACGTCCCGGCCGACGGCTCGAAGGCGACGCTCATCTCGATCCCGCGGGACAGCTGGGTGCACATACCCGGTTTCCAGGACGGCAAGATCAACGCGGCCTACGCCGACGGCTACTACAACAGCGGCGCGAAGGGCGAGGCGGCGCAGCAGAAGGCCGGCTCCAGCACCCTCGTCGCAACCGTCAAGCAGCTGACCGGCGAGGCGATCGACCACTACGTACAGGTCGGCTTCGCCGGCTTCGTCGAGATCGTCGCCGCGATCGGCAAGATCCCGGTGACACTGTGCCACGACGTCGACGACACGCACGCCTACAACGTCGCGCACAACGAGGACGGTGGGTCCGGGTTCAAGATGTCGGCCGGGCACCACGACCTGACGCCCGACCAGGCGCTGGAGTTCGTCCGGCAGCGGCACAACATCCCGGGCAAGATCCCGGATGATCTGGGCCGGGAACTGCGGCAGCGCTACTTCCTCAGTGCCGCGTTCAACCGGATTCTGTCCGCGCACACGCTGCTCGACCCGTTCGCGCTGCGCGCGCTGATGAACGCGGTCACTGACACGTTCACCCTCGACCGCCACTTCGAGCTCACCGACTTCGCCGACCAGATGGCCGATCTGACGGCGGGCAACATCGTCGGCCGCTCCATCCCCACCGAGGGATCGTTGTACGTCGACCATCAGGACGCGTTCAAGGTCGACCCGGCGCACGTGCACCGGGTCGTGGAAGACGCGTTCCACCCGAAGCCGGCGCCGCACCGCGCGTCGCACGCTGCCGGCGAGCCGGCCAAGAGCGCCGGCAACGGGATCAGCGCGCCGGCGAAGCAGTCCTGCGTCAACTGAGCGCCGGATCACTGCGCGGTGTGCCGGACGGCCGCGGCGGGTAGGACCAACTGCGTGTTGTTCGGAGGTCTGTTGCTGATGCTCAGCGCAGCCGGCGCCGGGGGATGGCTCGGCTGGGAGAACCGGAACACCGTGATCCGGATCGATATCGGGCACGTTGCCTGGACGGGCCACCTGTACGCGGTGCTCGTCGTCGGTGCGTTGCTGGCCGCCTGGTTCCTGCTCGGTGCCGCCTTCATCCAGTGCCGGCTCGCCGAGCGCAGACGGGCCCGGGCCGCTGCCCGCGCGCGCCGCCGCCCCGCGCCGTACATCGCGCAGCAACCCGCACCGCGCAGCGGCCCGCAGCATCGGCTGCGCGCCCACGGCGCCGCCCTGCCGCACTGACGGCTAACCCAGCAGGCGCATCTTCGCCGCAGCGAACTCGTCGTCGTTGAGTGCGCCCGCGTCGCGCAGCCGCACCAGCCGCTCGATCTCGTCGACGACACCGCGGCCCTCGGGCCGCGGCCGGTCGGGTGGACGATCCCGCTCGAGCAAACGGTCGGGCGGGCCATCGGGCAGGGAGTCGGGCAGCTCGCCGGGCAGCTGCTCGGTCAGCGCGTCGGACAGGTCGTGGGCCGGCGGCCCGAACGCGTCGTCGGGCATCGGGTCGTCGTAGTGCGTGCGCGCCCGCAGCGCCTCGTACTCGTCGCGCAGGACGCGGCGCAGCACCTTGCCGAGCATGTTGCGCGGGAGGTCGGTGCGGAACTCGAACGAGGACGGCACCTTGTAGGCGGCCAGCCGCCGCGCGCAGAACTTGTGCAGCTCGTGCTCGTCGGCGAAGGCCCCCTCGTGCAGCACGACGTAGGCCTTCGCGGTCTCGCCGCGGTAGTAGTGCGAGACCCCCACCACCGCGCAGGACTCGACGGCCGGATGCTCACCGAGCACGTCCTCGATCTCGGAGGGGAAGATGGTGAACCCGCTGGCGAGGATGACGTCACGCTTGCGGTCGATGAGGGTGACGAAGCCGTCGCGATCCATCGCCGCGATGTCCGCGGTGTAGAGCCAGCCGTCGTGCAGCATCGTGTGCGACTCGCGCGGCTGGCGCCAGTAGCCCCGAAACACCTGGGGGCCTCGGATGCACAGCTCACCCGGCGTGCCGACGGGAACCTCCTGCGTGCCGTCGTCGGGATCGACGATGCGCACGTCGGTGTCCGGTAGCGGCACGCCGATCGTGCCGGGACGGGCGTTGTGGTCGAGCGGGTTGGCCAACGCGACCGGGGAGGTCTCGGTGAGGCCGTAACCCTCGACGAGCCGGCCGCCGGTGACCTTCGCGAACCCCTCGACGAGTTCGGGGGGCAGCCGCATCGCACCGGACACGCACGTGCGGATCGAGCGCAGGTCGTGCCGGGTCGTGCGCCGCGAGCGAACGATCTGGTCGTACATCGGCGGGACGCCCGGGAAGACGGTCGGGTGCCACTTGTCGATCGCGGAGAACAGCAGCCCCAGCTCGAAGGTCGGCAGCAGGACGACGGTCGCCGCGGTGAGCATGGGCATCAGCAGGCACATCGTGAGCCCGTACACGTGGAAGATCGGCAGTGCGGCCAACACGGTCTCGCCGCCGCGCTGCACGTCGGGATCCCAGGCGCATGCCTGATACGCGTTCGCGACGAGGTTGCGATGCGTGAGCATCGCGCCCTTCGGCAGACCGGTGGTGCCGCCGGTGTACTGCAGCAGTGCGAGGTCGCGGTCGGGCTCGATCGCGACCTGCGCGCCGGCACCGGCCGGCGTGCGCAGCATTCGGGAGAAGTCGATGACGTCGGCGTCGTCGGGGAGCTCGGTGATGAGCTGCTCGCGCTTCTCGCGCACGCTCGCGAACGGCAGCCGCAGTGCGAGACGTTTGCCCTTGGGCAGGTATTCGACGAGCGAGGTGACCACGACGTGGCGCAACTGCGTCTCGTCGCGGATCTGCTCGAGGCGGTGGTAGGCGCCGTCGTAGACGATCGCGACGGTGGCGCCGCTGTCGACGAGCTGGTGCTTCAGCTCGGAGGAGGTGTAGAGCGGGTTGTGCTGCACGACCACGCCGCCCAGGCGCAACACCGCGAAGAACGCGATCACGCTCTGCGGACAGTTGGGCAGGATGAGCGCGACCCGGTCGCCCTTGCGCACGTCGAGGCCGTGCAGCGCACCCGCGAACCGGTCGACCGCGTCGGCGAGCGCGGCATACGTCACGGTACGGCCGAGGAACGCAAGCGCCGGGCGGCGCGGGAACTCGTGCGCGGCGTCGTCGAGCAGCTCGGTGAGCGCTACGTCAGGTATTTGGAGTTGCGGAGGCACGCCCGTGGCGTACCACCTCAGCCATGGACGGGAGACATAACCGGCATCGGCCTCCACTGCGTGCATCTAAGCACTTCGGATGAGACTTCGGGCCAGAGAGGTCAATTACGGACAATTTGCTGGACGTTCCACGAGTTTCCGTCCGGGTCCTTGAAATACACGAACCGCCCCCAGGGCAGGTCGTCGACCGGTTCGGTCTCGAGGCCCCGGCTCGCGAAGTCGGTTCGCGCGGCCTCGGCGTCGTCGACCACGAGCTGCAGTCCCTCGACCGAACCCGGAGTCATCGAGGTGAGGCCCTCGCCGATCGCGATCGAGCAGCCCGACCCGGGCGGCGTCAGCTGCACGAAGCGCAGCGATTCGTTGACGCGGTGGTCGTGGTCGGCGACGAAGCCCACCTTGTCGACGTAGAACGCCTTGGCCGCGTCGACGTCGGAGACCGGCACGGTGATCAGCTCGAGTTTGAGGTCCATGCCGGCACGCTATCGGTCGGCTCCGACAACTTTCGGACGCACGGAGTCAGCCGCGTGGTACCGCGTAGCCGCTGAGCCGCAGCGCGCGCGGCGCCGCGTCCGCCCACTCGCCGGCGAGCTCGAACAGTGCGATCGCGCTCGTCGGAAAGCCGGTCAGCAGCTCCTGCCGCGCCTCCTCGCTGCCGGTGCCGTCGTCGAGGTTGTACGCGAGCGAGCCGAGGGACGGGTTGTGCCCGACCAGCACGAGCGCCTGCACCTCGGCCGGCGTCTCGTGCACGATGTCGAGCAACAGGTAGGCGTCGTTCTCGTAGATCCGGTCGTCGATCTCCGGCTCGGGTGCCGTCACGAACGGTGCTGCGCCGGCCCAGGTGAGACGGGCGCGTGCGGCGGGGGAGACGACGACCCGGCCGGGCGCGATCGCCTGGTCGCGCAGCCACTGCCCGACCGCCGCGCGGTCACGCATGCCGCGTGGGTTGAGCTCGCGCTCGATGTCGACCGGTCCGTCGGCTGACTTCGCGTGCCGAATGAGGACCAAGACCCGGCTCATGCGAGCCAAGCTATTCGATCGCGCCCGCGGTGCGTAGCGCGGCCAACTCGGCGTCACCGTAGCCGGCCTCGGTGAGCAGCTCGACGGTCGCGCGACCGATCTCGGCCACCGGTCCGGCCGTGCCCTGGGTGCGCGAGAACCGCGGCGCCGGGGCCGGCATCGGTGCGCCGTCGACGTCGACGAATGTCGCCCGCGTGACGTTGTGCGGGTGCTGCAGCGCCTCCTCGAGCGAGAGCACCGGCGCGACGCACGCGTCCAGACCGGCGAACGTCTCGGCCCACTCGTCGCGTGTCCTGGTCCGGAACGTGTCGGCGAGCAGCTTGCGGCATGCGTCCCAGTCGTCCGGGGCGTAGGGCGTTGGGGTGCTCGCCTCGTCGAAGCCGAGCGTCCGGACCAGCGCGGACCAGAACTGCGGCTCGAGCGCGCCGACCGCGACCCACTTGCCGTCCGCGGCCTCGTAGCAGCGGTAGTTCGGTGCCCCGCCGTCGATCATGTTCGCCTCGCGCTCGTCCTTCCACGTGCCGCGGGAGACGAACGCACGAGTCATCGAGCCGAGATAGGACGCGCCGTCGACCATCGCCGCGTCGACGACCTGACCCTCGCCGCTCGCCCGCGCGTGCAGCAGTGCCGCGAGCAGGCCGGCCGCGAGGAACATCGCGCCGCCGCCGAAGTCGGCGACATAGTTGACCGGCGGGATCGGCGGTCCGGCGGCCGTCCCGATGCCGTGCAACAGCCCGGTGATCGCGAGGTAGGTGATGTCGTGCCCGGCGGTGGGCGCGAGCGGGCCGTCCTGGCCCCAGCCCGTCATCCGTCCGTAGACGAGTGCGGGGTTGCGGGCCAGCACCTCGTCCGGGCCGATGCCCAACCGCTCGGCCACGCCGGGCCGGAAACCCTCGATGAGCGCGTCGCAACCCTGCGCGATGCGCACCGCCGCCGCGGCGCCACCGGGCTTGCGCAGATCGATGGCGATCGAGCGCCGGCCGCGGCCCATCGGGCTCGCCGCCATCAGGTCGCCCAGCCCGGCCGCCCCGGGCAGCCGGTCGATGCGGATCACGTCCGCGCCCAGGTCGGCGAGCAGCATCCCGAGGAACGGCACCGGCCCGATGGCCGGTAACTCGAGCACGCGCACACCGTCAAGCGGCCCAGCCATCGCGTCTCCTTAGGTGATCAACAGGCGTGCAACGTCGTCCTCCGACGTTCCACGCCTGTTGATCAACGAGGGTTAGAAGGTTTCGCCGTTCTCGGCCTTCTTGCGCAGCAAGGGGTTCGGCTCGAAGCGAGCGCCGTACTTCGCGGCGAACTCGTCGGCGCGCGCGACGAACGCTGCGACCCCGCCCGGGTAGCCATTGATGTACTGCAGCACGCCGCCGGTCCACGGCGGGAAGCCGATGCCCATGATCGAGCCGATGTTCGCGTCTGCGGTCTGGACGATGACGCCCTCTTCGACGCAGCGTGCCGACTCGACCGCCTCGATGATGAGCATCCGCTCCTCGAGCTCGTGGATGTCGACCTCGCCCGGGTCACCCTTCACCGGGAACGCGTCGGCGAGCCCGGGCCAGAGCCCGACGCGCTTGCCGTTCTCGTCGTAGTCGAAGAAACCCGCGCCACGCAGCCGACCCGGCCTGCCCAGCTCGACCATCTTGTCGACGATCGCCTCGGACGGGTGACCGACGTAGCTGTCGCCGGCGGCTTCCTTGGACTCGTTGCGGATCTTCTGGAACAGCTCCATGTTCAGCTCGTCCGCGAGCTGCAGCGCGCCGACCGGGTAGCCGGCCTGCGTCGTCGCCTGCTCGATCGTGGACGGCGCGATGCCCTCGCCGAGCATGGCGATCGCCTCGTTGACGAACGTGCCGATGACCCGCGAGGTGAAGAAACCGCGGCTGTCGTTGACGACGATCGGCGTCTTCTTGATCTGCGCCGCGTAGTCGAGCGCGCGGGCCAGCGCCTCGTCGGAGGTCTGCTCGCCGCGGATGATCTCCAGCAGCGGCATCTTGTCGACGGGGGAGAAGAAGTGCAGGCCGATGAAGTCCTGCTTCCGCTGCACGCCGTCGGCCAGGATCGTGATCGGCAGCGTCGACGTGTTGGAGCCGAGCAACGCGTCGGGCGCGACGACGCCCTCGGTGTCCTTGAACACCTCGTGCTTGAGCGAGACCTTCTCGAACACCGCCTCGACGACGAGGTCGCAGCCCTCGAGCTGGGCGTAGTCGTCGGTGGGCGTGATGCGCGCGAGGACCTCGTCCGCCTTCTCCTGCGTCATCTTGCCGCGCTCGACGGCCTTGCTCAGCAGCTTGGTCGAGTAGGCCTTGCCCTTCGCCGCTGCCTCGAGCGAGATGTCCTTGAGCACGACCTCCATGCCGTTGCGCGCGCTGACGTAGGCGATGCCGGCGCCCATCATGCCCGCGCCGAGCACCGCGACCTTCTGCGCGTTGCGCTTCTCGAAGCCGGCCGGTCGCGACCCGCCGCCGTTGATCGAGTTCAGGTCGAACCAGAACGCCTGGATCATGTTCGTCGCCGTCTGGCCCTTGGCCAGGTTGACGAAGTAGCGGCCCTCGATCGCCAGCGCGGTGTCGAAGTCGACGGTCGCGCCCTCGACGGCCGCGCACAGGATGTGGTGCGGCGCCGGCATCGGCGCGCCCTTGAGCTGCTTGCGCAGGTTGCCGGGCAGCGCCGGCAGCATGCCGCCGACCTTCGGGTTGGACGGGGCGCCGCCGGGCATCCGGTAGCCCTTGTCGTCCCACGGCTGCACCGACTCGGGGTTCGCCTTGATCCAGGCGCGCGCCTTGTCGAGCATCTCCTCCGGCGTGGCCGCGAGCTCGTGGACGAGGCCGACCTCGACCGCGTCGGCCGGCTTGTATCGGGTGCCCTGGATCAGCACCTTCATGAGCGCGTCCATGATCCCGAGCAGCCGGACGCTGCGGACCACGCCGCCGGCGCCGGGCAGCAGGCCGAGGGTGACCTCGGGGAAGCCGAACTGCGCCTTGGGGTTGTCCAGCGCGATGCGCCGGTGGCAGGCGAGCGCGATCTCGAGCCCGCCGCCGAGCGCGGCGCCGTTGAGCGCGGCGACGACCGGCTTGCCGAGCGTCTCGAGCTTGCGCAGGTCGGCCTTGATCCTGGTGACGCCGGCCGCGAACTCGGCCGCGTTGTCGTCGTTGACCTGGGCGAGCAACCGGAGGTCGCCGCCGGCGAAGAACGTGTCCTTCGCGGACGTGACGATCACGCCGGTGATGTCGTCCTTCTCGGCGTCGAGCCGGTCGACCGTCGCGGTGATCGACGAGCGGAAGTCGTCGTTCATCGTGTTCGCGCGCTGGTTCGGGTCGTCGAGGGTCAACGTCACGATGCCGTCGGCGTCCTTGTCCCAGCGAATGGTGTTGTCTGCCATGAGTCAGTGGTCTCCGTTTGTTGTCGCGGGGATCAGATGCGCTCGACGATGGTGGCGACGCCCATGCCGCCGCCGATGCACAGCGTGGCCAGGCCACGGCGCAGGTCGCGCCGCTCCAGCTCGTCGATGAGGGTGCCGAGGATCATCGCGCCCGTGGCGCCGAGCGGGTGGCCGAGGGCGATCGCGCCGCCGTTCACGTTCACCTTCTCGTGCGGGACGTTGAGGTCCTTCATGAACTTCATGACGACGGCGGCGAACGCCTCGTTGACCTCGAACAGGTCGATGTCGTCGATCGTCAGGCCGGCCTTGGCGAGTGCCTTCTCGGCCGAGGGGGCCGGGCCGGTGAGCATGATCGTCGGTTCGGAGCCGACGACGCTGACGGACAGGATGCGAGCCCGCGGCGTGAGTCCGTTGTCCTTGCCGGCCTGCTCGCTACCGATGACGGTGAGCGACGCGCCGTCGACGATGCCCGAGGAGTTACCGGGCGTGTGGACGTGGTTGATCTTCTCGACCCAGTGGTACTTCTGCAGCGCCACCGCACCGAAGCCGCCCATCTCGGCGACCGCGGCGAACGACGGCTTGAGCGCGCCGAGCGACTCGACGGTCGTGCCGGGGCGGGGGAACTCGTCGACATCGAGGACGACCTGGCCGTTGATGTCGGTGACCGGGATGACGGAGTTGGCGAACGCGCCGTCGGCGATGGCCTTCGCGGCGCGCAGCTGCGACTCGGCCGCGAACGTGTCGACGTCCTCGCGGCTGAAGCCCTCGATGGTGGCGATCAGGTCGGCGCCGATGCCCTGCGGCACGAAGCCGGTCCGGTAGGCGGTCTCCGGGTCCTGCGCCCACGCGCCGCCGTCGGAGCCCATCGGCACCCGCGACATCGACTCGACGCCACCGGCGAGGATCAGGTCGTGCCAGCCCGAGCGCACCTTCGCCGCGGCGATGTTCACGGCCTCGAGGCCGGACGCGCAGAACCGGTTGAGCTGGAAGCCCGGCCCGGAGGTCTCGTAGCCGGCGACCAGGGCGGCGGTGCGGGCGACGTCCGCGCCCTGCTCGCCCACCGGGGAGACGACGCCGAGGATGACGTCCTCGACGTTGTTGGGGTCGAGGCTGACGTTGCGCTTGCGCACCTCGTCGAGCAGGCCGACCACCAGCGAGACGGGCTTGACGCTGTGCAGCGAGCCGGTGTCCTTGCCGCGACCGCGCGGGGTGCGGATGGCGTCGTAGACGAACGCTTCACTCATGGGGAGTCCTCCAGGGACGACGGATGCTCTCAGTCTTACTGTCACAGTTCCCGAGTGCCAGTAAATGTGGTGTGGTCTACCCTCGGGCCGCATGACCGGGGTCGAGGAGGCGCTCGACGGTGAGCTGACCGTCGACGAGCTCGCGGCCCGTACCGGGATGACCGTACGCACCGTGCGGTTCTACGCAAGCGAGGGGCTGCTGCCTCCGCCGCAGCGCCGCGGCCGCATCGCTTACTACGACTCGCGGCACCGGATGCGCCTGGAGCTCGTGCGCACGCTGCAGGATCACGGCTACACGCTGTCGGCGATCCAGCGGGTGCTCGACCGCATCCCGCTCGACGCGACCGCCGCCGAGTACGCCGTCCAGAGTGCTGTTCTCGCACCGTGGCTGCCGGAGCACACCGAAGAGTTCGACCGGGCCGGGCTCGAGCGGCGCGCGGGGCAGCGGGTCGACGAGGACCAGATCGACCAGCTCGTCGCGCTGGGCGCGCTGGAGCGCCGTCCGGACGGGCTGTTCCGCGCCTCGCCGGCGATGCTCGGGCACGCCGTCCAACTGCTCGCCCTGCCGGTGCCGGCGGCCGTGCTCAAGGACTCCGCCGCGATCATCGACGAGCACGCGACCGCCGTCGCGAACGGGCTCACCGAGCTGTTCGCCCGGGCGATCTGGGGGCCTTACCAGCGCGGCGAGATCGACCACGAGCAAGTGGTGGCGATCCTCGAGCGGATGCGCCCGCTCGCGCTGCAGGGTCTGCTCGGCGCCTTCGCAAGAGCCGCGGATGAGACGACCCATCGGCGTCTGGAATCGCCGTAGGTGGATCTCCTCCTGGCCCGCTAGTCCGCCTCTCCGAAGTCTCCCCGTTGTCGGCGCGTTCCAGCCGTGCGCGGCGCAGCCGCTGTTGCCTTCAGCTTCCTGCGCCGGGTTCGGCCGGCGGGCTCGGACCGAACCCCGCTCGTCGCCCAGGGGCTCCTCGGGGTTGATCCTCGCGTGGTGGTCGAGTTCAGGTCACCTTCGTCTCGTGCACAGCTTCTCGGGGTCGGGGGTGTTGGGGTCCGTCGTGCAGACGGCCGGGAGTGCCTTGGCGATCACGTCGGACAGCGGGGGCATGACGTCTGCGCCCTGGTACTTCGACGGCACCTCGACCGAGATGTACGGGCCGCGATCGACCGTGGTGAACACGTTCGCCGACCCGTCGCTCGTCACGTCGTAGAACGGGCCGGTGTCCGGGCCGGCCGTGACGAACTCGGCGCTCGAGCCGGCGGTGAGGTCTTTGGGCCGGTCGACGCCGCAGCGCAGCACCACCGCGGGGTCGCCCCAGGCGTAGACGTACGGGCTGTCGGTGTGGACGACGCGCGGCAGCAGCTTGCCGACCTGCACCGGCAGCTGCTCGATGACCTTGTTGCACGCGGCCGCCTGCGCCGTGCCGTGCGGCGGCGCGCTCGGCGAGACCGGCGGCAGCGCGCCGGCCGTCGGGTTGGTGGTGGAGTTCGAACTGCCCGAGTCGCCCGCGCCGCTGAGGGCACCGACCGCCAGCGCCACGATGATGACGAGCGGCACCGTCACGGCGGTCGCGATGAGCGCCGCCCGTTTGCGTTCGGGATCTATCTGCTGCGTCCGTTCAGAGATGCACGACCGGGCAGGTCAGTGTGCGGGTGATGCCCTGGACCGCCTGCACGTTGGCGACCACGAGCTTGCCGAGTTCGTCCACGCTGCCTGCCTCGGCGCGGACGATCACATCGTAAGGACCGGTCACATCCTCGGCGCTGGTCACCCCGGCGAGCGCGCTGATCTGCTCGGCGACCGCGGCTGCCTTGCCCACTTCGGTCTGGATCAGGATGTACGCACTAACAGACATCGGTATGTCTCCCGCCTGACGCGTCGCCGGACCGGTAGAACGTAGCGCAGGGCTGCCGTACCGCTGCCGCCCGATCGTGAGGAGCACGTCATCACCGTTTCCGACGCCGGGGAGTTCGGGCTCATCGCCCGGGTCACCGCCGGGCTGGAGAGCACGCCGAGCATCGTCCTCGGGCCCGGCGACGACGCCGCGGTCGTCGCGACACCGGACGGACGGGTCGTCGTCTCGACAGATCTGCTCGTCGAGGGCCGCCACTTCCGCCGCGACTGGTCTGCCGCCGAGGACGTCGGGCACAAGGCGGCCGCGCGTGCGTTCTCCGACATCGCCGCGATGGGTGCGCTGCCCACCGCGCTGCTCGTCGGCTTCGCCGCACCGCCGACGCTGGAGCTGACCTGGGTCGACGGGTTGATGACGGGGCTGCGCGGCGAGTGCGCGCAGGTCGAGGCGGCGATCGTCGGCGGCGACGTGACGGCCGCCGAGCAGGTGACGATCGCGCTGACCGCGCTGGGCGACCTCGAGGGACGCGCGCCGGTGACGCTGTCCGGTGCCCAGGTGGGCGACGTGGTTGCGGTGTGCGGCCGGCTCGGCTGGGCCGCGGCCGGTTTCGCGGTGCTCGGCCGCGGGTTCCGCTCGCCGGTGCAGGTCGTGGCGGCGCACCGGCGGCCCGAGCCGCCCTACTTCGAGGGCCCGCGGGCCGCCGCGCTGGGCGCGACGTCGATGACGGACGTGAGCGACGGCCTGGTGGCCGACCTCGGCCATGTCGCCGACGCGAGCGGGGTGCGTGTAGACCTGCGTGCCGCCGATCTCGACCTGCCGGACCGGCTGCGCGAGGTCGGTGCCGCCCTCAACGTCGACCCGCTGGTGTGGACGCTGACCGGTGGGGACGACTACGCGCTGGCCGCCACGTTCCCCACACGCACCGCGCTGCCCGAGCCCTGGCGTGTCATCGGCGTCGTGTCGGAGGGCGAGGGCGTTCGCGTCGACGGGCATCGCTGGCCGGTCGGCGGCCACGAACATTTCCGCTGAATCGCGTCGTAGGGCGTTCGTAGGCTGCAGGCATGGGGTTCGAGCTCGAGGTCCGTCCGTACGACGACCCGGACGTGCGGCGCATGGTCGACGAGGTGCAGGCCGAATACGTGGTGCGCTACGGCGGCCCGGACGCCGCGGCCGTCGATCCGGCCGAGTTCAGCCCGCCGGGCGGCCTGTTCGTCGTGGGCCTGCTCGACGGGGTGCCGGTGGCGACGGGGGGTTGGCGCCGGCTGGACGCCACGAGCGCCGAGATCAAGCGGATGTATGTGTCAGTCGGCGCGCGCCGGCGCGGCCTGTCGCGGCTCGTCCTCGCCGAGCTCGAGCGCAGCGCCGCCACGGCGGGCATCACCGAGCTGGTGCTCAACACCGGGCCCGAGCAGCCCGAGGCGATCGCGCTCTACCAGAGCGCGGCCTACCTGCCGATCCCCGGCTTCGGCCACTACGCCTGCCACGAAGACGCCGTCTTCTTCGGGAAGACGCTGGAACCCGAAGGCAACAGCGCTACAGAGCAATTGGCTGGTACGCAACGACAGCAGTGAGACTCCGGGGAGGCGGGCTAGCGCCTAGCCGCGGGTGACTTTGCCGGCCTTGAGGCAGGAGGTGCACACGTTGATACGCCGCCGGGTGCCCGGCGCGACGAGCGCGCGGACGGACTGCACGTTCGGGTTCCACCGGCGGTGGGTGCGGCGGTGCGAGTGCGAGACCGACATACCGAAGCCGGGCCCCTTGCCGCAGACATCGCAGACGCTGGCCACTGGGGAACTCCTTGCAGATTGACGAGGACGAGGGTGCCGCGAACCGGGTCCGGGCAACCGAGGAAGTCTATCGTCTGCGGCTCGGCGCGGCCAAACGGCCGGTTCCGGCCGGTTCCGGCAAGTATTCTGCGGCGAGCCGGAGGGCCGGTGAGCGAAGGCCCGCAAGGCGACACGAGCGGCGGCACGAGAGAGGTGGCACGGTGCGCGACGCGCTGGACGCCGACGCCGTACGGCTCTGGAGCCGCAGCGCGGTCGACCTCCTGCTCGCACACCGGGCCGAGATCGATGCATTGAACGTCTATCCCGTCCCGGATTCCGACACCGGCAGCAACCTGGTGACGACGATGCGCGCCGCCGACGAGGCGCTCGCCGCGGCTGCCGCGCAGACCGCCGCCGCCGCGCTCGCCGCGCTCGCCGAGGGCGCGGCCAAGGGCGCGCTCGGCAACTCCGGCTTCATCCTCTCGCAGATCCTGCGCGGCCTCGCCGACGTCACGACCGATCAGCTCGATTCGGGCGCGCTCCCGGCTGGTCTCGACCGCGGCGCGGAACTCGCCCGCACGGCGGTCGTCAGCCCCGTCGAGGGAACGATCCTGACCGTGGCGCGGGCCGCGGCCGATGCCGCGCAGGGCGCGACGCTCGCCGAGATCGTCACGAACGCCCTCAAGGGCGCCGACGCGGCATTGCAACGCACACCCGATCAGCTCGCCGATCTCGCTGCCGCCGGCGTCGTCGATGCCGGCGGGCGGGGTCTCGTCGTGCTCCTCGACGCACTGGTGCGCACGATCACCGGCGTGACCGTGCCGCTCGCGCCGGTGCGGATGCCGGCGTGCACACCCGGCGAGAGCGCCGAGGCGTTCGGGTTCGAGGTGCAGTACCTGCTCGACGCCCCCGCCGCACAGGTGGAGCGGCTGCGCGGCACCCTCGCCGCGCTCGGCGACTCGGTCGCCGTCGTGTCGGTCGGCGAGGGCGTGTGGAACGTGCACGTGCACGTCGATGACGCCGGTGCCGCGATCGAGGCCGGCGTCGAGGCGGGCCGGCCGCACCAGATCTCGGTCGTCCGCTTCGCCGACCAGCTCGAGGCCGGTCACGGAGCGGCCGCGGTGCTCGCGGTGGCGCCCGGGCCCGGGCTGGCGCACCTGTTCGAGTCCGAAGGCGTCCGCGTCGTCGACGCGGCCGGCGACGAGCCGCTGTCCGTCGATGACGTGCTGGCCGCCGTTCGGGCCAGCGGTGCGCACGACGTCGTGTTGCTGCCCAACGCGTCGCGCAGCAAGGGCGTCGCCGAGGCGGCCGCCGAGCAGGCGCGGGCGCACGGCGTGCACGTGGCAGTCGTCCCGACGCGCTCGCCGGTGCAGGGGCGGCCCGCGATCGCGGTGCACGACCCGTCCCGCCGCTTCGACGACGACGTGGTTGCGATGGCCGAGGCGGCCGCGGCCACCAGGCACGCCGAGCTGACGATCGCCACCGGCGAGGGCCTGACCGCGGTGGGCATCTGCCAGCCCGGCGACATCCTCGGCCTCATCGACGACGAGGTGGTCGAGATCGGCCGCGGCCTACTGGCCGTCGCGTTCAACGTCGTCGACCGGTTGCTGGGTGTCGGTGCCGAGCTGATGACGATCCTGGTCGGGGCCGACGCGCCGCCGCGCGCCGGCGACCAGATCGCCGCGCACGTACGCGGCCGGGCGCCGTTCACCGACGTGACCGTCTACGACGGAGGCCAGTCCGAGCACCCGGTGATCATCGGGGTCGAGTAATGGTCACGCTGGATTCGAAGCTCGACGGAGTCATCGGCGGCCGGACGCTGAAGCCGCTGCAGAAGGCGTTCGGGATGGAGACCGTGCGTGACCTGCTCATGCACTATCCGCGCCGGCTCGCCGAGCGCGGCGAACTGACCGATCTCGCCAGGCTGCGCGTGGACGAGGACGTCACCGTCGTGGCCGATGTGCTGTTCAGCACCGTGAAGGGCCCGCCGGCGAACCCCCGGCTCGAGGTGGTCGTCGGCGACGGCACCGCCAAACTGCAGCTGGTCTTCTTCGGTCGGCGCAGCACGTGGCGCGAGCGCGAACTCCAGCCGGGCGTGCGCGGGCTGTTCTCCGGCAAGGTCGGTGAGTTCAGAGGTGCGCGCCAACTCGCGCACCCCGAGTACCTCGTGCTGCGCGGCGACAGCGTGGACGAGATCGCCGACGAGTACGCGGGGCGGTTGATCCCCATCTATCCCGCGACCAAGGCTGTGCGAACGTGGACCATCGGCGACGCCGTGAAGCAGGCGCTGCACGCGCTGGACCCGATACCCGACCCGCTCGAGCCGCTCGTCCGCAAACGGCATCGGCTGCTGGACAGCGACGTGGCGTTGCGCGCGATGCACCAGCCGGAGAGTCGCGAGCAGTGGTTCGCCGCGCACCGCCGGCTCGCGTGGGACGAGGCGCTCGGGGTGCAGCTCGCGCTCGCCCAGCGGCGTACGCAGGCCGCCGCGCACCCGGCGGTGCCGCGGCCGGCCAAGCCCGGCGGGCTGCTCGACGCGTTCGACGCGGCGCTGCCGTTCACGCTGACCGCCGGCCAGCGCGAGATCGGCGAACTGCTCGCCGACGAGCTGGGCCAGGCGCATCCGATGCACCGGCTGCTGCAGGGCGAGGTGGGGTCGGGCAAGACGGTCGTCGCGCTGCGCGCGATGCTGCAGACCGTCGACGCGGGCGGGCAGGCCGCGCTGCTCGCACCGACCGAGGTGCTCGCCGCGCAGCACGCTCGCACGATCGAGGCGCTGCTCGGCCCGCTGGCGCGCGGTGGCCAGCTCGGCGGCGTCGACAACGCGACCCGGGTCGCCCTGCTCACCGGCTCGCTGCCGGCCGCGGCGCGCAAGGCGGCGCTGCTCGACGCGGCAGGGGGAGCGGCGGGCATCGTCGTCGGCACCCACGCCCTCATCCAGGAGCACGTCTCGTTCGCCGACCTCGGGCTCGTCGTCGTCGACGAGCAGCACCGCTTCGGGGTCGAGCAACGCGATGCGTTGCGTGGCAAGGCGGCCCAGCCGCCGCACGTCCTCGTCATGAC